>JAVEWN010000108.1:0-10646 GCA_034004515.1 Anaerolineales bacterium | reverse complement strand
AGGCAATCGGATAGCTTGTAACTAGAATCACAACAAAATTGACACCAGGATGGCAATTTGCCCAAATAGTAACCAAACAGTATAAGCATCTCCACCGGGCAGTATCGCAAGCGGCGACAACAGAACAGCAAGCGGCAACGGGTATTGAAAAGTTACTTCAGAATGCAACGCTGTTTGTTGTTCGGTTCTTACAGAAATCCACTGGTCAGCGTTATATACATCTTTGCCATCGAGAACCATATAGGCTGCCTGCCAATAGGCGGCAAAATCATATCCCCGCGCATCGTATGCTTTATTCGCAAAATAGCCGACAGCAATAAAAACAGGGACGCAAAGCAAAAACAATAATACCGTACGCTGTTTCTCTTCTTTTTCCATCGCTCAACTTTCTTAAAGCACGAGTTGCTTTTCTAGCACAGCCCGCACCACCTGCGGGTTGGCCTGGCCGCCCGCCTTGCGCATGACCTGCCCGAACAGGAAGTTCGCCACAGTCAGCTTTCCGGCGCGGTAACTTGCCACCTCGCCCGGGTTTTCGGCCAGGGTTTCGGCCACCAGCTGTGCGATCAGGTCGCCATCCGAAACCTGGGCCAGGCCGTTGGCTGCCACAATTTCTGGCGCTTTTCGCCCGCTGGCAAACATCCCGGCCAGCACGGTCTTGGCGGTCGCCTGGTTGATTTCGCGCTCTGCAACCATCTTCAACAAAGCCGCCAGGTCTTGGGGATCGACTTTAATCGAGTCGAATCCCGTTCCCGAAGCGTTGACCAGCCCCAGCAGCTCACCCGTTACCCAGGCAAAAGCGGAGCGGGCCGCGATTGGGCCGGCTGCCGTTACCCGTTCAAAATACCCGCCCAGGGCGGCCTCCTGCGCCAGAAAAGTTGACTCGGCCAGGCTCAAGCCGAAATCACGCTGATAACGTGTGGCGCGCGCGATCGGCAGCTCCGGCAAAGCGGCTCTGACCCGCGCAATCCATTCCGCGCTGACGCGCAGCGCGGGCAAATCTGGCTCCGGAAAGTAGCGATAATCGTGGGCATCTTCCTTCGAGCGCTGGCTGTAAGTCGCCTGGGCCGCCTCATCCCACCCGACGGTTTCCTGGGCAATTTTGCCGCCGCGCGTCAGCACCTGCTCGTGGCGTGCAATTTCATAGGCCACGCCCCGTTCGAGGGCGCGGAACGAGTTCAGGTTCTTAATCTCGACCTTGGTTCCCAACTCCGACTGTCCCAGCGGGCGAATGGAAATATTCGGCTCGATCCGCATCACACCCTTTTCCATATCGCCAGAGTTGATGCCCAAGGCCCGCACCAGCGCCCGCAAGGCCAGCCCGTAGACGCGCACTTCTTCGGCGGAGCGAAAATCGGGTTCGGTCACAATTTCCAGCAACGGCACCCCGGCCCGGTTTAAATCGACCAGGCTGCAGGCTGGAGCGGCCCCGGCAGATTCGACGTGAGTCAGTTTGCCGGTATCCTCCTCAAGATGCACCCGTCGAATGCGGATGATTTTCTGACCCTGCGAAGTTTGGAGGACGATCCGTCCGTATTCGGCCAGCGGCTGTTCGTATTGCGAAATTTGAAAGCCTTTCGGAATATCGGGGTAAAAATAATTTTTGCGCGCAAAGATGCTGGTTGGATTGACCGTACATTCGAGGGCCAGGGCCACCCGCAGCGCATATTCGACCGCTTTTTCGTTGAGAACCGGCAGGGTTCCGGGATGCCCGGCGCAGATCGGGCAAACGGCGCTGTTGGGCGGCGCGGAAACCGAATCGACGACCGGGCAGGCGCAGAACATTTTCGATTGCGTCTGCATTTCGATGTGGGCTTCCAGGCCGATGACGGCTTCGTAAGGCATGGGATTGCGAGGCTGGGGTTTAGAATTTGGGGGAGCGTTTTTCAAGGAAAGCCGATACGCCTTCCTTGTGTTCGAGGCTTTTGCCGGCAATTTCTTGAATCTGGCCTTCGTACTCCAGTATTTCGGCCAGGTTGGGCAGAATGGCTTTGTTGTAGAGGCGTTTGCTCAAGCCAAATGCGCCCAAGGGGCCGCGGGCCAGTTCGGCGGCAGCGCTGGCGGCCGCGCCGGGCAGGTCTTCGAGCGTGACGACGCGATTGACCAACCCCCAGGCCAGGGCTTTTTCGGCGCTGATCGGCTGGTTGCTGAAGGTAAATTCCAGGGCGCGCCCCAGGCCGATCAGGCTGGGCAGCAGCAACGAAACGCCGGAATCGGGAACCAGGCCAATCCCGTTAAAGCCGACCACAAAACGGGCCGACTCGGCTGCCAGGCGCAGATCACAGGCCAGGGCGATCCCAAACGAGGCCCCGGCGCAAGGGCCGTTGATTGCAGCGATGACCGGCTTCTCGATCTGACGGATTTGGAGGATGAGCGGGTTGTAGGTCTCGCGCAAATGGGCAAGATACGATAGGTTTTCGCCGCCAGCCAGGATTTCTTCAATATCCTGGCCCGCGCCAAAGACCCGGCCCGCGCCGGTCAGAACAATGACGCGCGTTTGAGAATCGCGGTCGGCCTGTTTGAATGCCGATTGCAGTTCGGCGATCAGGGCCAGGTTGAAAGCGTTGGCTTTCGGCCGGTCAATCGTCAGGGTCAGGACAGCATCGGTCAGGACGGAGCGTAAAAAAGCCATCGGGTTTGCCTCGCTTTGAAATTCGGGATTCAAGCCACGGGTGGGCCTGAATCCCGAATCGTCCAGTAAGTGGAAAAGGTTATTCGAGCAAGTCCAACTCGTCGTCGTCCGAGTCGTCTGGATTAATTTCGAGCTGCAGATCGTCGCGCTGAACGTGCAGCCAGAGCAGAAGCACATCACCTTCCTGGGTCGAGATCGAGCGCGCAGCCAAAATCGGCGCGTTTTCTTCCAGGCCAACCTCGTTCCGGTAATGGAGGTTGATCGGCTGGTGGGTGTGCCAGCGCCGGTAACAGCGTTCGACCAGCGCGTGGCCGTTGAAGGTGCGCAGGCGGGTGATGGCGGTGAATGAAAAGGCCCGGGTTTCATTCAGTCCAAGCGCCCAGCCATCCTGGACGGGTTCAAAGAGGGGCGTTGGGCCTTCGATAATATCGATTCGGTCTTCCATTGTGTCATCCTTTGTTATCCGAGATGATACCATAAGAGCGCAGGGATTCGCGGGCCGAGTGGGTATAATAACAGCAGAAGAATTTTGTTTTTATAGACATTAAGAGTATCGTTTTGAGATGCAGACCCTGCCTGCGCCAGTGCCGCCGGTAGAGGTGAGCGGAGCCTTCTTTAGTGTAGTCGCAGGATGATTTGCAAGAAAGCGTCCTGCGACTGCGGCCCGCACAAGCGCGCGGGCCTCCGCTCAGGACGAAGTTGATCGAACTGTTGTTTACCTTGAGATTGTCAAAGTAGCCGCAGAGCAGATCTGTAAAATATATTTTCTGAACATCTATCCCCTCAAAGGAGGCGGGCATGCCGAACGAAAAAATCAAACATCTTGAATTTATTCAGGATGTCATCGCGCGCATGAACCAAAATTCGTTCCAGATGAAAGGCTGGATGGTTGCAATTGCTTCGACCTTGCTGGCGTTATATGCCAGCACGAAGAATGAGGCTTTTGCGCTTGTGGCGGTCTTCCCGACGCTGGTTTTCTGGTTTTTGGATTCGTATTATCTGCAACAGGAACGTAAATTTCGCGGGTTGTACAATGACGTGGCCGGAACTTGCGAAAAGCCGCAGGAAATCAAACTTTTTGCGATGCGGCCGGATCTGTATCAGGGCGGCAAATATTCCTTCTGGAATGTGCTGGTTTCGGGGAGCATCGTCAGCCTGTATCTGCCGGTGATTGTGGTTTTATTGGCGATCTATTTTATTCTTTAGCCGTGTGAGATGTCTCCTTTTCAAAACGCACAAATGGCTCAGTTATTTTAAGGAGAAAGCGATGCAAATCAGCCCAGAACTACGCCAGCGCCTGCTGGCTGCCCAGAGAAATGAGATCAGCGAGTACCAGGTCTACAAAAAGATTGCCGCCAGCCTGCCGCACGAGCAAAATCGACGCACCCTTGAGCAAATCGGGGCCGACGAACTGCGCCACTACCAAGAGTGGAAGAAACTGACCGGACAGGATGTCTCGCCGCGCTGGGAGATGGTCTGGTTCTACGTGATTGTGGCGCGCCTGTTCGGCTTCACTTTTGGGGTGAAACTGATGGAGCGCGGCGAGGCGGGCGCCCAGGCCAATTATGCTGAAATCGCCAAAACCATTCCCGCCGCGGTCCAAATCCACGCGGACGAGGAAGAACACGAAGCAAAGCTGCTTGAAATGCTGGATGAAGAACGTCTGCGCTACGCCGGTTCGGTGGTGCTCGGTCTGAACGATGCCCTGGTCGAGCTAACCGGCGCGCTGGCCGGGCTGACGCTGGCCCTGCAAGATGTCAAGCTAATCGCCCTTTCGGGGCTGATTACCGGCATCGCCGCCTCGCTCTCGATGGCCGCTTCTGAATATCTCTCGACTCGTTCAGAAGAAACCGACAAGCACCCGGTGCGGGCCGCAATTTATACCGGGATCGCCTACGTCATCACGGTCGCCATCCTGATTTTGCCCTACCTGCTGCTTGAAAATTACATTCTGTGCCTGGCGATTTCGCTCAGCAGCGCGGTGGTGATTATCGCCGTCTTCAATTACTACATCTCGGTTGCCAAAGATGAAAATTTCAAACATCGTTTTCTCGAAATGGCCGGCCTCAGCCTGAGCGTGGCCCTCTTCAGCTTTATCATCGGCTACTTCATCCGCATCTGGCTGGGGGTGGAAATTTAGGAAAGTTCTCTGGCAACCCGGGAATTACGCCCCAGCCTGCCATACAAAAAGACGCCGGATTGGGGCGTCTTTTTATTTCTTGCGTAAAAACCGGCTCAGCCCACCGACATGATCGCTTCGAGCATTTCCTCGTTGCTGTGGAATTTAAAGGACGGCACGCCGCGTTTGTGAGATTCGTACTGCTCGATGACATGCAGGTTGCGGATGTCATTGCGTGAAACGAGCGGTTTGCCAAGCTGCTTCAAACGCGCTTCCAGCAGTGCAGCCTCGACCGTGATCGGCGTCAGGCTTTGCAGGTACTGAATCAGGGCTTTCGAGCCGTTGACTCCGTCCTTGCGGGCATAGCCCACCAGCCCGGTGCTGGCCTGGCGGCTCCAGCCCGCCACGAAAACATCCGGGATGACCGACTGCGCTTGCGGGTCGTAGGCTTCGTAAGATTTCTCATCCACCGGAAAGCGCGGAGCCGGATTTTTGGCAAATTCGACACCCTGAACCGGCAAGCCGAAGGTCTCATCGACTTTGTCGCCGATTGCAAAAACGACTGAATCAATTGCCATCGTACGGCTTTTGCCGGTCCCGCGGGCCTTGATCTCGCCATCCTTGAGCAGCAGCAAGTTGTCCTCCAGGTCGATACTGCTGACCGCGCCGCTGCCGTCGCTGCGCATTCCGGTTGGGGAGGCTAGAAACTCAAAGCGGAAGTGGGCCAGCGAAAGCGGCGGGTAGGCTTTCGGCAAGGCTTCCAGGATGTTGGCCTTTGCGGCTTGCGGGTCTTGCCCAATCGCCTTCATTTGGGCTGCGACGCGTTCAATTTCCTCGTCCAGGGCGCGCTGGTCAAGCTGCGAGATGACGTATTCCATCTCCTTTTTGTCAAATTTGACCTCAGCCGGGCCGCGCCGGACGATGGCAATCACTTCCTCGACCTTGGCCTTTTGCATCAGAAAGCGGGCGATATCGAGCATGACGTTCCCGGCCCCCACGACGGCAGTTTTTTTGCCAAAAACGAATTTTTTCTGGCTGTAAGGCGGCAGCTGGTTGTAGTGATAGACCAGGTCTTTGGCGTGGTAGACGCCGATCAGGTTTTCACCGGGCAAACCGAGCCATTTAGTGCCCTGCGCCCCAGCCGTGACCAGAATCGCCTGAAATCCGCAGGCGCGCAAATCGTCCAGCGAGAGGTCGGCCTGGGCCCCAATGCTGATGTTGCCATAATATTTAATGCCAGGGGTATCGAGGATTTGTTGGAACTGAGTGCGCAGGCCCTGTTTCATGGCGTGCTTATCGGGGTAAATTCCGTATTCGGCCAGGCCGCCCGGTTTGATATCGCGATTAAAAATTGCAACCTGTGCGCCTGCGCGGGCCAGCTCGCGCGCAGCAAACATTCCAGCCGGGCCTGCTCCCACAACGGCGACATAATAGCTCTCGCTCAAGCGCATTCTCCTTTTCTGTTTGGTGAAGTAAATCGGGGCGGGAGCTGCTCCCGGCCCCACCCGTTGCTGTGATTATATTTGATTTAGTCGGATTTGTCAGAAAATGGGTTTTCTTGGCGGCAAAACCAGAGAATCTGGAGGGGTCAAAGAAAGCGTCAAAATCGAGTAAAAAAACCGTTTTATGCAGAGTCAGCCGGAACGCAAAGCAAATAACAAAGACCGGGCGTACGGTTCGGCTTTGCCCAAATAATGGAGAGCGGCACGCCCCGCAAAGCGGACTTTAAGAAAGCCCGGTAAAGTTTGTTTTGTTACACGCTTTTTCCCATCTTTATGCTAAACTAATATTCAAGCGACAAAGTAATTTGAAGATCGACTTCCCAACCTTTTCAGGAGCATAAAGATGGGCAAAGAAAACCGCCCCAAAAACGATAACATGGGCTGGATTAAGGCCCTGCTTTTCCCCAAGAAGAGCAAGCCTATCGCCACCGTCCAACCGGCAAAGTTTGAATCCGCCTCGCCAACCCCGGGGCCAGGGCCGGTAAAGCCCTCCAGCCCGGCTGAGCCGGCGCTTGCCCAACCTGCCGCCCCGCCGCCCGCGCGTGTGACCTTGAGTCAGCCGGCCACCTCGGCCACGGCGGCCCCACCCCAAGCGGCAGCCGCTTCGCGCGCCCAAGCCTCCCGCCCGGCTGCTGAGAATCCCCCCGCGGCGGCGAACATCCCGACCAGCCCCCGGCCCGCCAGCCAGCCCAAAAAGCGCAGCTTCATGCCCGCCTTCTGGACAATCGCGAGCATCTTATCGCTGATCGTCAACCTGATTTTGATCATCGTCCTGCTGGTGCTGGGGCGCGAACTCTTCACCTTGAAAACATTGGTCGGCGACGAATTGCTGGGGGGGCTCTACAACAACTTCGTCCTGATGGACGAGGCCCACATCCAGACCACAATCGAGGTCCAGACCGAAATCCCGGTCCAGTTCAGCCTGCCCGTCCAGACCGAAACCATCGTCCAGCTGACCGCGGATACGCCGATCAATGGCGCGCGCGTCACCCTCAGCACCGGCGGGCTGAACATCATCAGCGCCCCGACCAATATCATCCTGCCGGCCGGCACCAACCTGCCGATTTTGCTCGACATCACCGTCCCGGTCAACACCACCATCCCGATTACCCTGCAAGTGCCGGTCGATATTCCGCTGGAAGAGACGGAACTGCATCAACCCTTTACCGGCTTGCAGGCGGTCGTTGGCCCATATTACAAAATGTTGAACGACCTGCCAGGCCCGCAAGAGATAGGGCTGTGCGAATCGGCGATGTGGTTTTGTAAGATATTTTTCAACATTGAATAGATAGCAAGAATTACGACATCCCTTTCATCTTTGGTTGGAAATTAAGCGGTGTCATTGCGAGAAGTTTTGGCATCTCGCAATGACACTCACAATTTAGGAGTATCGATGAGCGAAGTTACCCAGGTATTGCTCGCCAACGGATTAAAAATTTTACTAAAAGAAATTCAGACCGCCCCGCTCATCAGCCAGTGGCTCTGGTATCGGGTTGGCTCAAAGGACGAGCCCAGCGGGCGCACCGGCATATCGCACTGGGTCGAACACATGCAGTTCAAAGGCACACCCCAGTTCCCAGCCGCGATCCTCGACAAAGCCATTTCACGCGAGGGCGGCAGCTGGAACGCCTTTACTTTCCTGGATTGGACCACCTACTACGAGACCATGCCCACCGCCAAAATCGACCTGGCCCTGCGCCTGGAAGCCGACCGGATGGTCAACAGCGCTTTCGACTCAGCCGAAGTCGAATCGGAGCGCACCGTCATCCTTTCTGAGCGCGAAGGCCACGAAAACGAGCCGCTTTTCCGGCTGGGAGAAGCCATTCAGGCCGCCAGTTTCCGCGTTCACCCCTACCATCACGAAGTCATTGGCGATACCGCCGACCTGCACAGCCTGAACGCCGCCGACCTGCGCCAGCACTACCAGGCCTATTACACGCCCAACAACGCCGTCCTGGCCCTGGCCGGAGATTTTGAAACCGACGAAATACTGGCGCGCCTGAACGAACTCTACGGCGACCTGCCAGCCGGGCCGCCGCCGCCGCGCTTGAACCGTCCTGAACCGCCCCACCACGGAGAGATCCGTCTCGAAGTCAGCGGGCCGGGCGAGACGACTTACCTTCAGGCCGCTTATCCGCACGTCTCTGGCGCGCATCCTAATTTTCACGCCCTGGCCGTGCTGGACAGCCTGCTGGCCGGGCCATCCAACCTGAACATGTTCGGCGGCGGCGGGATTTCAAACCGCACTTCGCGCCTGTACCGCGCCCTGGTCGAGAAGGAATTGGCCGTCGGCCTGCACGCTGGCGCGTCCAGCACCATCGACCCCTTCCTGTACGCCATCACCCTGACGATCCACCCGGAGCGCACTTTTGCAGAAAGTTTGTCGGCCCTCGACGCCGAAATCGCGCGCATGCAAGATGCTCTCGTCACAAGCGCAGAAATCCAGCGCGCCATCAAACAAGCGCGCGCCATGTTTGCCTTCGGCGCTGAAAACATCACCAACCAGGCCTTCTGGCTGGGTTACGCCGAAATGTTCGCCGATTACAGCTGGTTCCAAAATTACCTGGAGCGTCTGGCCGCGGTCACGCCCGAAGATGTGCGCCGCGTGGCCGGAGAATATCTCAAGCCGAGCCAGCGCGTCGTCGGCATCTACCAGCCTGACGGCAGCAGCGCCGAGGAGGCCGAATGAAACCCACCCGTCACTCCCTGCCCGGCCCCGCAGACATCTTCCGCGCCCAAACCGGCAACGGCATCACCCTCCTGGCGCGCGCCAACCCCAACAGCCCCTCGGTTGCCCTGGGCGGATTTTTACCTGCCGGCAGCCTGTTTGAGCGCGACGAAAAGCTCGGCCTGGCCGAGTTCACCGCCTCGGCCCTGATGCGCGGCACAACCCGCCACGACTTCTTCCAAATTCACGACGCGCTCGAATCGATCGGGGCCGGGATAGGCTTTGCATCGGGCGCGCGCACCACCGGCTTCAGCGGGCGCGCCCTGGCCGAAGACCTGCCCCTGATTTTCGAACTACTGTCTGAAAGCCTGCGCCAGCCATCCTTCCCGCCCGAACAGGTCGAACGCCTGCGCGCCCAGCTGCTGACCGGCCTGGCCATCCGCGACCAGGATACCGGCGACCGCGCCAGCATGGCCTTCGACGAAATCATCTACCGCGATCACCCCTTTGGCCGCCCAGACGACGGCTACCCCGAAACCATCCAGGCCATCCGCCGCGACGATCTGGCCGAGTTTCATGGCCGCCATTACGGCCCGCGCGGCATGGTTCTGGCCGTCGTCGGCGCAATCGAACCGCTTCAGGTTTTGGAAATGGTGGAGCGTTTCCTGGGCGATTGGCAGAATCCTGACCAGCCGCTTTTACCCGCCCTGCCAGTTTTGGCGGGCCTGAACGCTCTCACCCGCAAACATATTCCCATTCCCGGAAAATCTCAAACCGATCTGGTCATCGGCTGTCATGGCCCGGCCCGCCGCGACCCGGATTATTTTGCCGCTTCCCTGGCAAACTCAGTCCTCGGCCAATTCGGCATGATGGGCCGGATCGGCGACGTGGTCCGCGAACGCTCCGGGTTGGCCTATTACGCCTACTCCAGCCTGAGCGCCGGCCTCGAAACCGGCACCTGGGACATCAGCGCAGGCGTCAGCCCGGCCAATCTCCAAAAAGCAATCGACCTGATTTTGCAAGAGATCAAGATTTTTGTCGAAAACGGGGTGACTGTCGCAGAACTGCAAGACAGCCAGGATAATTTTGTTGGCCGCCTGCCGCTTTCGCTCGAATCAAACGGCGGCGTAACCCAGGCCCTGCTCAACATCGAGCGCTACGACCTCGGCTTGGACTACTATCAAAACTATGAAGAACGCATCCGCGCCATCACCCCCGCAGACGCCCTGCAAGCCATCCGCCGCCACCTGCACCCCGAAAAGTTGGCAATCGTTAGCGCGGGGTCTTAGCCATGATCAAGCCCGGAGCGGAAGCCCGGAGTGAAACGAAGGGCTGTAGTCGAAGGGCTTGCCGAATTCAATGCTTCTTACCATAACCAAAAAATCACCAGCCAGCGATTGGGCTGGAGCATACTGACGCCCAGCTTTTTATTCAGATTCGTTTTGCATGTTTTCTACTGCTATGTTTTTTCCGCAATATCTACAGACAGATGCTTCTTGTTTTATGATTTCTGCACAGTAGGGGCATTTTTTCCCTGTGCCATCAGCTAATTTTAATTGTTCAAGAACCTTGTCATTTTTTGGCAATATCGCAATTATTAACGTAACGGTTGCGCAATCAGCGCAAGAATCGTAAAAAACGCGATTTTTTTGACAAGTTTTCGCTCTCAAAACCGAGAAAATTCGGTCAAAAAGCATCCAAGGCACGCCCAATCTTCTCCAGTGTCAA
>JAVEWN010000107.1:0-11016 GCA_034004515.1 Anaerolineales bacterium | reverse complement strand
CGTCCTGGGGCAAGCAGGCTGAGGTCGTCAATCAGTACCTGAAGAAAGGCTCGAAAGTCCTGGTCGAAGGCCGCCTGGCCTATGACCGCGAGACTGGCGGGCCGCGCGCCTGGACCAACAAAGCGGGAGACGCTGTCTCTGGCTTCGAACTGGTCGCCCAAACCGTGCGCTTCCTGGACAGCAAGGGCAACGGCGGCGAAAGCAATATGCCCGCCACCGCCCCCGCCGCTGACGACGAGAATATCCCCTTCTAGGGAACTGCGGTATCCCGCAGCCCTGAACAAGCACTGGAGAAATATCCAGTACAAGCACTGGGGAAATATCCAGTACAAGCACTGGAAATACATCCAGTACAGGCAACATCACAAGAGCCTGGCCTAACGGTCGGGCTCTTTTTTTACCATAAGGAGGCTATATGACCAAGAAAACCGAATCTGATACCACGATCCTGACCGAGACCATCAAGGCCGCCCTGGGCCTCGTCTCGAAAGCCCTGACTAAATCGGCCCTGCCAATCCTGACCACGATCCAGCTGCGGGCCGAAGGCGACACGCTGACCCTGACCGCAACCGACCTGGAAACGGCGATTAGCGTTGCAGTTCCCGCTAAAGTGACGAAAGCCTGGGCGGCCTGCGCCCCCGGTACAACCCTGACCGACCTGGCCTCGGCTGCGCCCGGCGCACAGATTGACCTGACCTGGGAAGATGATGGCGCGACCCTGCGCTTTGGTTCGCAGGGAACGAAGGCCAAACTCAAGAGCCTGGCCGCCGATGAATTCCCCAAGACAGCTGCACCTGACTCCAAGCTGATGGGTACGGTCCCGGCCAGCGAACTGCGCTCCGCGCTCAAGCGCGTAGCAATCGCGGCATCCAGCGATGAGTCCCGGCCTGCCCTGGCTGGGGTCCAACTGGCCCTGGTCAACGAAAAGGTTTGCCTGACCGCCGCAGATGGTTTCCGCCTGGCAAGCTACCACCTCGATCACGAGTTGGTTTTCCACGCCAAAACCAGCCTGCTCATCCCGCGCAGCGCCGCTTTGAAACTGGCCGCGATCCTGCCGGGCGATGAGACCCGGGTAACCGTCTCTGTCGACGAAGACCGGGCCATCCTGATGGCCTGGGGCAATGTTTCCTTCCGGGCCCAGCTGCTGGACTTCAACTTTCCAGACTGGCAAGCGATCTTCCCCAGGGATTTCAAGCACAGCCTGACGCTGAATGGCAAAGATTTTCAGGGTGCGGTTCGCCGCGCCGAAATCTTTGCGCGCGAAGGGCAAAGCGTCTTGATGCTTGATTGCGCCGAAAACGGCGTAAAGGTCTACGGCGAATCCAGCACAACCGGCCTGGGCGAGACAATCCTGGCGAGTGACGCTGAAATGCCATTCTTGATCGGCAGCAATGTCGGCTTTGTCAAGCAAGGGCTGGACGCGATTGGAACTGAGCAGGTGCACATGCGCCTGAATGGACCCAATACCCCGATCCTGTTCACTAACGGCACAGACAAGTATCGCTATCTTGTCATGCCGGTGATGATCAACGACCCGATTGCGGTCGCCAAAGCCGCCGAAGTCGCACAGGCTTCAGAAGAAGCGGCTGCGGCATAACTGAATCATGGAAGCCTGGCTCTCAAAAGCCAGGCTTCCACCCAACACAAGGAGGCCCACATGCAAGATTTACTCACCATTTCTGCCCCGCCTGCACAAGCCAACGCCAGGATGTCTCTAGCTGATCTTCGCCAAATCAAGCGCGATTGGATCGCCGCCGCCCGCGACCTGGACTACCCGGCCATCTGCTGGAGCGTTCTCCGCAATCTCGGACACCGAGAGAAATTTGGCATCCTGCGCGAAGCCTGGCTCTGGCAGTCTGGCACCGTTGTCCTGGTTGGCGACGAAAGCGCAACCACCTACAACCCTGCTCACCGGGCTTACATCGTTCGCCGCGTTGTTGCTGCCTACGTTCTGCCCCAGGAACTTGATCCTCGCTGGCAAAATCCGGCTGAAAAAGCCCTCATGAACGGCGACCAGGTCATGCACTGGGGTTGGCTTATGGCTGATACCAGCGAAGACCAGATCATTGAAGAAGACGAAGGCGAGAAAAAAGACTCGCTCATCTTCGTTCCCGGCCAATGGATGAACGCGATCCTGGCCGTTCAGCACCAGGCCGAGCAGAAAGCCCAGGCTGAATACCTGGCTGACATCGAGCGTCAACGCCAGCAGCTCCTGAGCGAGTTGCTGGTTGGCAAGGCGGTCTAATGATCGTCGCCTTCCTCTACCGCCTGTTGTTCCGCACACCTGCCCTTCTCTCGGCAACCAGTTCGCCGGTTGTCGGGAAAAACACGCTGCCCTCACGCGGGCCTAAAACTGACGCCGAGTGCGCCGAAGAATGGCGCGAACTCATGGCCAAGCAAGCCCGCGAAGAATCCGAACTGCTGGCCGAGCGGCTGGAGATGTAATCACAGCTTTAGTTTTAAGGCAAACGAATCTAGATTCGTTTGCCTTAAAACTATCCCGCCCAACGTAAGCTAACAGAATGTCAAATCCATCCCCGCCCATCGACCAGGTGAGCGGGGTTAATTTGCTGTTCTGCCCAATTTCTATTTTACTGCGCTCAATTTCTATAAGATAGTTCTATTGCGTAATTCGCTCAGCCAGAATACCCAACGATGGTTCAAAAAGTGCCGGGCAAAAGGATGCCCGGCATGGAAAAAAATTCGCTTAATATGTGGGGGGAAGTCTCCCCCCACACCCCCCTCTCAGGAGGCAGTTTGCAGAATGCAGAATCCAGAAGGCAGAACACAGAAATATCAAGATTGCGCAGGGGAAACAAGCCGAAAACCGAGCCTGTAGCCGAAGTAACCGGGACCGCCCCAGTGGCGAGACGCACAGCGGGCGTCCCTACGATCGTCGTACCACGACCCGCCGCGTGCTGTGCGATTAACCTGCTCGTCTTCATACCAGGAATTTGTCCACTCCCAGACATTGCCGGAAAGGTCACTGATGCCTTCGGGGGTATTGCCTGCCGGGAACTGACCAACTGCGGTTGTGCCCGCACTTTTAAAAGAATCTGTTTTGAGCCACTCAGACCATTTATCAATATCACTTAAATCTTCCTGGTCTGCCCAAAATTCAGCGCAGTTCAGGCTATTACGGTCGAATTCATTCCCCCAGGCGTATTCCCGCCCATTTGTTCCTCGCGCCGCACGCTCCCATTCCTGCTCGGTGGGCATGCGCACCGGGCGGCCTTCTTTTTGAGCCAGCCAGTTGGCGTAGGCCTCGGCCTCGAACCAACTGACGCCCACCACCGGCGCGAGCGGGTTATTCCATTTTTCATCATGCCAGTACCAGGGTTCGTTGCGCTTCGCCGGCGGGCGTTCGGCAAGCCAGTCTTTCAGGTTTTTGTCAGTTGCCTTGCTGTCATACGTCCCGCTGCGCCAGGCCCAGCCGTCCGCGCTCCAAAATTCTTGGCGTTCGTAGCCTTCGGCATCCTTGAAGCGTTTGAATTGCAGGTTGGTGACAGGGTATTTGGTAATCGAGAATGGAGATTGGATGACTTCGTCTCGCTCAGGGAAATCATCGCCGCCATAGCGGAATTCACCAGCCGGAATCTCGACCCAATCGTCCAAGTCTTTTGGAAGCCAGCCTGTGCGCGCCAGCGAGAAACCGGCGTCGCGCTGGGTGGCGGGCGGCAGGGAACGGTCGCGGCTGGCGGCGAGCAGGGCTTCCTGCACTTCGCGGGCTGTGGCCTGGCCCAAGCCGGCTTCGCCCACATCTTCCAGGCAGGCCCCGGCCATTAATAGGTTTTTCCCAGTGTTTTCGCCGTTGCATTGCATTTTAAGCATGGCGCGCACCAATTCCCCGGCAGCGCGCGGCTGGCGGCTGATGAGACCCTGCACACCTACACTCAGCAAAATCGTCTCACGCCAGGCTGGGTCGGCGATGTATTTCTGGATGTAGTCGAGCGTTACCTGGCGCTCGACCTGCCCGAGCGCAACCAGGCCGTAGGCGGCCAGGGCCTCCTCGAAGGTCAGGTGAATGAAGCCATACTGGCCTTCGCCGCGCTCGACCAGCAGGTTCGAGTGGCGGCGCACACTTTCGAGAAATTCACGCGCTTTTTCGCGGGCCGGGCCGGGTTTCAGTCCCCACTGCTCGCCGGTGTAATGCTCTGTCAGCCAGTCTTGCAACTGGCGGGCGCTGACCAGCCCGGCAGTCGGGTTCTCCTCGCGCACGCGCAAGGCCAGCGGGCCAAGCACTTCCAGGGTTGATTCATAATCGAGAGATTCGCGCCCGGCGCTTTTGTCGAGCGCGCTAGCGCGGTTCCAGGCTTCGATCAGGGTTTCGAGATAGCGGTCATAGAGTTTGATACGGCTCTTGGGCAATTCGACGCCCTGGCGTTTAATCAGGGCCAGGATGGTCAAGAGCAGCGGATTGCTCGCCAGGCGTCCGACGCCAGGATTGGCATCGATGGCTTCCAGTAGTCCAGCCTGCTCGATTTTGGCCTGTTTGCGCGCTTCGGGGGTATCACCCGAGACGCTGATTTCCATCGTCAGGCACCATTTTTCAGCAAAAGTTTCGATGGCTTCCGGCGTGAAATCCAGCAAAGTGTAGAGCGACCAATCTTTCGGGGCCAGCGGAGCGTCGCGGTAGCCGACCAGGCGGCTGGTGACCAGTACCCGGTTACCGCGTTTGACGGCCTCGTGGGCGAAGGCCTCCACCTTGCCGACCAGCGCGGCACGATTGCTCTGGACTTCATCCAGCCCATCCAGCAGGATGACGGCTTTGCCGTTCGCCAGGGCTTCCTTAAAAAGCGGCCCGAGCGCGGCCACCCCCTCAGCCCGACCGGCGAAGTATTCGGGCAGGTAGTTTTGCAGGTTGATGTCGCGTCCGGCCAGGGTTTTGGCATAGGCATTCAGCGGCAGCAGGATCGGCAGGGGCGCTTCGGGGTCGCGCGCCAGGCGCAGGGCCAGGTATTTGAGCATGGTGCTTTTGCCCGAACCGGGGTCGCCCAGCACAACCACGCAGTTTTTCTCACGCAGGGCTTCTTCGATCTGCGCCGGGGCTGCCGCGCCAGCCCGCTCCATGCCATGCAGGGCTTCTTCGGGCAGCGAATCGTGATTGAAACTGCGCCCGGCCAGCCTGCGTTCCCGATTCCAGGTGTCGCCGTCCGGTTGTTCGGGACGGGCCAAGAGCGGCACATAGACCGACTCAAGCGCCAGTTCGCCCGGTAGGGTGCGCAGCTGCGGGATGCCCTTGAAATCGAGGGCGCGGTAACTGCGCTCAATATGCGCCAGGTAATCACGGCGCAGGTCAGCCAGTTTGGGTGGCGGTGTGAATGCGCCAATTACCTGTATGAACTGGTAGTAATTGTTTTGTTCGCCCACGATGGCGTCACGGGCAGCATTGATGTCGTTGATGTCGGTCATGTTTTCCTCCGAAAGTGGCCTGCTCCAACGTTCGTCCTTTGACGGGCGCAGGAGTACCCGAGGGAGCAGGCCGGGGGCGATATTTGGCTTTACCCATCTCCCGGCCTCTCCACCACCGGGGGAAAGGAGAAAATAGGTAAAACCAGGGACGGGCAGCGCTGGCAATCTTGAGTGGCTCCGTCTGCCCTGCGGGCAAGCCCGGCAGGGCCAGATTTACCGGCCAGTGATGGTTTGTCATGGGAAACAAGCCGAAAACCGATATTGTTGTTGAAGTTATCGGGTTCGTTCCTGTTGCGATACGCACAGCGGGCGTTCCTACGATTGTTGTTCCACGACCCGCCGCGTGCATGCCCGGCCCTACAAAAGCGGCGGTTCGCCGCGTTCTGCCTGTAAAAGTTCTGTTTCTGCTATTGTTTCAGGTTCGTTTTTAGCCTGTTTCTTGACTTTTGACAACCAGCCGCCGAGCAGATTGCCCATTTCAACCAGCATGGTTGCGCCGTGCTGGTATTGGCCGGGTTTGAGCAGTTCCAGGTCGAGGGCCAGGCGCAGGTGAGTGCGGACTTTGTCCAGTTCGGCATCAGCCTGGGTCAGGATTGTGAGCGGTTCGCGCTGGTGGGCAGCCTCAATGATCAATTCCTGAAAGCGCAGGGATTCACGCTGGAGGGCGGCGGCGATGACAAATCGCTGCTGGCGCGGAAATTTTACCGTAACCGGCACGATCCAGGCGACAAAGATATAGGTTTTGCTAAAGAGCGGAGATTGTTTCATGCCAGCCCCACCCTCACCACTTCGACAAGCTCAGTGCGGCGCCCTAACCCCTCTCCCGAAGGCGGGAGAGGGGAACTTAGCAAGGACCGCCGCAAGCCCCAGGTATTGCCGTGCGCGACATGAGCGACCCAACTCTGGACAGATGCGTTCATTTTCTCGTGGCTGATTTTCCCGGCGGCCAGGTTGCGGCGCATTTGGGAAAAACGACGCTGAAAAGCCACGCCATTGCGCCGCTTGAGCCGGCGATGCTGCGGGTAGATGCGCCAGCCCAAAAACGGGATGCCGGTCTCGACCGGGAAAACCGCCGCTTCAGGTTCGTGCAGGGTCAGGCGCAGGCATTCTAGAAATTCGATGATTTGGGTGCGCCAGCGATGCAGGCTGGCCTTGTCTGGCGCGAAGAGCAGGAAATCATCAACATAGCGCAGGTAGGCGCTGCATTTCAGTTCACGCTTGATGAAATGATCGAGCGGGTTCAGGTAAACATTCGCCCAGAACTGGCTGGTCAGGTTGCCTATGGGAAGGCCGGTGGGGCGGGCCAGGTCGAAAAGCGTATCGCCGGGGAACAGGCGCGGCTCAAACTCGTGGGCGTGGATGCCCGCGCCGCTCTCCAAAATTCGGTTGCACAGCCGCAAGGTGGGCGGGTCAGCAATCAGCCTCCGGAATTCAGCGGACAGGCTGGCATGATCAATCGATGGGAAAAAATGCTCGATGTCGCATTTGAGCACATACGGATACTTTTGCGAGAACTGGGTGGCTCGGTTTAATGCGCGATGGGTGCCTTTGCCCAGACGGCAGGCGTAACTATCGTCGATGAAGCGCCGCTCCCAGATGGGTTCAATCACCTGGCAGAGGGCATGATGCAAAACCCGATCACGGAAAGGGGCGGCGGAAATCAGGCGTGGTTTGGGGTCATAGACCCTGAAATTGAAGTAAGGCCCGGGCCGGTAGGTTTCGTTTTGTAGTTCATCCTGCAACCTGAACAGATTGGCTTCCAGGTCGAACTCGAATTCAGCCACATCCGGCTTGCTGCGCTTGCCTTTGGCGGCGCGCTTGAAGGCCAGGTAGAGGTTCTCGAACTCGGTGATGCGCGGGTAGAGGTGTTTGTAGGTTTTCATTTTGGTCTCTCGTGAGGCGGGATGGCATCCCGCTCTGTCAGCCCAGGCGGGATGCCATCCCGCCTCACAAAAAAATTTTGCGCGTTTAACATGTGGGGGGAAGTCTCCCCCCACACCCCCCTCTCAGAAAAGCAGCATGGCAGAATGCAGAATCCAGAAGGCAGAAAACAGGAATATCAAGATTGCGCAGGGGAAACAAGCCGAAAACCGACATAGTTGCCGAAGTAACCGGGAGCGAGCCCGCCGCGATACGCACAGCGGGCGTCCCACCGATCGTTGTACCACGACCCGCCGCGTACGACGCGATATTCTTCCGATTCAGGATTCTGATGCGTTTCGGGTTTGTAGGGGTAGGACTGGAAAAGCCCGCTGGTCCAGTTGTAAACATTGCCGGCCTGGTCTTCGGCTCCAAAGGGGCCAACCGCGCCGCTGGCGGCATACGCGCCGACCGGCGAAGGTTTAAGCACGCGGCCTTCGATGGTGTTGGCTTTGGCCGGATCGAAGTCTGCGCCCCAGGGGTAAGTCCGATCGGAGATTTTAGATTGTGGATTGTTGATTTTTGCGCTGGCGGCGGCTTCCCATTCGGGTTCGGATGGCAGGCGATAGGGCTGGCCGGTGACTGCCGAGAGCCAGGCGCAATAGGCATTGGCCTCGAACCAGGTGACGCCAACCACTGGCTGGGAGGGGTTATTGTATTGCAGGTCATTCCAAAAAGCGGGCTGGCTGCGCGATTTTTGAGAAAGCTGTTCGCCCAACTGTTCTTTCAGTTCTTCTTCGCTCAACCCGGCAATATAGACATACATATCAACCTGGTCAGGGGTAAAGTTCCCCGTTTGCTCCAGGGTAGCGCGCACATTCTCGATTGTTTGTAATTGCTTCCAAGCGTCCAAGTAAGCCTTAACCTGTCCGCCACCCACTTCTTCTCCCTTGAGCCAGCGTTTGGCCAGGCCAGTCTGCCAGTAATCTTCATCCTGGTAGCCGCCGGCGGCCATAAAGCAGGCGTATTCAGCGTTGGTCAGCGGCCATTTGCCAATTGCAAACGGCGCAATCTCAACTCCGTGCTGGGGATATTCCTGTTCGTAAGAATCCGGCTCGCCTGGGTTGCTGCCAATGATGTATCTCCCACCAGGCACATGCAACATTTGCGGCAAAACCACTTGCACCCCATTGACTTCCTGCGCCTGGAAGCGCGGGTCGCCGATCTTGCCGAGCAAAAAACCAGCCTGCAAGCGGGCGCGCAGGTGCATGTTTGGGTCGTACACGTCGGTCAGCAGGTTTTGCTGGGTTTTCGACCTCACCCCCGCCCCCTCTCCTAAAAGGAAAGGGGAGATACCCGCTTCATCCAGGCAGCGGGCGGCCAGGGCCGGGTTGGCCTGGCGCACGGCTTCAATTAGTTTTTCGGGCGCGCGGCTCAACCCGCAGGCCAGGATGGTAGTCACTTCCCAGCCGGTGCCGGGTGGTTCAGGCAGCGGGTCCCACTCGCCCACGTCTGTCGCGGGCATTTCATCCACCCTGCGCGGGGCTTTCCAAAAAGCGGATAGATCTTCGCCGCTGTTGAAGCGGCGCAGCAGCTCACGGGCCGCGAAATATTCCTGCAAAAGATGGTGATAAAAGCGAACACCCGGCAGGGTGGCCGGGTCGAGAATAGATGCCCCGCGCCCGAAGCGCAGGAAGGCTGCCGAATCAAGCGGCAGGTCTTCGCCCATCACCTCCACACTGGCAGGCAGGGCACTTTTGGCGGCGGCCAGGTCGAAGGTTGTGCCGCTGCCCTGCTGCTGCATGGCATAGGCCAGGCGCGAGAGCAAGTCCACCTTGCAGTCCACGCTCAGGTCATCGGGATGCCAGCGCTGCTCGTTGCGCAACAGCCAGTCGCTGAAGGCTTCAAACAGCCGTCCGCGATTGGCAAGCAGTTGCAGGTTCTTGCCGCCCTGCAAATAGACCATCGTCAGTACAAACAGATTGAGCGGGTTGGACGCCATCTCGTGTAGGCGGCTGTGCGGGTCATCCAACAATTCGGCCAGGCCCTCGGCCTGGTGGCGCTTCAGGAACTCGGCAATACGCGGCGGGTCGAGCGGCTGGACAAGCACCCTGGGCAGGTTGAGCTGGTTGTCGTAATCGCGCTCGCGTCCGCTGAAAATCAGGCGGTTCGCGCCGCGAAATTCCTGTTCAAAAATCATCCAGGCTTTCAGGCGTTCGTTGCGCTTCTCGCGTGGGATTTCGTTGATGCCATCCGCCAGGAACAGTACCCGCCCGGCATTCAGCGCGGATTGGAAATCCATCCCGGTGCGCCGGCGCCACTCGGTTTCAAGGAAGGCATACGGTTCACGCTCGCCTTGCTGGCTCAGGCGCACAAAGAGCGGCACCTGCCCGGGGTTTTTTTCGAGCAGGCCCCGGGCAGCGTCGTAGGCAATTCGCTGCTGAGTGGTGGTCTTGCCTGCGCCCGGATCACCCAAAATAATGAAGGCGCCGTGCGTTTGCATGGCTTCGGCAATGCTTTCGAGTGGTTTCTGGGTGGCCTGCCCGCCTTCGCCGGTTGGAATGATTAATTCAGTGAATGAAATCGGCACCCCCTCGATGACTTGGCGGATATCCATCCTGCCTGCCAGCGGCACAAAACGCGAGGCCCAGCGCTGGTAGTCCTGGTCAACTGTCAGGGCCAGAAGGTAGGCACTCAGATTGCCCATGCCGGTCAACTGGCGGGCTGCGCCGGGCTGGAAGGTCAGCTTCTCGCCGTCCAGTTCGGTAAACAGGGAGTCCTGCTGCCCCGGCACCGGCTGAAAAACCGCTCCCTTGTGTACCAGTTCCAGCACGCGCGCAATCAGGCGCTCAACATCCTCGGCACTGAAGCCATAGCTGATGTTCTGGTCTCGTCCGATGAAATCGGCGCAATGCACGCCGCCATCAATATCGAAGGTCTGTGATGCAGGCATAAAACCCCTCCAAGATTTTTTCTTTGCGTTTACCCGCCAAATAACCTGATTGCGGTGGCGGCCAGGCCACCCAGGGTGGTTCCCAACGTGGCGGCGGCGGCGACACTGCCGCTGAGCAATTCCAGCGTCTCTTTGGCTTCGGCCAGGGTGTCCTTGATGCGCTCCAGGGCTGGCTGGGGCTTCTGGGCTTCCTCGACCACCTCACCCACCAGGGTTTCAGCGGCTTCCAGGTTACGCGCCTGCGTTTTGCTCAACTCGGCTTTTTTCATCCCAGCAATCTCGGCCTGCACCTGCTGGAGAACTGTCAGGAACTCAGTGGGCGAAGACAGGTTGGCAATTTGCTGGGCATTGTAGGTGATGTAGTTGGTCTGGTCGCCCTGAATCACATCGCGGCCAGCGTGAATGCCCCCCTTGATATTGAAAACTTGTTTCGCGGGTTGGGTGTCGTCTTTTTTTAGTTTTGCGGCCATAAAAATCCTCCTGTTTAGAACATTCTGCAACATTTTTGCATACAAAGCAACCGCCTGGCAATCCTTACATGAGGATTATAAGGCGATAATCAGGAAATATCAGATTCTCGCAGAACATTAAATCCGCTCTGCTTACCGGACGTAAGCGCAGTCAATTTGCTGTTCTGCTCCTGTCGAGAGAACTTCAAAAAAAACCCGTTTGATACGAACACCCCCGTTTGTCGATACTTTCCCTAAATTCACCCACAAGGAGGACACATGCTATCTACCGTTTTCACTTCCCCCCAACGCGAAGCCGGGATCAGCGGCGGTCGCGCTGGC
>JAVEWN010000106.1:0-11067 GCA_034004515.1 Anaerolineales bacterium | reverse complement strand
ATGCGGCAGAATTGAAACGATTACGGTTAGCGGAAGCCTATCAGAGGCACGGCATTGGATATCAATGAATGCAGATGTGATTGCGCTTCGCGCAAACTACAGGCTACAGACGCATCCGCTTGCAGACCGACCGGAAACAAGATCGCGCCATACGCTTTTACAAACGGGTTGGGTTTCAGCCCACCGAATGCGGCAGCGATGACCCGGAAGACATTTGTATGGAGATGGTTCTCTCTCCATTTAGAAAGTGTTCTTAACCCTACCCAAGCACCGCCCGGGCATCCCAACCCTGTGTATCTTAATTTTCAATTCCCCACCGACCGCCACAAGGATAAGCCATGCAACAGACGCCCACGAACAACCTGCCCGGGCTGCTGGCCGGCCTGAGCGCCGCTGCCATCTGGGGCGGCATGTACGTCGTCAGCAAAGTCGTGCTGGAGGTCATCCCGCCCTTTGCGCTGCTCACCAGCCGGCTCGTGCTGGGCTTCCTGGCGCTTTGGCTGGTGATTGCCTGGCGCGGCGGATTCAGCCTGAACAAAAGCCAGTTGATCGCGGCTTTTGGGGTCGGCATCGTCGGATACGGCATCTCGCTCGGATTTCAGTTTGTGGGGACAAAACTCTCGACGGCCGCCAACGGTTCACTGGTGACCTCGGCCACGCCCGCGCTCGTGCTGCCCTTCGCCTGGCTGCTGCTCAAAGAGCCGGTCACGACCCGCAGGCTGATCGCCATCCTGATCGCCAGCCTGGGGGTTTTGGCCGTGATCGACCCGCGCAAAGCCGACTGGAACTCAGACCTGTTTCTGGGCAATCTCGCGCTGCTTGGGGCGGCTCTCACCTGGGCGCTCTACTCGGTGCTGGTGCGCAAAGTCATCGGCGCAGGCAGCAACCTGCTGCAAGCCAGCGCCATCTTCCTGCTGGGCGGCCTGCCGATTGCGATTCCGCTCGCCGTCTGGGAACTCTCAGGGCAGGGCATGGGGCCAATCACGCCCGCCATCCTGGCCGGAATCCTGTTTCTGGGCATCATCGCAACCGCCATCGCCATGTTTCTGTGGAACTATGCCTTTGCGCAACTGCCCGCCGCCTCCGCCTCGCTGACCTTTTTTGCGCAACCCGTCGTCGGGACGCTGCTGGGCTGGTTCTTTCTGGGCGAAAAAATCACGCCTTTTTTCATTCTGGGCGGGATTTTAATTGGGGCCAGCATTTTAATCTCAGCCAGGGGAGAGTAAAAAAGCAGTCCGCCGCTGGGGCGAACTGCCTGCGAAACTGATTGCTGAATTATTCCCCAATCGTATGCAATAAGGCCATATTGGGATTGCGCAGCGCGCCCACCGGGAAGCCGCAAATGATGACCACCTGGTCGCCGGGGCGGAAGCTGTTTGATTCGAGCAAGTGATTGTCGACCTGCTCGATCATCGCGCGCAAGGTCTCGACAAAGTTCAGGCGGTGCGGCAAAATGCCCCACAGAAAAGACATCTGGCGGTAGGTGTTTTCGTCAGAGGTAAAGGCGATCACCGGAACCTGGGCGCGCACTTTGGACATCAACCAGGCGGTGCTGCCGTGCATCGTGAAAACAGTAATACCGGCCACATCCCGGTCACGGGCAATCGCATAGGCCGCGCGGGCCATGGCGGCGGCATCGGTCTCGCCCAGGCCATCTTCTTCGCGCTGACGGGGCTGTCCCCATTCCAAAAAGTGACTCTCGGCCTCGCGCGCAATTCGATCCATCATGGCAACCGCTTCGACCGGGTATTTGCCAGCCGCCGTCTCGCCAGAGAGCATAATCGCGTCGGTACCATCAAAAATGGCATTAGCGACATCCGAGGCTTCGGCCCGGGTTGGAAGCGGGTTAACAATCATCGATTCGAGCATCTGGGTGGCGGTGATGACCAGTTTGGCTTTGGCATTGGCAGCATGGATGATCCGTTTCTGCATAATCGGGACACGTTCGGGCGGCATTTCCACGCCCAGATCGCCGCGCGCAACCATGACGCCATCGACCGCGTCCAGAATGCTTTCAAGCTCGTCGAGCGCTTCCGGGCGCTCCAGCTTGGCGATTACCAGCGGCAAAGGCTGGTTAATCGGCAGCAAGCGCTTGATGGCGTGCCGGACCTGGATAATATCTTGAACCGAGCGCACAAACGAGATGGCAATGGCTTCGATGCCTTGTTTCAAGCCAAAGCTTAAATCCGCTTCGTCTTTTTCGGTAAATCCGGGGATGCGCAAGCGCACGCCGGGCAGGTTAATGCCTTTGTGAGAGGTCAATAGGCCGCCGACGACGACTCGCGCCGAAATATTGCGCCCTTTAACGGAGGCGATCACCAGCACAAGCCGTCCGTCGTCCAGCAGCAGGCGATCTCCAGCGTGGACAGATTCGAACAATTCCGGGAACGTGACCGGAATCTTCTGCTCCTCCCCCTCAGGAAGCGGATCATCCTGACAATAAATCCGCACCAGCTCGTCAAAAGAGAGCTGGAGCGGAGCCGCCAAAGCACCCACCCGCAGTTTGGGGCCTTGTAAATCCAGCAAAATCCCGATAGAGATGTCCATGGCGGCTGAAACCCGCCGAATGCTGGCAATTCGGGCGGCATGTTCTTCGTGGGTGCCATGCGAGAAGTTCAGCCGGGCAACGTTCATGCCGGCCTTGATCAATCTTTCGATGGTGGCGTCGTCCTGGCTGGCAGGGCCGATGGTGGCTACAATTTTGGCGCGTCGTTCCATAAGTTCTTTTTCCTTAATAAAAGTAGCGGGGCGCAGTCTTGTGCTGCGCCCCGATTTTAACCGTTTTTCAATTTATTTACAGGTAATTCATTTCTTTGGCCTGGCGGGTTAGCTCCTCACGGAATTCGGGCTGGGCGATTTTGATGAGGGCTGCGGCCCTTTCACGAATGGTTTTTCCGTAGAGTTCGGCGACGCCAAACTCGGTGACGACAAACCGGACGTGGTTGCGGGTGGTTACGACGCCCGCGCCGGGCTTCAAAACGGGCACAATTTTGCTCAGGCTGGTTCCGTCGCGCATCAGGGCGGTGCTGGGCAGGGCAATGATCGGTACGCCGCCCTTCGAGCGCGAGGCCCCATAGACGAAGTCCAACTGTCCGCCAACGCCAGAGTAGAGCTTGTGGCCGATACTGTCGGCGCAAACCTGGCCGGTCAGATCGACTTCGATGGCCGAGTTGATGGCAACCATCCGGTCATTTTGGGCGATTACAAACGGGTCGTTGATGTACTCGGTGCGATGCAATTCGATCAACGGGTTGTCGTCCACCCAATCGTAGAGGCGTTTGGTGCCGATGATAAAGCCGGCGATGATTTTGCCGTTATGGATGGTTTTTTGGGCATTGGTGATGACACCCGCTTCGACCAGGTCGATTACGCCGTCTGAAAACAGTTCGGTATGAATGCCCAAATCCTTTTTGTCATAGAGATATTTAAGGACCGCGTCTGGAATGCCGCCAATTCCCATTTGCATGGTCGCGCCATCCGGGATCATTTCGGCAATGTACCCGGCAATTTTCTCAACGACTTCATTGTCGCCTTCTGCGCTCATTGCCAACTCTAAAATGGGATAGTTGACTGGCACGATATAGTTCAGGCGGCTGACGTGGATGAAGGCATCGCCCAGGGTGCGCGGCATCTGCTCGTTGACCTCGGCGATGATGATTTTGGCCGATTCCGCGGGGGTTTTTGTCAGGCCGACTTCGACACCGAGCGAACAGAAGCCATGCTCATCGGGCGGGGAAACATGGACAAGGGCCACGTCCAGCGGCAGGATTTTGTTTTTAAAAAGCAGTGTAAATTCGGAAAGCAGGACCGGCGTAAAATCTGCGCGGCCTTCCTGAACGGCTTTGCGAACATTGTGTCCAATAAAAAGGGTGTTGACCCGCAGGTGGCCTTCCAGGTCCGGGCTGACATATTCGGCGGAACCAATCGTCAGGGCGTGGCAAATTTCCACATTCTGCAATTCGGGCGCGCGCTTGACAATTGCGCCCAATAAAAACTTGGGGATTGAAACATTCCCGGTCAGAAATACCCGGTTCCCGCTTTGGATACACTGCACCGCCTCGTCTGCTGTGCAAACCCGCGATTGGTAAATACTCTGCCACGACATGGGCTAATCTCCTTCTTCCGGGGCTATCCAACGCTGCAAATGTCGAATCTCGCCTTCGACGAGGTTCAGGCCCAGCTCGAGGGCGGGGTCTTGGCCGACAGCGGCTTCGACGCCACTTCCGGCCACTTTCATGATGTACGGCATGGCCGCATTGACAAAAGCATGGGTGGAGGTGCGCGCAACCACCGCCGAGACGTTCGGCACGCAGTAATGCAGGATGCCTTCTTCAACATACGTGGGATGGTCGTGGGTGGTGGGACGCGAGCTTTCAAAACAGCCGCCCTGGTCGATGCTCATATCGATCAGCAGCGAACGCGGTTTCATGGTCTTGAGCATCTCACGGCTGATAACAATCGGGGCGCGTTCACCCGGCACAAGCACCACGCCTAAAACCACATCGGCGTAATTGCAGGCCCGCTCGATGTTGCGGCGGGTCGAGATCATCGTCACCAATTGCGGATATCGTTCGTGGATGCGTTGGAGCGGCTCCATGCTTTTATCCAGGACGGTGACGTGCGCGCCCAACCCGAGGAAGGACTGGGCCGCGGCTGTGCCGGCTGCGCCCGCGCCGATAATCACAATTTCGGCGGGTGGCACGCCGGCCACGCCGCCCAACAGAATGCCTTTGCCGCCCAGGTTATTTTGCATGAAGCGTGCCGCAATTTGGGGGGCCAGCAGGCCGCCAATCTGGCTGAGCGAATGCAAAACCGGCAGCGAGCCATCCGGGAATTGGATCTGCTCGTAGGCGATTGCTGTAATTTTTTTCTGGATCAGGCCTTCCACCCGTCCCTGGCGCGCCGAGGCCAGGTGCAGAAAACCCATCAGAATCGAGCCGGAATTAAACCATTCAATTTCTTCTTCGACCGGGCGGGTAACTTTAAGAAGTAAATCGGAGCGTCCGTAGACCTCGTGGCCCGAATAGACCACCCCTGCGCCAGCCCGTTCATATTCCTGATCGCTGAAACCAGACCCCAGACCGGCTTCATGTTCCAGGTGAACGGTATGGCCTTGCTGAACAAGGATTTCAACGCCTGCCGGAGAAATGCCTACGCGATATTCAAAGGGGCGGCGCTCCTTTGGGATTCCGATGTTCATAGAGCCTCCATATTGGGTAGAGAAACCCTAAAGGCGTTGCAGCCTTTAGGGTTTTAAGTTAATCCATCTGCAATACTTCACGAATCTTGGGTAAAGCCCAGTCGATGGTCTCTTTTTCGATCACCAGCGGCGGGGCAAAACGAATAACGTTATCATGAGTCTCTTTGGCGAGGATGCCGCGCGATTTAAGGGCTTCGCAGAAACGGCGCGCGCCACCCGCAGCGGGATGAAGTTCAATCGCAATCAGCAGCCCGCGTCCGCGCACTTCTTTAATGTGCTTGCTCGAAATTTCGCTTAACTGCTCGGTGAAGTAATTGCCCAAGTGATCAGAGCGTTCGTCCAGTTTTTCGTCGCGCAAGACGCCGATCGCGGCCCGCCCAATCGCAGCGGCCAGCGGGTTGCCGCCAAAGGTCGAACCGTGCTCGCCCGGCTGGAAGAGGCCCATCAGCTCGGCATCGGCCAGCACAGCCGAAATCGGATAAAACCCGCCCGAAAGCGCCTTGCCGATGATGACCATATCCGGCCGGACGCCGTCTTCATACTGGAAGGCAAATTTGCGGCCCGTCCGGCACAAGCCGGTCTGGATTTCGTCCACGATCAGCAAGACATTGTGCTTTTTGCAGATTTCAGCCACTTTTTTCAGGTAGTCTGCGGGGGGAATGACCACCCCGGCTTCCCCCTGGATCGGCTCCACCGAAATGGCAGCCGTATTGGGGGTGATGGCTTTCTCAAAAGATTCGGCATCACCATAGGGAATGGTCACAAAGCCGGGGGTAAAAGGCCCAAAATCATCCTTGTAAAGCGGTTCTGTCGAAAAAGAAATGATGGTGGTCGTGCGCCCGTGAAAGTTGCCTGCGACGGTGATGATCTCGGCCTGGTGGCGCGGCACGCCTTTGACGCGATAAGCCCACTTGCGGGCCAATTTGATGGCGGTTTCGACCGCTTCCGCGCCAGAGTTCATCGGCAAAGACATTTCATAACCGCTGAATTCCGAAAGCTCCTTGTAAAACAGGGGCAGTTGGTCATTGCGAAAAGCGCGCGAGGTCAGGGTCACTTTTTTGGCCTGTGCGAGCATCGCATTCAGGATGCGCGGGTGAACGTGGCCCTGATTGACCGCCGAGTAAGCGGAAAGACAATCGAGGTAGCGGTTGCCTTCGACATCGTAAACCCAAACGCCCTCCGCCCGTTCAATGACAACATCGAGCGGGTGGTAGTTGTGGGCCCCATATTGTTCTTCAATTTCGATAAATTGATCCGTATTCATGCTGAGCCTTTCCATGGGTGCGGCTGAGAGCGAAATTGCCCGGAGCGCCACGCAAACGAGAGGCGAACCTGCGCCTGGGCCTTAACCATCCCGGCTGAAACTTGCCGGAAATGGAAAGGCCCGTTGGAGCAAAAATATTTAAGCAACCTTCAACAAACGCGCCAAAACAGCCTTCTGGGCGTGCAAGCGGTTGTGAGCCTGCGGGAAAATGGCAGAGTGTGGCCCGTCGGCGACTTCGTCGGTTAGCTCATGATTGCGATGGGCCGGCAGGCAGTGCATCACAATCGCGTCCTTATCGGCTTCGCTGACCAGTTTGGCATTGACCTGGTAAGGCGGGAAGACCGTTTCGCGCTTGTAGGCTTCCTCTTCCTGGCCCATGCTGGTCCAGGTATCGGTGTAGATGACGTGCGCGCCGCGAACGGCTTCGTGCGCATCTCGCAACAAGTCGATCTGCGCGCCGCTGACGGCAGCCAGCTTTTGGCCGGTCTCAATCGCGACGGCGGGCATATCGTACCCGGCGGGGTTGGCAATTTTGAAGTTGCCGCCGAGCATGACGACAATGTGCATCAGCGAAACGGCAACATTGTTGCCATCGCCCACATACGAAACGGTCAGGCCTTTCAGCGAGCCAAACTTCTCGATAATCGTCTGGGCATCGGCCATGGCCTGGCAGGGATGACTGAAATCGCTCAGGCCGTTGATGACCGGCACAGAAGACCATTGAGCCAGTTCGACCACGTGGGCATGCTCAAAAACACGCGCCATCAAGACCTGGACATACCCCGACAGCACGCGGGCGATATCCGCAATCGATTCGCGTTTGCCCAGGCCAATTTCATTGGGGGAGAGGTAAATCGCGTCGCCGCCCATGTGGCGCATGGCCATATCGAACGAAACGCGGGTGCGCAGGCTGGGCTTCTGGAAGATCATGCCCAAAACTTTGCCCTGGAAGAGGGGCGGGTTGCCATGCTCAAAATATTCCTTTTTTAAGCGAATGGCCAGGTCAAGAATATCCTGAATTTCCTGCGGGGAATAATCAGCAACATCGAGGAAGTCTTTCATGCTTTCAGTCTCCTTGTGGGAATTGGAAAGTATTGCCCCGAGCGCCGCGCAGTCGAGAGGCTGTCTATTGATTATTGGCAGGTTCTGAAAAACACCTGCCACGCCATAAATTTTATCATAGCGGCCCCGCGCGGGAATGCTGCCTGTGTCATGTTTTGAATCGACGTTTGTACTGTTTCTAAAGCCTGAACTTGCGCCAATAACGTTGGAGCCCATCGGCGCTCATCCCAAGCGGGTTGGCGAGCAGGTAGGCCTCGCGCACCTCGGCGGGCAGGCCAATCGCGCGGCCCTGTTCTTCCATCCACTCGACAAATTTCAGGCGCAATTCTTCAAGCGGCGGGTCGGCTGGCATGACGCGCGTCAGCCAGGCCTCGACATCGTCCAGTACGCGGTGGATGGCGTCAAAATGCCATTCGGGGTCATCGAAAATGCCGAAATGAGTGGGGACAACGTGGCGCGCGCCCAGGCTTTGCAGTTTATCAATCGAAGCGTGCCATTTTTCGAGGTGCAATTCGGGCGGCACAAACGGCAGCCGCAGATAAGGATAGGTCGAAATCCGAATTCCGCCCACGTCGCCGGTGAAACAATACCCGTCCACAAAATAGGAAAGATGATGATCGGCGTGGCCGGGCGTATCGAAGGCCGTCACTTTCAGAGCGCCGCCCAGCGCTACCTGGCTGCCGTCCTCCAAAATCGTCAGCTTTTCGGGGTTAACCGGCAGAAAGTCGCCCCACAGGCTTTGCATTTTATCGCCATAGATGCGGGTGGCCGAGGCAATCAGTTTTTCAGGGTTGAGCAAGTGTGGCGCGCCATTGGCATGGACGAAAATTTGGGCGCCCCGCCCCGCTAAAAAACCGGCGGCCCCGCCATGGTCGAGGTGAATATGGGTCAGAAAAACGTGGGTCACATGCTCAAAACCGTAGCCGAGCGCCGCCAGGGCGCGCTCCAAAGCGGGCAGGGTGGAGCCGGGGCCAGATTCGATCAGGGCAACGCCCTCCGCGTGAGGAATGGCATAGGCCGCAATCGCGGTCGCCTGGCCTTGAAAATCTAAATCGAGAGGCTGGATAGTTGTTTTCGCCATAAGGGCTGCTCCTGTGAACGGTTTCTGGCGGCAAACGCTGAAAGGGTCTCAGCCAAATTGTCGCCCTGTGCGACCTGGCAAACTGGCACGCCGCGCGCCAACAGGTCTTTAAAGAGAGGATCGTTCGATTCATAAAAGCCAAAGGTTTGCGGATTAAGCAGGATGACGAGCGGGCTTAACCCGCGCCGGGCAATGTTTTCGACGGCAAGCAAAATGTCCTGACGGGTAGAAGAAGTCACCAGGAGCGCACTCGACCCATACGGGATGCGCGGCGCGATTGAATCGACCAGGCTGACGAGCGGCAGGCGGCCTTCGGCGCGCACAAAGGCCAGGGTTTCGAGCAATTTGCCTTCCTGGCGTTCGCTGCGTTCTGCCGGGATAACCGTGTAGGCCGGGCCTTCGGTCACGAAACCGACAGCGCGCCGCTGGCCGATGAAATAATGGGCCAGGGAAGCGCTAATGGTGACAGCATATTCAATCGTTTCTGGCGGCATGGCAAGCTGCGGGCGGCGCTGAAAAGACCAGTCGCGCCAGATGGTTGGCCGGGGGGCGCTCAGCGCGTGATGAATGCCGGCTTCCGCATCCAGAAAAAGCCAGATTTCAGCCTGCGGATCCTGCTCAAACTCCTTGACCATCAAACGGTTGCGGCGGGCGCTGCTCGGCCAGTGAATCCGTTTGAGCGGGTCGCCGTGAACGTATTCGCGGACACCGGAAGCGTGGGGCGTAATATCGAGTGATTTGCGCAGGCTGGCTTTGCCGCCCGGCAAATAGCCCGCCGGAGATGGAAAATCGGTAATCGGCACAATCAAGGGCAGGACAAGCAAAGAGTCTGGGTGAGGCAGAGTCTTTTTGACGGAAAACAGGCCAAACGGATCGCCTGAGGCAAGGATGGTCGGCCCCAGCCGGTAAACGCCGCGCCGGGTGAGCCAGGTGCGGGCCAGGTAAGAACGTTTCTGCTTCTTTCCCAAATTGGTGATGAGGCGCGAACCGGCGGCCTGCGGCAGGTCAGAATGATTCTGAATTTCGACCCACAGGCGCGGAAGGCCGCCTTTATTTTCGAGCTCAAAGTTTTCTTCAAAGATGTCGCCGACCGATGCGCGCAGGGAGCGCGCCTGGCGAGTCAGGCGCAGCTTTCGCAAAGAAAGAAACGTCCAGCCCCAGGCTGCCGCCAGCAGCGATCCGCTCAAATAGGCCAGGCGGATGTAGAGATCGGCTCCGTTAATAATGCCGCCGGCCAGGCCGAGGCCAAAAAGCAGAAACAGGAAAAGGCGCGCGGGATTTCGCATTTAGGCGTTAAAAGTTCCGCCAGGAACAGAAACTGAAAGCAAAATTTCTTGCACCAGTTTTTCGGCGGTTACATCCCGCAGGCGGGCGGCCGGGTTGACAATGATGCGATGCGAGAGAATGGCGCCCGCCAGGCTTTTAACATCGTCTGGCAGGACGTAATCGCGACCGAGCAGCCCGGCCCGGGCCTGGGCAGCCCGAAAGAGGGCCAGCGAGCCGCGTGGGCTGGCCCCCAGGTAAATATCCGCGTGCTGACGGGTGCGCTGGACCAGATCGATGATGTAACGTTTGACTGGCGGGGAGACAAAAATCTCACGGACGGCTTCGGAGGCCGCGATGACTTCATCGGCGCTGATGATTGCTGCGACGCCTTCGATGGGGTGGCGCAGCTGCTGGTTTTCAAGGATGCGAATCTCATCGGCCTGGTTGGGATAGCCCATCCGCAGGCGCAGCAGGAAGCGGTCAATCTGGGCTTCGGGCAGCGGAAAGGTGCCTTCATATTCAATTGGGTTCTGGGTAGCCAGAACCATAAAAGGCCGGGGCAAAATGTGGGTTTCTCCATCGATTGTCACCTGGCGTTCCTCCATCGCCTCCAGCAGGGCCGCCTGAGTCTTGGGCGTGGCGCGGTTGATTTCATCGGCCAGGATAATTTGCCCAAAGAGCGGGCCGGGGCGGAATTCAAATTTCCGATTCTCCTGGTTGAAAATGGAAGTGCCGGTGACATCGGAGGGCAGCATATCCGGGGTGAATTGCAGGCGGTTGAAAGCGCAGCCGAGCGACTTTGCCAGGGTGCGGGCCAGGACCGTCTTGCCAACACCGGGCACGTCTTCGATCAGCACATGTCCCTGGCAGAGCAGGCCGATGGTGATCAGGTCGAGGGCGTTGCGTTTGCCGATGATGACAGTTTCAAGGTTTGCAAATAGTTTTTCGCCAAACGCTTTCAGGTCGGTCATGGAGTCTGTCCTTGGGGTGGGTGAATAGTTTGATTGTACGTGAGAATTGGACGAGGGGCAAGCAATATTGACTGCCCTGCAAAAAGGTCAGGGCGATTCTCTACCGGACAAAATTCGGATAAGCATGAGAGAAATCGGTAAACGAGACAGGGATGGTTAAGTTGAAATCCAAGAGATGCTCAAGCACACGCAAACCGAGTTGAAACAGGCTTAGATCACAGCG
>JAVEWN010000105.1:0-11081 GCA_034004515.1 Anaerolineales bacterium | reverse complement strand
TGTTGAATATTTTCCGCTTTGCATCTGGATACTTTCGAACAGGTCGATTGCGCGGTCGTTTTTCCATCGGCTGTCTCCTGGGTCGGGTTCGTTTACTTATCATTCTACACCAATTAGACAGTCAGGGCACCTGGGCGGAGGGCTTTTCTAAGTTCGGACAGATGTTGTGCCATTCCACCGAAGTACAATTTAGTTGCTTTGGCATACAGCTTCTCGAATCCGGAATTTTTACCAAGCTCAATTCGACGTTTTTCAATTGCATCGGCGATACGTTGAATCTCAGGAAATTCCGAGACCCATCTATCATCATCATCGCCTTTATAAATTCCTCGTGTATTTGATCTTACAAGTCTTTTCTTTAACCCGCGTAATTCTTCCTTGTTATTTATAAAACCAAGTAAGACAGACTCGAGCCGCGTAGTTCGTGTGTAATCTTTTTCGTTTGGATAAGGAGGCGATGTAATTACCGCATCTATAGAATTAGGTTCTAAGATATTAAGGCTTCTTGAATCTGCTAATTGGACTTCAGAGTTTACAAATGGCAATCCTTTGACTTTGCGAAGGTCATTTGCCATTTTTTCAACATCCAAAAGCCAATTAGACACGACGGGTATATCATTTTTGGGGTTAGCCACACCTACTTCTGGCCCAAAATGTAAATTACTTATTTTAAAAACCAGCGCATTTCCTAATGCCAAAAGAGCATGACGATAAAAAGGCTCATTTTCAAACTGTTTCAGATTTTCAAATAAAACAAGTACTTTGTGCAAGGGCAGAGGGCTGATTGAGTTTGTGAGTATCAGTTTTTCTGCATCGGGCGAAAGTGATTTTAGATTCTTGTGTTCTGTTTCGAAAGGAAAATTGTCATCAATTTTTTGCGATCTAAGTATTTTGTTCGTTTCGTCTGCAATTTGACGGGCGCGCAATAGTAGTAAGTCGCCATCTAAATCCCAATCTGTTTTAACCGATGATGCAAAATGTGGAAATGGGTTGCCTTCAATGCCAACAGCTTTCATGTTTGCTAGTTTCGCTTCGACCAGGGTTGTGCCAGTACCGCAAAAGGGGTCTAGGATTACACTTTGTTGATGCAGGTTAAATTTTTGGATGTAGTCTCTAACCAAATGGGGAGGAAAAGATAAAACGAAGCGATACCAATCGTGAAAGGCGCGATCTTTTGGATCTAACTTATTGGCACGACCATTAGATAGTTCAGGTTTCTTTCCCTCCTGAATTTCATCTAAATTTGCGAAGCCCATACTTAGTTGATTTGGGATAATCATAAAATGATTTTATCATTCAAATCCATACCCAAAGGTTTTTTATCGCGGTATAATCCGCCCCATGAAACTCGCACTTGACTTACGCGCCTGCGCTACCCGCCCGGCTGAGAAAGCCGGGGCTTTCACATTTTGCTGGCTGAGCCGCTCCTAACGCGCGAGATTTTCCCCTGTCTACTGTGCCCCGATGCTCACCCAGCCGGGGTTTTTGTTTTCGATACTTGTGGGTCGAATTATCAAATCCCTAATCTCTACTATCGAAATTGGTATAATTCCACCCATTCCCATAGACCTTTGGAGTTATTTTATGAGCAAAAAACTGACCGGAAACGAAATTCGCCAGGACTTTATAGATTTCTTCGTCGCGCGCGGCCATACCGCTGTGCCGTCCATGTCGCTTGTGCCGGGTGGCGACGCCACGCTTTTGTTCACCAACTCAGGCATGATCCAGTTCAAGGATGTCTTTGTCGGCACCGATTCGCGTCCCTACAGCCGGGCCGTTGACTCGCAAAAATGTATGCGCGTAGCAGGAAAACACAACGATCTCGACGATGTTGGGCGCGACGATACTCATCACACTTTTTTCGAGATGCTCGGCAACTGGTCGTTTGGCGATTATTACAAAGAAGAGGCGATTGCCTGGTCTTGGCAGCTGCTGACCGAAGTCTGGGGCTTGCCCAAAGATAAACTCTATGCCACCTGCTTCAAGGATGACCGGGTAGAGTTCCCTGCCGGCCAAAGCAGCGTTCCAACCGACGAGGAAGCAGCCGACATCTGGCGCAAACAGCCCGGCATCAACCCTGAAAACGTGCTTTACTTTGGGCGCAAGGAAAATTTCTGGCAAATGGCCGAGTTTGGGCCTTGCGGGCCGTGTTCCGAAATTCACATCGACCTGGGCGAGGAACGCGACAACCTGCGCGGAACGCCCCACCAATGCGGCGTCAATGGCGAGTGCACCCGTTACCTCGAACTGTGGAACAACGTTTTCATCCAGTACAACCTGTTTGAAGATGGCCGCCTTGAACCCCTGCCCGCCAAACACGTCGATACCGGCATGGGTTTCGAGCGCATCGTTTCTGTTTTGCAGGGCGTCGACTCAAACTATAAGACCGATCTCTTCAAAGGCGCGCTCGACGCGCTTTCGGAGCTGACCGGCAAGACCCGCCCAGAAATATACGCAGATTTCACGCCCTATCGCGTCATCGCCGATCACGCCCGCTCGGCAGCCTTTTTGATTGCGGATGGCGTCGTTCCTGGCAATGTTGGCCGCAACTACATCTGCCGCATGATTATCCGGCGCGCGGCCCGTTTTGGGACAAAGATCGGTCTGAAGCAGCCCTTCCTGGCAAAAGTGGCGGCGGCTTTTATTACGGAATACGGCGGATTCTACCCGGAGCTTGTCCAGCAGCGTCAGACCATTCTCGACAACCTGACGCGTGAAGAAATCCGTTTTGCGCGCACCGTTGAAAGCGGCACGGCCTTCCTGCAAGGGCTGCTCGACGGCCTTAAGCGCGAGGCGAAAACAGTTCTCGAGGGCCGCAAAGCGTTTGAGCTGTACGCCACCTACGGCCTGCCGTTTGAAATCAGCCGCGACATTGCCCGCGAACAGGGTCTGGATGTGGAAGAAGCCGGTTTCAAGGCCGCGCGCGAGGAACACAGCCGGGCCTCCGGCGGCGGCAAAGCCATGGGGGCCATGGGCGGAGACGATGCCGAATTCTTTGCGGGCATCTTTAAGAAATTACAGGCTGCCGGCAAGCTCGGCCCCAAAGGCGTCGAGTATGATCCCTATGACAGCCTGCGCATTCATGGCGAAGTTTTGGCGCTGGTCGTCGATGGACATTCTGTCAGCGAAGCCCACTTTGGCGATAAAGTCGAAGTCATCCTGCCCAAGACCGGTTTCTACCTCGAGTCTGGCGGACAGGTCGGCGATACCGGCTCGATCAGCTCGCTGAACGCAGCCGGGCCAGGCGGATGGGAAATCGAAATCAGCGAAGTGCGCCACCCGGCGGCCGGCCTGATCTCGCATATCGGCGAGGTGCTCAGCGGCAAACCACGCGTCGGCGACCAGGCCCTCGCTCAAGTTGACCAGGCCCGCCGCCACGACATCATGCGCAACCACACCGCCACCCACCTGATGCACGCTGCCCTGCACCAGGTGCTCGGCGAACACGCCCGCCAGGCTGGCTCGTCGGTCGGGCCAGACCGTTTCCGCTTCGACTTCAATCACCCGGAAGCGATGACTGCCGCGCAAATTGAACAGGTCGAAAAGCTGGTGAACGAGGCGGTCGCCGCGGATTACGCCGTCAGCCCGCGCAGCAAATCGCGCGAAGAAGCGATTGCCGAAGGCGCGATGGCCCTCTTTGGAGAAAAATACGGCGAGGTCGTGCGCACGATTACGATTGGCGACTCCGCTGAGAAGTATTCGTATGAACTGTGCGGCGGGACTCACCTCGAGCGCACCAGTGACGTGGGCGCGTTCCTCATCCTGAGCGAAGGCTCGGCAGCCGCCGGGGTGCGGCGCATCGAAGCCCTGACAGGCCGCGCGGCGTATGAACTGATCGCGAAGCGCTTCAAGGCCCTCAAAAATGTCGCTGCGACGCTTAAATCCAGCCTGGAAGATGTCCCCGTTAAAGTCGAATCTTTGCAAGACGAATTGGCTGCGCTCAAAAAACAATTGGCCGCGGCCCGGGCCGACCTGGCGATTTCGAGCTTTAGCAGCCAGCTTGCCCGCGCCGAAACGGTGGCCGGCATCCATCTGCTGGTGACGCAAATGCCCGGCGTCGATAAAGATGCCCTGACGCGCCTCTCCGACAGTTTCCGCGCCAAATTCCCTGAAAACGGGGTCTGCGTGATTGCCTCGAACGAGCTGGTGATGGCCGCCGTCACTCAGGATTTGATCAAGCGCGGCATCAAAGCCGGCGACCTGGTCGGCCACATCTCGCGCCAGCTGGGCGCGGGCGGCGGCGGCGCACCCCACCTGGCTTTTGGCGGCGGAAAAGATATGTCTGGCTTGCCCGCGGCGCTGGCAAGCGTTAAGTCTTGGGTAGAGAGTAAAGCCCAGTAAAAAAAATAAGTCCAAACTTCCGAGGCGTTGTGGCCTCGGAAGTTTTTTGCTGCCTGTTCACGGATGATCGAAAGCTTATGATGCTGACAAATGTTGCTTCGCAATTGAACATTTCGACCGCCAAACGCCATTTATTTTTCCTTGCGGCGACCCTGGCGACGGTGTTGTTCATCGGTTACAACTTCGGCACGTTTGACGAAGCCATGCACATTCCCTTTCTCAAAGCTGTCGCCTACCCCTCCATGTATGATGGCGATGCGATGATTGGCCTGCACAACATTTATTATTCGTATTTCTGGCATTTTTTTGTTCCGGTTTTGCAGGCTGGCTGGCTCGAACCGGCTTTGTTTGCCCTGCACCTGGCGACAATTTACCTCAGCTTTTGGGCGATCTGGGCCTTGAGCGAGACCCTTTTTCACAATCCGCTGGCTTCGTTCTTGAGCGTGATCGGGTTTATTGTCCCGCATTTCGGTTTTTCAGGCTTCCCGATTTTTGAGTTTTCGCCGCTCAGCCGCACGTTTGTTTTACCTTTTCTGCTGATTGCGCTCAACCAGTTTCTGAAAGGCCGCATTCCGCTGGCATTTTTGATTGCCGGGCTGATGTACAACATTCATGTTGTCTCGGTCAATTTTGTGCTGGCGATGTTTGGGCTGGCCTGCCTGCTCGAATTTCGTCGAATCGGGATTAAGAAGATTTTGATCGCGGCAGTCCTTTTTCTGGCGACTGCCGCCCCGGTTTTGCTCTGGAAGGCTGGCGCGGGCGGCGACCCGATTGATTTCTCTCTGCGCCCGGAATGGGTCGATTTTCTGAACCAGACTCTCTTTTTTCACCTTTTCGCCATGTTCAGCCCCCGCTACCCTGGCACATGGCCGATCATTTTGGGCGGTGTCAGCACCATTTTTATTTTCTTTGCGGCTCTGCCGCAGGCCGAACTTTCCGGGCCGGTTCGGACAGCCCGCATCTTTCTCTATGCCGGGATGATTGTCGTCCTGACGCATGTCATCGCGGTCAACTTTCTGCCGGTCACGATCCTGATTCAGTCCCAGATTATCCGGATTGGCCTGTGGATTTTGATTTTGGCCTATTTGTTCTTCGCCAACTTTCTGGCCCGGGTTTATCAGCAGAAAAAATATTCAGGCCGGGTTTTTGCCTTCCTGTCTGGCGCATTCATCTTCTCGCCCACGCCGATTCTGGCGCTGGCAGCCTGGGCCTGGGTCAGATGGATTCGCAAACCGATCCTGCTCAAAATTGGCATCGCAATCATGCCCGCGCTGGTAATTGCGGCCTGCGCCATCGTCTGGGTTTTGGGGTTTTGGAATCCAGGCGGCCTGTACCTCTACGGCCAGCCCACCGCCTGGGTCGATGTGCAGCGCAACGCGCGCGATATAACCCCGCCCGATGCGCGTTTTATCACCCCGCCTGAAAAATGGGGCCCGCAAGAATCGGATTGGCGCGTCCACGCGGAGCGCGCCAGCGCCGGGACTCTCTCCGAGATTCTGGTGGCCGCCTTCCAGCCCGGTTACGAAACGGAGTGGAAAACGCGCTTTGAGCTGATTGCCCCCGGTGCGCTGGCCCAATTTGACGGGGATTACTTCAATAACATCGCCCAAACCCGCGCGGCCTACTACAGCCTGACCACTCAGGATTTGCTGCGCGTCGCCTGCATTCTGGATGCCCAATATGCCGTCATCGAAAAGCCGCACAGCCACCCGCTGCCGGTTGCCTACGAAAACAGCGAATATTGGCTCTATAACGTCAGCGGCTTTGACTGCCCATAAGCACAATAAGTGACCTGGCCTTCGTTTATAATTCCCCCACATGAAAACCACCCTACTCCATCTTGAATCTCACGACAACCTGGTCTCGATCCGTGACCGTATGTCTTGGGCCAAAACTCCGCGCATTTTACTGGTCTGGCCGCGCCGCGGGCGGGTGGATGTCCGCCCGCTGGACTTGACCCTCTTGCGCCGTCACGCCCAAACCCTGGGCGCAGAACTGGGCCTGGTGACGCGTGAGAGCGGCATTTGGTGGGCTGCGCGTGGGCAAAAAATTCCCTGTTTTCGCACGCTGCGCCACGCTCAGGCCAAAGAGTGGCAAACGCTTGCGCCCTTCGCCTTCCCCGCCCCGGCCCGGCTCGACCTGCGCGCGGCGCGGGCCGCCCTGCCCGGCGAGCCTTACCGCCTGACCCTGCCTGCCCGGATTGCCATTTTCGCGGCGGGCGTCCTGGCGGTTTTATCCATCGTTTTGCTTTTCCTGCCCTCGGCTGAAGTCCGCCTGACCCCGCCCATCCGCGAACAGTCGCTGCGTTTACCGGTCATCGCCCGCGCCGATACGACCCAGGTCTATCTTTCGGGCGAAATTCCGCTGCGGCGTGTGACCCTCGATTTACAGGCCAGGGCCTCCGCGCCCGCCAGCGGCCAGGCGGCCCTGCCCGGCGCAAAGGCCGAAGCCTTTGTCGAATTTACCAACCTGAGCGTGGAAGCCGTCCGCGTGCCAGCCGGGACGGTCTTGCTGACCCGCCAGAACCCGCCCCAAGCCTTTGAGACGCTCTCCAGCGCGCTTGTCCTTGCTGGCGGCACACAAGAGGCGCGGGTGCGCGCCCTGGCCGGTGGTGCGGCTGGCAACGTCGCCGCAGAAGCCATCAGCGCCTTTCAGAGTCCGCTCGGGTTGAGTCTCAGCGTCCGCAACGGCCAACCGGCTGCGGGGGGCAGCGACCGGCGCGGAGCCATCCCCAGCAACCAGGATCGGGAGCGCTTGCGGGCCAGTTTGTTGAAAAAACTCGCAGAGCAGGCCCGCGTCCAAATTTCTGCGGAATTAAAAGCGGGCGACCTGCTGTTAACCGATTCCGTCAAAGTGTTGGATGTGCTCGAAGAGCAATTTGATCCGCTGCCCGGCGCGCCCGCGGACTCGCTGACCCTCAGCCTGCGCGCCCGTTTTGAAGCCTTTTACGCCGCCGATGCCGACCTGCGCCAACTGGCGGTTTTTGCGCTCGATGCCGCTTTGCCGCCCGGATACAGCCCGCGGCCTGGCACGCTGGCCGTTAAATCGCTTTTGGCCCCGCGACAGAGCGACGAGGGCCTGGCGCACTGGCAGATGCAGGCCGCGCGTTCGATTCAGCGCCAAGTGACGCCTGCCGAAGCGCTGGCCCTGGTAACAGGCCGCAACCCGCGCCGGGCCGCCCGCCTGCTGACCGAACGCTTCGAGCTGTCCCTGCCGCCAACGGTCTCTGTCCGCCCGGTTTGGTGGCCCTGGCTGCCGGTTTTACCCTTCCGAATTTCGTTTTTTTCTGGTTTATAAAATGCGTATTCTTGCGGTCGATCATGGAGAAAAAAGGATTGGCCTGGCGCTCAGCGATGAAACCGCCCGCCTGGCGCGCCCGCTGACGGTCCTCAAGCATATCTCGCGCGCCCTGGATGCCGCCCGCGTGGCCGAAATTGGCGCGGAGCAGGGCGTTGGGCTAATTTTGATCGGCCAATCTTTTCAGGCCGATGGCCTGCCAAATGTGGCCGGGCGCAGCGCGGCCCGCTTTGCCGAAGCGCTGCGCCTGCAAAGCGACCTGCCGATCGTGATGTGGGACGAATCGATGACCACCCGCGACGCTCAGGCGGCGGCGCTTGCGATCGGTTTTAGCCGCAGCAAGCGCGCCGGTCATCTCGACGACCGTGCGGCAGCGGTTTTATTGCAGTCTTATCTCGATACGCTCGACCCCCCGCCCCTGGAGTGATATGACCCCAACTTTGCGTCAACGCCACGCAAGCCAAAATTTGTCTTGCAGCCTGCTTCTTTTGTTTGTGGTTGGCCTGATCGGGCTGGCTGTGCTTCTGCTGATTCCGCTCATGGCTGAGCGGATGGTTGGGCCGGCTGCAGAAGGGCTTGGTTTTTCCAAGCGGCTGCAATATTCGGCGCTGGTTTTGTGGTACGACGGCCTGCTGACGGAGCCGGTCAGCCCTTACGGCCTGGAGCGCGATTTCACGATTGGCCCCGGCCAGGGCGCATCCGAAGTTGCTTATCAGCTCGAAACGGAGGGTTTTGTGCCAGATGGGGCCGCTTTCCGGGCCTATCTGGTTTACAGCGGGATCGAAACCCGCTTGCAGGCCGGTCAATTTAATCTCAGCCCGGCCCTGACTCCGCTCCAAATAGCTGTCCGCTTGCAGGATGCCACCCCAGCCGAGATCAAGTTTGTCATTTTGCCCGGCTGGCGGGCGGAGGAAATTGCAGCCAGCCTGCCGACTTCGGGCTTGAACATCACGCCCGAAGATTTTCTGGCGGCGGTCCAAGCGCCGCCCGGCGGCTTCGACTTCCTGCCGGCGGCTGCCAGCGCGGAGGGCTTTCTCCTGCCCGATACGTACATCCTGCCGCGCGAAATCGGCGCCGAAGACCTGCTGCGGACGCTGGTCAGCAATTTCGCGCTCAACCTGCGCTCAGACCTGCGCTCCGGCTTTCAGCGCCAGGAACTGGACATCTACCAGGCTGTGATCTTGGCCTCGATTGTCCAGCGCGAAGCGCTGCTGGCCGATGAACAGCCGCTGATTGCCTCTGTTTTTCTGAATCGGCTCAAAGCGGGCATGCGCTTGCAAACCGACCCGACCGTCCAGTACGCTCTCGGCTACGACCCGCTGCGCGGCTCATGGTGGAAATCCCCGCTCATGCTGGATGATCTGGAGGTGGCTTCGCCCTACAACACCTATCGGATCGATGGCCTGCCGCCCGCCCCGATTGCCAATCCGTCGCTGGGGGCTTTGCAGGCGGTGGCGGCCCCGGCCCAAACCCCTTATTACTATTTTCGCGCCCGCTGTGATGATTCGGGGCTGCACCTTTTTGCCGAGACCTTCGAAGCCCATTTGCAAAACGCCTGCCCGTAAACGGGGCTGAATTGGGGCTTGACAACTATAGAAACTTTGTTCTATAATATTTGTAAATAGAACAAAGTTTCTATAGTTTCGGACAGGAGGTCCCCATGAATAATTCCCTGCGTTCTCGTTCACTCGATGCCAATCTGAATCGGGCCTGGAAAGGGTTTGTCGGCCAGCGCGGTAGAACATTTGGCCTGATGATTTTTGGCGCATTGATGGCTTTCGAAATCTTCAACTTCAGTACAACCGAGTTTGCGCTGCATGATGTCCTCGGAGATTTGAAGTTTGGGGGCGTCAAATGGGCCACCATGCTTGCGATTGCATTTTGTGGGATCGACTTTGCCGGGATCGCGCGCATCTTTACCCCCGAACAGGGCGCAGACGAACCCGCCGAAGTTTGGTATTTATTCGGAGCCTGGCTTCTGGCCGCTGCCATGAACGCCACCCTGACCTGGTGGGGTGTTGCGGTTGCCATCTCGACCCACGCCAGCCAGGGCGCAGCCGTCGTGGGCGGCGAGACTGTCCGCACAATTGTGCCGGTTTTTGTGGCGGTCATGGTCTGGGTCATCCGCATCCTGATTATTGGCACATTTTCTCTGGCCGGAGATCGCCTTTTCTCGATGGCGGATGCGCGTCAGCGGCGTTCGGTTTCAAACCAGCCAGCCGCGCAGACCAACACAAACTACCGGCCGGCCCTCAATACCGGCATGACTCCCCGCTCGGTCAACAACAGCCGCCCGGTTATTACGACTGCCGCCAGCATGCGGGCTGCGCCGCCGCGCCCGGCTCCCAGGCCCGAACCTGTCCAATTACAGCCGCGCTCTGAGCCAACTTATCACAACCTTGCCAATACGGTTCCTGAACCTTACGAAGACCGCTAACCTCCCGAACAACTCCCTTTGCGGAGCGGACCTCCAAATACTTTTGTGCCATGACCCCCTCACGCTCTGACTCCTACGATACCCCCACCAACAGACAGACAGCCCGGCTCTCCAACGGCTGTCTGCCTGGTTTTCTGATACCACCGCTTGCCGCGTTGTGCTTCGGCCTCCTGCTGGCAGTGGCAGCAGGAGGCCTTTCTGACTCTCGCGTTCAAGCCGAGGTTCAGGCGGCCCCTGTTTCTCAATCGCTTGTTGCAGACGGGAAGATTGCCCCGTTGTTCACGCCCGAAGTCCAGTATTGGGCTGCCAATATCGTCCGCTGGGCGGAGGGCCACGGGCTGGACCCGAACCTGGCCGCCACGGTCATGCAAATTGAATCGTGCGGACATCCCGATATCCGCTCCAGCGCGGGCGCGACCGGTTTGTTTCAGGTGATGCCGTTCCACTTCAGCGCTGGCGAAAGCATGTCCAACCCGGATACGAACGCCTTGCGCGGAATGGACTATTTGCGCCGCTCGCTGGAGACCGCGGCCGGCAACCCGCGCCTGGCTTTTGCGGGCTATAACGGCGGGATCGGCGTCATTGGCAGGTTGGAGTCTAATTGGCCTGCCGAAACGATCCGCTACGCTTATTGGGGCAGCGGAATTTACGCCGATGCCAGCCAGAACCGGGTCGAAAGCGTCCGCCTAAACGAATGGCTCAACGCGGGTGGGGCCAGTTTGTGTGCCAAAGCCCGTCAAAGACTGGGGATCAACCCCTGAAAAAAAGCTCCCCCCGCGGTTTCTGGCGGGGGGAGTTTTTGATTCTTTTGAGAACTCGTTAGGGCAGCACTGCGCCCGCTTCTTGATTGCGGTAATAGGTGTCCGTTTCGAGCAGGCTGGGATCATTGGCGGCCTGGGCGGCTTTCATCTGCGCCTGACGGGCCAGGTTGGTCGATTCGGCCAGAATTTTTAGGGCAGATTCCGGGTTGTGGAAGCCCATCGAGTTTTCAGCCGAGACAAAGTCC
>JAVEWN010000104.1:0-11209 GCA_034004515.1 Anaerolineales bacterium | reverse complement strand
TTGCGGAACGGTCAGGCAGATTGTGAAACGCTGCTCCCCACTGAGATTGTCATTCGCGAATCTTGCGGGTGCAATGCTTCCCGTTAGACCTGTAAAAAGAATCGAAAGGAGGTTTTCTCTATTTTCCCACTCCTGCCGCCATGACCCCTTTTCGCGTTTTGGCGTATGTCACCGAAGATACCATCCCGGAGTTGATTGCTTACAACAAGCTGACCCATATCAACTATGCCTTTGTTTTGCCCCGCCCGGATGGTTCCATCCGCGATGTGAGCAACCCCTGGAAGTTGAGAAAAATTGTCGAAACGGCCAACCAGCATCAGGTGCGGGTGCTGATCTCTGTCGGCGGCTGGGGGCTTGAGAAGGAGTTCGAGGCCATCGCCGCCGACCCAGCCATTCGGGCGGTCTTTGTCCAAAATATGGTGGATTATGCCGCGGAATATGGGCTGGCCGGGGTCGATATTGACTGGGAATATCCGGTGGCGGGCCTTTCGGACGGCAATTACCTGGCTTTGATGCGCGAACTGCGGGCCGCCCTGCCGGCTGACCTGTTGCTCACGACTGCCGTCGCCGCCTACGGCTCCAACGCAGACGGAATCCCGACAGACGTTTTTGCCGAACTGGATTTTGTCAACCTGATGGTCTATGACTTGTCCTCCGAGGCCCACGCCACGCTCGAAATGGCTGAGCAGTCGCTCGATTACTGGCAGGAACGCGGTTTGAGTGCCGAAAAGACCGTTTTGGGCGTCCCTTTTTACAGCCGGCCCGGCGAAGTGCCTTACCGCAAGCTGGTCCAGGCCGATCCGGCTGCTGCCCAGGCGGATGTTTTTGAGTTTTCTGGGGCGCGCCAGCATTACAATGGCATTCCAACCATGCGGGCCAAGACCGGCCTGGCCCTGCGACGGGCCGCGGGCATTATGTTCTGGGCTTTATCGCAAGATACGACCGATGAATATTCCCTGCTGAGTGCGATTGATCAGATCGTGAAATCCCGGCCATAGCGCTGATTTTTATTCAGATTTTGCAGGGAACGGTGTTTTCTCCCGTTCCTTTTTCTTAACTCATTCAGATCGAGGTTCTATGAAGCAGATCCGCCAGGTAGTTTTTACCATTATTTTGATGTGGGTCGGTTGGTTTGTGATTTTATTTGGCATTCAATCGATTACCGCGATGCGCCTGAACCTGGAACGCCCGGATGAAGCGGTGGCCTGGTCGGCGCAGGAGACAACCCTCGAGAACCAAATCAAAAACCCGCTGCTGGCCGACCCGTTTATGAACGAACAGGTTGCGTGGGATTCAGAATATTATCTTTCGATTACGCTGTATGGCTATGATGACGACAGCCCAGGCATGGATTGGGTCAAATCGAACGAGACAGGCGAGCAGCGCTCCCTGAATTACGCATTCTTTCCGCTTTACCCGCAGGTGATGAAAGCCTTTTATTGGATCGTCAAGCCTTTTACGCACGGTCTGACGGAGCTGGCGCGGGCTGTGCTGGCGGGGGTCATTACTTCGCTGCTGGGCACCTTGGCCGCCATGTTTGCGCTTTACGATCTGCTGCGCGATTCGCTCGACGAGAATGAACGCCTGCGGGCGGTTTTCTATTTCCTGGTCTTCCCCTCTTCGTTTTTTCTGGCGATGGTCTACACCGAGGGCCTGTTTATGGGGATTACCTTTTGGGTTTTGGCCCTTAGCAAGCGCGGAAAATGGGGCTGGGCCTCGCTCTTGGCGATTCTGGCCCCCTGGACGCGCGCTGTCGGTGCAGCCCTGGCGGTTGCGCTTGCTGTCCGCTGGCTGATGAGCCTCAACTTCAAACGCCCCATCCAGGCCCAACTGAATCGTAAATTTTTCCTGCAAGGTTTGTTTGCGACCTTCCCCGGCCTTTCGTATTACGCCTGGCGCTTTTCAGACCTGGGCCGCGGCTGGGAAGTGGCCCAGCAGTGGTTTGGGCGCGCCGAATTGGACATCGCCCAAACCATCGGCTCCTACACCTGGCAGTTGGAACACGCCGCCAGCCATCCGGCCGCCCAGGTCTACTTTGCGCTCGAATTTTTCTGCCTCGGCCTGGCCCTGCTCACCACCCTGATTTACCTGCGCCGCGACCCCGCGATTGCCCTGTTTGGGCTGGCGGTCATCCTGCTCTCAGCCCTGAGCGGCGGCGGACAGGGCCTGGCCCGTTACGTCTTGCCCGTCCCGGCCATTTATCTTGTTCTGGCCCAATGGGGCAAAAATCCCGCCTTCGACCGCACCTGGACTCTCGCCAGCGTTTTTACGATGGGTCTTTCGGCGGTTCTGTTTGCCTTTGATTTTTGGGTGGGCTAAGTTTTTAGATCCCCTGCCCTGAACGGAATGCGCAACAGGCCGCTCGCAAACGCTCCGTTCGGGGACTCATGCCAAGCACGGAGAACTGATTATGAAATACGGCTATTTTGACGACAAAGCCCGCGAGTATGTCATTACCCGGCCCGATACGCCCCTGCCCTGGATCAACTACCTCGGCTCGCAGGAATACTTTGGCCTGATTTCCAACACCTCGGGCGGCTACTCCTTCTACAAAGATGCCCGCCTGCGCCGCCTGACGCGCTACCGCTACAACAATGCCCCGCTCGATCTGGGCGGACGCTACCTCTACTTGCGTGACAACCTCAGTGGCGAAAGCTGGTCGCCCAGTTGGATGCCCGTCCGCCGCAGCCTGGACGAATACCGCTGTCGGCACGGCCTGGGCTACACGGTCATCGAATCCAACTATCGCGGGATAAATGTCCAGACCCGCACCTTTGTCCCGCTTAACGAGACGCTCGAAATCTGGCAGGTGACCGTCACCAACCAGGGCCAAACGCCCGCGGATTTGAGCCTGTTCTCTGCCATCGAGTTTTGCCTGTGGGACGCCCAAGACGACGCCACCAACTTCCAGCGCAACTATTCGACTGGCGAGGTCGAGATCGCGCCTCTCGCTGAGCGGAGCGGCAGCGCAGTCGAAGCGCCGACGGTGATCTACCACAAAACCGAATACCGCGAACGCCGCGACCACTTCGCCTATTTCGCCTGTTCCGAACCCCTGGCCGGATACGACACCCAACGCGACGCCTTTCTCGGCCCCTATCGCGGCTGGGACAACCCACAGGTGGTCGAAACCGGCCAATCTGGCAATAGCGAAGCGCATGGCTGGCAGCCGATTGGCTCGCAGCATGTCAAACTCACGCTTCAACCCGGCCAGGAGAAGCAAATCATCATCCTGTTGGGCTATCACGAAAACCCAAAAGACGACAAATTCGACCCGCCCGGCTCGCAGACCATCAACAAGAAAACGGTTGAGCCGATCCTTGCCAAATTCCTCAACCCGGCCCAGGTTGAAGCCGCTTTTGACGAACTGCGCCAGCACTGGACGAATTTGCTCGCCAAATTCCAGGTGTCTTCGCCCGACGAGCATGTCAACCGGATGGTCAATATCTGGAACGCCTACCAGTGCATGGTGACGTTCAACCTGAGCCGCTCGGCCTCCTACTTTGAAAGCGGAATTGGGCGCGGGATGGGTTTCCGCGACTCGAACCAGGATTTGCTCGGCTTTGTCCACATGATTCCCGAACGCGCCCGCGAGCGAATCCTCGATTTGGCGGCGACCCAGCTCCAGAACGGCGGCGCATTTCACCAATACCAACCGCTCACCAAACGCGGCAACAACGAAGTGGGGACGGGTTTCAACGACGACCCCGCCTGGCTGGTTGTGGGCCTGGCTGCCTACCTCAAAGAAAGCGGCGACTGGAGCATTCTGGATGCGCCGGTGCAGTACGAGAACGAACCCGGCAGCGAAACGCCGCTCTACGAACACCTTCAGCGCGCCCTGCAATACACCCGCGAGCGGCTCGGCCCCCACAACCTGCCGCTGATTGGGCGGGCCGACTGGAACGACTGCCTCAACCTGAACTGCTTCTCGGATACGCCCGGCCAGAGCTTCCAGACCACCATCGGCAAGGATGGCAAAGTGGCTGAATCGGTCTTTATCGCCGGGCTGTTTGTGCTGGCCTGCAAGGAAATGGAACAAATTGCGAATTATGAATTAGGAATTAGGAAGAGCCTCATTCCTAATTCGCAATCCGCCAATTCGCAATTCGAAACCCACCCGCCAGAATTTTACGCAAACGCCGCCGCTGAAATGGAAAAAGCCGTTTGGGCGGCGGGCTGGGATGGCGAATGGTTCCGGCGCGCCTACGACGATTTCGGCAAACCGATTGGGTCCCGCGAGAACGCTGAGGGCAAAATCTTCATCGAGCCGCAGGGCATCTGCATTTTGGCTGGCCTGGGCCTTGAAAACGGGAACGCCCTCAAAGCCCTCGACTCGGTCGGGAAGTATTTGGCGACCCCGCACGGGATTGTCCTCCAAAACCCGGCTTACAGCCGCTATTACCTCGAATATGGCGAAATTTCGTCCTACCCGCCCGGTTATAAGGAAAATGCCGGCATCTTCTGCCATACCAACCCCTGGATTATGCTGGCCGAAGCCAAAGCTGGCCGGGCCGACAAGGCTTTTAGCTACTACAAGCGGATTTGCCCCTCGGCCCGTGAGCAAATTAGCGAGATCCACCGCTGCGAACCGTATGTCTACGCCCAGATGATTGCCGGAAAGGACGCGCCGACGCATGGCGAGGCCAAAAACTCCTGGCTGACCGGCACTGCCGCCTGGAATTATGTCGCCATTACCCAGGGCATTTTGGGCATCCAGCCCGATTTCAACGGCCTGAAAATCGAACCGGCCCTGCCCTCAGCCTGGAGCGGCTGCGAAGTGGTGCGCTGCTTCCGGGGAGTGCGCTACGAGATTTCGATCAAACGGGAAGGGCCGGGCAACAATGTCCGCCTGACGGTGGCCGGCCAGCCGGTTGCCGGGAAGATCGTCCCGCTCCCGGCTGCGGGTGTTCAGGTGGTCAAGGTGAATGTGACGGTTGCTTAACCGCCGGGCGAGGCTTCAAAACGAATCCGCGCTGCGACTGCCGCCCCCGGCCTGCGCTCAGCACAATGAAAAGGCTCGATCCTTCTGGTTTTGCAAGGGAGTTCCATGAAATACGGCTACTTCGACGACCCTCAACGTGAATACGTCATCACCAACCCCAAGACCCCGGTCAAGTGGGTTAACTACATCGGCAGCCTGGCCTTTGGCGGCCTGGTCGACCAGACCGGCGGCCTGCTGCTCTGCAAAGGCGACCCGGCCCTCAACCGCATCACCAAATATATCCCGCAGCTGCCCGCCTCCGATTTTCGCGGCGCAACCCTTTACCTGCGCACTCCGGCCATTGATGCGACAGGCAGCCGCAATCATCCTTATCACGTTTTTAGTCCGTTCTTCACCCCCGGCCTCGACAAGCTGGATCGTTACGAGTGTCATGTTGGGTTGGGATACACGCGCATCGTGAGCGAGGTGGCCGGAATTTGCAGCGACGTGACCATTTTCGTCCCGCAAGATGCCCAGGTCGAAATCCGCTCGGTCAAAATTACCAACCTGCGCAAAACGCCGCTCACACTGGATGCCGTTCCGCTGGTCGAGTACACCCACTTCGACTCGCTTAAGCAGTTCACCAATGCCGATTGGGTTCCGCAGACGATGACCTCGCGCCTGGTCGAACTGCCGGAAGGCCACAAAGTCATCAGCCAGTACGCCTTTATGCGCCGCGATTTTTGCGTCAATTACTTTACATCGACCGCGCCGTTTTCTTCCTTTGAAACGGATCGCGCCCGCTTTCTCGGCGACCACGAATACGGCACGTTTCGCAGCCCACTGGCCTTGCAGCAGCCCGAATTGGGCAACTACCAGGCCGAACGCGGCGACAATATCGCGGCCCTGCTCATTCCGCTGGGCGAAATTGGGCCGGGTGAAACTGTCCGCTTTGCGACCCTGCTCGGGCAGGAAGCCAAAGCCGAAGACGCCCTGGCCCTCATCCAGCGTTTCAGCAGCCCGGCGGCGGTCGAGGCTGCCCTCGAAGACCTGCGCCGCTTTTGGGACAACTACCTGGCCGTCCTGCAAGTCGAAACGCCGGATGCGGCCATGAACACCATGCTTAATATCCACAACCCGCGCCAGTGCCATACCACCAAGAATTGGTCGCGCTACCTGTCGCTCTACCAGCTTGGGCTGGGCGGCTCGCGCGGAATTGGGACCCGTGACTCCTCACAGGATGTTTTGAGCGTGCTGGCCGCCATGCCGAAGGAAGGCCTCGACCTGATTCGCAAACTGCTCAGCGTTCAATTGCGGGCCGGGAATGCCATCCACCAGTTTAACCCGCTCAACATGCTCGGCTCGCTGGGCGATTCTGCCGAAATGGAAGACCGCCCGGCCTACTATTCCGACGATCATCTCTGGCTGGTTTTGGCCGTCTGCGCCTATCTCAAGGAAACCGGCGACAGTATTTTTCTGAACGAAATCATCCCCTTCTACGAAAAAGGACGGGACGAGGCCCCGCTCGAAGCCGGGACGGTGCTGGAGCATCTGCGGCGGGCCCTGGCCTTCACCAAGGCCGACGTGGGCGCGCATGGCCTGCCCCTGGCCGGCTTCGCTGACTGGAACGACACCATCAACCTGCCGAGCGGGGCCGAGTCGCTTTTCACCGCCAGCCTGTACGGCGCGGCCCTCAACGAGCTGATTGGTCTGTGCCGCTTCCTGGGCGACCAGGCCTCCGCCTCGGCTTACGCCGCCGACCATGCCGAAATGGGCCAACGCCTCAACCAGTATGCCTGGGACGGCGAGTGGTATCTGCGCTATTTCGATTACGACGGTGCGCCGATTGGCTCGCAAGCCAACCAGCAGGGCAAAATCTTCCTGAACGCCCAAACCTGGCCGGTCATTGCCGGTTTTGCGCCGCCCGAACGCGCCAGAATGGCCCTCGATTCTGTTCAGCGCCATCTCAACACCAGCAAGGGCATCAAGCTCTCGGCGCCTGGCTATAACGGCTACGACCCGCGCAAGGGCGGCGTTACCACCTACCCGCCCGGCGCAAAGGAAAACGGCGGTATTTTTCTGCACCCCAACCCGTGGGCCATGATTGCCGAAACCATGCTCGCCAACGGCGAACGCGCTTTTGAATACTACGCCCAGATCAACCCGGCTGCCAAAAACGAGCTGCTCGACGAATACGAAGTTGAACCGTACGTCTACGCCCAGAACATCCTGGCAGACGAGCATCCCCAGTTTGGCCTGGGGCGCAACTCCTGGCTCTCTGGAACCTCCTCCTGGGCGTACCGGGCTGGCACGCAGTATATCCTCGGCATCCGGCCTGAGTTCAACGGCCTGCGCATCGACCCCTGCATCCCCCCGGCCTGGGACGGCTTCAACGTTACCCGCAAATTTCGGGGCGCAACTTATCAGATTTCGGTTAAAAACCCGCAGCGCGTCTCCAAAGGCATTGCCAAATTGACAGTAGACGGTAAAATGATGGATGGAAATCTGCTTCCCGTCTTCGCAGATGGGTTGAGACACACCATCGAGGTTATTTTAGGCTGATGAATAATTACTACGGACACCCCACCCGCCGCCTGGCTACCGATTTCTTGACTCTCGACTACCTGATCGACGCTGGCCCGCGCCTTGTGCGTCTCCTCCTGGCCGGGTCTGAGACCAACCTGTTGGGCGAAACTCCCGCTCTCGGCCTGGAGATGCCGCCCGGCGGCGGCTATTATCACCTGTTGGGCGGCCATCGCCTGTGGGCCTCGCCCGAAGAACCGGGCATCAGCTACGCCCCCGACGATACCGGCTTGAAAGTCCGCGAATTTCCTGGCGGGGTGGAACTGGCCTGGGAGCCGAAAACAGGCGCAGGTGGCATCGCGAAATTGATCCGGATCGAACCGGAAACAGATCGGGCTGCAATCCAACTCGTTCACCGCATCACGAACCGCTTCTCGTATCCCGTCACGTATGCGCCCTGGGCCATTACGGTTTTACCGCTCGGCGGCACGGCCTACCTGCCCTGCCCGCCGGTTGGCGAAGGCTATCAGCCCGACCGCGCCCTGGCGATTTGGCCCTACGTCCGCTGGAATGACGCGCGCCTCGGCCTGCACGAAGCCGGGCTGACGGTGAAAGCCGAGGCCGCCATGCCGCCGATTAAAGTGGGCGCGTTTTCTGCCTCCGGTTGGACGGCTTACGAGCGCGAAGGCGTTTTACTTTTCAAATGTTTTGAGCCGCTCGTTGGCGAGTATTCCGACATGGGCTGTAATGTCGAAATTTACTGCTCTGATAAAATCCTTGAGCTTGAAACGCTGGCCCCGGCCATGCGCCTGCGCCCCGGCGAATCGACCGAGTTTTCTGAACTGTGGGAAATTCATACCGGCGAAACTGTGCAGGAGATTTTGGCAGATTTTGACTAACTTGAGAATGTCCCATTAAGATTTTTCACCCTGAGCGTAGTCGCAGGGAGCGGGGCGTTTTTCAGCGTAATCGTAGGGCGATTTGCAGGAAAATGTCCTTCGACTGCGGCCCGCAGAATCGTGCGGGCCTCCGCTCAGGACGCAGTTGATCGAACATTTGTTTAAGGTGAAATTGTCAGGGTAAATACAAAGAATCCACGTTTGGCGCTGCTTCTGATGCAAAAAGTCACTGGATAAGAATGGCCGCTTTGGAGTATCATCATAATATTCAGGTTGCAAAAAAATCAGGAGGATGATTATGCCAGCTTTAGATGAGATCCTGTCCATTATCTTGGGAGGCGGGCGGGGGGCGCGTTTGTATCCGCTCACCAAGCTGCGCGCCAAGCCAGCCGTGCCGATTGCCGGAAAGTATCGCCTGATCGATATCCCGATTAGCAACTGCATCAATTCCAACATTTATCGGATCGCGGTCCTGACCCAATTTCACTCGGTTTCATTGCACCGCCACATCACCAACACCTACCAGTTTGACCACTACCACGCCGGCTGGGTCCAGATTTTGGCAGCAGAACAAACGCTGACCAGCGAAGATTGGTATCAAGGCACGGCAGATGCCGTCCGCAAGCAGATTCGCGAGATTCAAGCCTCAGGCGCGAAATATGTCCTGATCTTGGCGGGCGACCACCTCTACCGCATGGATTATTCCAAGATGGCAGAATTCCACTGGCAGAAGGACGCCGATATTACGGTGGCCGTCCAGCCTGTTTCACGCGCGGAGGCTTCGCGCCTCGGCATTCTTAAACGCGGCGACGCAGACCGGATTACGGCGTTTGTCGAGAAGCCGAAAGACCCCCAAGTCCAGGCCCAATTCGTCAGCCGCGACGACGAACAACGGCCTTTCCTGGCCTCGATGGGGATTTATATGTTCAAGACCGAAGTCTTGATTGATTTGCTGACCAACTTTCCAGACCATGATGACTTTGGCAAAGATGTCATTCCGCATTCGATTGGCAAAGAGGCCGTCTTTGGCTATGATTTTGAAGGCTATTGGATGGATATCGGAACGATTCGCGCGTTTTACGAGACCAACCTTGAGCTGGCAACGGCCAATTCCCCCTTTAATTTTTTCGACCCTGAACGCCCCATTTACACCAACCCCCGCATTTTACCCGGTTCGTTGGTTTTAGATAGCACCTTGAAGGATACCCTGATTTCGGAAGGCTGCCGCATCCAGAAGGCGAAAATCATCCACTCTCTGATCGGTCTGCGCAGCCAGATTGGGCCGGGAACGGTTATCAAAGATAGTATCCTGATGGGTTCAGATGATTATGACATCATGCCGCACCGCAGAAATGACGTGGAGATGGGTGTTGGCCCCAACTGTCATATTGAAGGTGCAATTCTGGATAAAAACGTCCGAATTGGTGAAGGCGTCGTCATCAAACCCTTCCCACGCGGCACGGAAATCGACGCGGGAACCTGGGTTGTCCAGGATGGGATTGTGGTCATCCCGAAAGACACAACCATTTTGCCCAACACGCGGATTGCGCCCGAAGCGTAAGCGAATTACGCTCACCAAAAAGACGGCCCTTCTTATAAGGAGGGCCGTCTTTTTGGATAAAAAACATGACAAAAGTCATTCCAGAAGCCAGTCATAGAGAGGTATGCAGGCCGGGCATCCGACGGTAGAATCTCGATACAAAGCCATTCGGCCCACCTGTGATTCGACGTTTTCATTTCGCGGCCCGCGCCCATATCTCATGGACGGGCCGCGAAGTGTCTTCGTCAAGGAGTTCTACATGCCTTTTGATTGGACAATCCTGATTATTATCCTTCAACTTATCTTTTTGGAAGGAATTTTATCCATTGATAATGCTGCCATCATCGGCGCGCTGGTGACGCCTTTACCAGACAATCAGCCCGTACCCTGGCCGCGGTCTTTACAGGCCGGCGCGCGCTTTAATCACTTATTGGGCAATCAACGCTCGGCGGCCTTACGGGTCGGGCTGCTGGGAGCCTACCTGGGGCGCGGCCTGATGTTGTTCCTTGCCAGCTTTGTCATCCAAAACCCGTGGATCAAACTGATCGGCGCGGCCTACCTGATTCGCCTGGCTTTCGATAGTTTCAGCGAATTCTCTGGCGGCGGCAGTGAAGAAGGCCCTGAATCCAACCGCATCAAGAAAACTTCATTTTGGGCGACAGTTCTGAGCGTTGAACTGATGGATTTAATCTTTAGCATCGACAATGTCGTCGCGGCAGTCTCGCTTTCCGATAAGTTGTGGGTCGTCATGATCGGCGTGGGGATTGGCATCCTGACGATGCGCTTCGCAGCCGGCCTGTTTAGCTATGCCGTAGAGCGCGAACCGGTGCTAAAGCAGGCGGCTTATTTGTTGGTCCTCAATATTGGTGTGGAACTGATCCTGGAAGAAGTCTGGCATTTTGAAATTCCCGATCTGGCGCGCTTCGCCATCTCGATCGGCACGATTTTGCTTTGCCTGGCCTATTCTCATTTCCCGGTTTTGCGCAAGCTGCGTTTTGTTTTGATCTGGCTGGGGCAGGGGATTGGCTTGCTGAATGAATTGATAGACTGGCTGATCGCCCCCCTCAAAGGCGCTTTTGGTCTGATTCTGCGCGGCTTTAAGTTTCTTGCTAGAAACCAGGCCTGAGTTGAATTTGCAGAGAATCAAAAATGCGGCCCGCAAAAGAACGGGCCGCATTTTTGATTAATTGCCCTACAGGTCTTTTTCCATCCAAACCAGGTGAATGGTTCCGAGGTGCAGGGTCGGCAGATCGCGGATGGCGTATCCGCGCCGCTCAAAATATACGCTGGCGGTGACGCGCGACATGGTTCCGAGGGTTTTGAAGC
>JAVEWN010000103.1:0-11245 GCA_034004515.1 Anaerolineales bacterium | reverse complement strand
CGCTGCCATCATATGGCCGCCAGTAAGGGCGATTTGTTCTGAGTAAAAATTATTCTTGGTTGACCCTGGAGAGTCAACCCTACTATATTCCTTTGGAGAAAGATCATGCTCGATAAAAAAGCACTTGCCTGGTATCTCGCCATCGCCTTTGGCTTTTCGTGGATACTGTTCAGCCTGCCGCTGGCCTTTCGCGCGCTCGACGAGCAGACCGTCGCCGCGATTCGCCTGGTCTGCTGGGTGATCGCCATGTGGGGGCCTGGCATTGCGGCGCTTATAACCACATTGTTCGTGCTCAAAGAGCCAATCAGCAGCTTGGGCCTAAAACGCTTTGGCAAATTCCGCTATTACCTGGCGGCCTGGTTTGTGCCGCCTGTCCTGGTGGCACTGGTCATTCCGTTTAGCATCTTGTTTGGCCTTGCAGAATACGACCCCAACCTGACCGTCCTGCAAAATATGGCCGCCCTGGCCCCCAAAGACTCTGGCATAACGGTCCAAATTCTGCTGATCGTCCAACTCGCGCAGGGACTTTTGCTCGGCCCGCTCCTCAACGTTTTCGCCACAATGGGCGAGGAACTCGGCTGGCGCGGATTCCTGCTGCCGAAACTGCTCCCGCTCGGGCAGTGGAAGGCAATCCTGCTTAGCGGCGTCATCTGGGGCGTCTGGCATGCCCCGGCCATTTTGCAGGGACATAACTATCCCGGCCATCCGGTTGCGGGTGTCTTCATGATGATTCTATTCTGCGTTGCAATCGGGGCAGTCATGAGCTGGCTCTATCTTGCCACAAAAAGCACCTGGGCGCCTGCTTTCGGTCACGGAGCGGTCAATGCCTGGGGCGGTCTGCCGCTCATCTTTTTGGTGGCCGGTTACAACCCGCTCTGGGGTGGGACGATTGCCAGCTTAACCGGCGTAATCGTGACCGCTTTATTTATCGGGCTGTTGGTGCTGCTAAAACAGATGCCGGTGCAGCCACAGGGCAGTTAGCGATATTAAGAGAGCTGCAGGCCCTGAAAGGTAAATAGCGCGGTAAAGTAGAACAAAATTTCTATTTTACCGCGCAGCGATTCGCGCTACACTTAACCCATGATAAAAACACCCCCCAGCCTTGAATCCAAGCAACTCGCGCGCTTGATGGACATCAGCCTGATCCTGAACTCGACCCTCAACCTGGACGAAATCCTGGCTCAATTAATCGACGCGGCCACGGACATGCTCGATTGTGAAGCGGCCTCGATCCTGCTCTACGATGAAAAACGCAACCGCCTGTTCTTCGCCGCTTCGACCGGCTCAGACCCGGCCAAACTTGCAAAAATCCCCGTCCCGATAGACGGCAGTTTGGCGGGCAGCATCTTCCGCGAAGAAAAAGCCATCCTACTCAACGATGCCCAGCAAGACCCGCGTCATTTTGGCTCCGCCGCCCAGCAAGTCGAATTCATCACAAAATCCCTGTTAGGCGTGCCGATGCGCATCCGCGAGAAAGGCGTCGGCGTAATCGAAGCCCTCAACAAACGCAAGGGAGAGTTCAGCCCCGCCGATGAACGCCTGCTCTCAGCCCTGGCTTCCCAGGCTGCAACCGCAATCCAGAATGCCCGCCTGATCAAGGCCCTTCAAAACGCCTACGAAAACATCAGCGAAACCGACCGCCTCAAGAGCAACTTCCTGGCCCTGGCCTCGCATGAACTGCGCACCCCGCTTGGCATCATCATCGGCTACGCCTCCTTTCTGCAAGAAGAATCCGGAGAAGTCTCTGGTCACGCCGAACGGGTCCTGGCGGCTGCCAGCCAGATGCGCTCGGTGATCGAAGCCATGACCAGCCTGCACCTGCTGCAAGCCAAAGGAGTGACCTTCAGGCCGCGCGTCGTGCCGATTCAGCAAGTGCTGAACGCCGCCTACGCCGAAATGCGCCAGATTGCCGAAGAAATGCACCATATCGTCACCTTTGACCTGCCGGCCCAATCGCTGCTCGTGACCGCCGACCCGGATAAACTGGCCCCGGCCTTCGTCAATATTCTCAACAATGCCGTCCGCTTCACCCCGCCCGGCGGACAGATAACAATCAGCGCCCGCCAGCAGCGCGGCAATGCTCAAATTTCCATCCGCGACAGCGGGATCGGGATTGCCGCCGACCAGCTTACCAAAATATTTCAGGAGTTCTACCAGGTTGAAGCGCACAACACCCGCAAGTTTGGCGGGCTTGGGATCGGGCTGACCATCGCCAAAGGCCTGATCGAAACCCAGGGCGGGCGCATCTGGGCCGAAAGTGAAGGCCGCGGCCACGGGACGACCATTCAGGTTTTGCTGCCGCCCGCCGGAACCTCGACCCTTTCACTGCCCGCCTGATGCCCGCATGAAAAGAGATGCCTTCATCCTCCTGCTGATCCTGCTCGTCGCCAGCGCGATGAGCATTTCACGTTACAGCACCGGCCAATTCTGGGGGGACGACTTCGCCGGCTACCTGCTGCAAGCGCGCGCCATCCTGGATGGACGCATGGCCGAATTCGTCGCCGAAAACGGGCGCGCCATCGCCCAATCGACCTACCCGGTTGGGCCAGCCGCCTACCCGTGGGGCTTTCCGCTCCTGATCGCGCCGGTCTACGCCCTGGCCGGCCTCTCGATCAGCGCCTACAAACTTGTCAACACGCTCGCCTTGGCCGCCTTCCTGATTGTTTTTTACGGCCATGCCCGCTCAAGATTCAGCCTGCCGCTCAGCGCCGGGCTGACGGCCACGCTCGGCTTCAGCCCGGTCCTGCTCAAAGCCACAGATATGATCCAGGCCGATTTTATCTTCCTGCCTCTCACGGTCGCCGCCCTGCTGCTGCTCGACCGTCAGTGGCGGGCGCGAAACTTGCCAGCCCCGGGCAAAATTCTTTTAGGCGGATTAATTTTTGGGGCTTTTTTCGTGCGCACCAACGGAATCCTGCTCTTGGGGCCGCTTGCGCTGGTCGATTTTCTTCAGTGGCGCTCCCAGCCTGAGCCTGACCGCCGCTTAACCAGCCTGCCCTACCTGACCTTTCTGGCGCTCTTCGGCCTGAGCCTGCTCATTTTCCCCGGTGGACAAAGCTCCTACGTTGAGCATTACGGACTCTTCTTCAGCCCGGCTCGCCTGTTCGACAATTTCATCTTTTACCTGCTTTTGCCGGCTTCATTCTTTGACGGCCTGCTGCTGGCCCCGTTCTGGTTTGGGCTGACCGGCCTGGCCGCCGTGTGGGGCCTCGCCCAAAAAGCGCGCGCCGAACTGCCGGCCCTCGCCTTTTGTCTGCTGACCTTCGGCCTTTTCATCAGCTGGCCCGAACGCCAGGGACTGCGCTTCATCTATCCCATTTTGCCCTTTTACTTTGTTTTCGGCGCGCATGGGCTGAGCGATCTGTCCCGCCGCATCCAGGCTGGATGGGCCGCTTCAGCCCCAGCGGGGTTTTTCAGCGCCCTGGCCATCCTCTCGCTGGCGGTCACTTTCCAGCAGGCAAACGGACGGCTCTTCGCGCGCGAAGAAATCAACGGCCCATTTGACCCCGTCAGCGCCGAGATGTTCGCCTACGTCCGCACCCAAACCTCAGCCGAAAGCAGGATCATCTTCTTCAAGCCGCGCCTGATGAAACTGCTGACGGATCGCTACAGCATCCTGATGGCAGACTGCGCCCGGATCAGCGAAGCGGATTATGTCGTCATCCACGAGAAGCAGGCCCGCAACGGCCAAATTGACCCGGACGAAATAAAAACCTGCAACCCGGCAGCCGGGTTGCAGGTCATCTTCAAAAACCAACGCTTCACGATTTATCAGGTGAATCGCTAGGACATTTCAGGGCCGCTCAGGCTGCAAATACCCCACCGCGCGGCCTTCGTTATCGTCCATCACCAGGTTCAGGTGAAAGCTGGCCTTAAAATCCTGGACCGCCACGAGACGCAGGCATTTTTCAAGATCAGAATCAGAGGAAGACAGCCACTCAGAGAGCCGGTTGGGGGTTTCGTAGAAAAAGGCCCGGTTGAAAATCACATCCTTATCGTCCAAGAAAACAGCCAGCGGGTAGATGCGGGCTTCCATCAAATCCTGAAAAAAGTGCGTGCCAAACGAAGGTTCGGGCGCAGAACCAACTCCCTGGCCGGATACTTCCAGGAGCGCGCGCGTGTTGTAAATATCGCCATAGGTGATGTGCACCCCCAGATCGGGCGTGGAAGTACCCCAGCGGCCCGGCCCAACGCAGATAAAAGTTTCATCCGCGAGGGCTTTGTTCAACTCGCCGATGGCCCGTTCGAGGCGCACCCGCTCGGCGGGCGAAGCCAGCGAGAAATAGCCCTCCGCCGGGACAAACAGGACGTAGCCAATCCCCATCACCGCCCCGCGCGGAACCATGCGCCGGGTAGAGAAAATGATGTTTTTTTCGTCCAGGTCTTCGGGGATGTGGGCTTCCTCCTCCTCGATGGCGCTCTGCGGACGGCACTGCAACAAGCTGATTTTAACTTGCGGCTGAAGCGACAGCGGCGCTTCGATTTGGATGGTGAATTCGGTATCGACCGGGCTGTGATAGCTTTTCTCGAGCAGCTTGAGGGCCGCGCTCATCGTGGCCGCAAACGGGGTGCGACGCAGTAATTCGTCAAAGGTAATCACAACCTGGCCGGGTTCGACCGTGCTGGAACGAATGGGCGAAAGATAATCGCCTTCATCCACCTGGGCGATGTAACGCAGGATCGGGTAGTGGGGGTCGATCAGCTCCGAAACCGGCACAGTCTTGAAGGAATTTTGCTCAAGATCGACCACGTCGACCAATTGCTGCGAATAGCGCCGAATCATCTTGCTGGCGGCTGCCGGGTGCAGCAGCGGATGGCTGAGCGCCACCAGGCGCGGGTAATCGTCGGCGACCGTATCGACCGCCCGGGTTCCCATGCCCCAAACCAGGCGCAGGAAGCCGTCATCGCGCTTGATTTGCGAAGACCAGCGGTACAGGTTGCGGCTGAAGGCCACGCCCGCCCCGTGCGGAAAGAAATAGCGTCCGTACTGCTCGCCTTCGACGAACTGGATCAGGATCGCGATGCGCTCGTCGTAATCGAGCAGGTTTTTGTGGTTGCGGTAAAGCAAGGCATTCGGGTTAAGTCCGCTGGCGTAGACGCGGGCAATCGCAAGCGTCAGGGCTTCCAGGTTTTCATCGAGCGTGCCCTGGTTGGGGCAGAAATAGCTATCGTATTTCCCGGCAAAGGAGGTCCCGAAGTTATCTTCAAGCTGGCTGGAGGAGCGCACGATCAGCGGGCGGCCCTCCGCTTCTTCGAGGATGCGCCCAAGACGATCGAGAATATCGCCTGGGAATTTCCCGCGCAAAAACTCTTCGATCAGGACGGGGTATTCCTCGCGGATTTGGTCTTCGCTCTTGTATTTCTGGTCAGACCAGTGCGTCAGCCCGTTTTTGGCAAGGAAGGTGTAGAAGACATCTGAAGCCAGAAAATATGAAACCGGAATGCGAAAAGCCTCGCGCACTTCGGGCGGGGCAGCTTCCTGCAAAATCCGGTAGGCCAGCATCATGCCCGCCGACTTGCCGCCGATTTTTCCGTAGCCGATCTTGCGGCTGCGGATATTTTTCAGGTCGGCGACGGTAAACCACTGGCGGGCAATTTTGATATACCCCAGTTGATCGCTGATGAGGGTCCGAATCAGAACGACCTTGATCTCTTGCAGGCGCGCTTCAAACGGCTTGCGCTTCTCCGGCGGCAGGCGTTCGATGGCTTCAGCCTGGGCAAAGAGCATGTCCTGCGGGGCCAGCTCCGGGTTGAAGGTGATGAAGTTGGGGGTTTCGCCGCGTTCTCCAACCGTATCGCGCACCAGCAGTTCGAAATCCAGGTAGGGCAGGTTGTAGGCAAAGTAATAATCGGTCAGGGCGTCGCGCAAACGTTCCATGCGCAGTTCCCAAAGGTCAAAAGACTCTTCTGAATACGGGTCGTGCAGGCCCTCGCGCAGCTGTGATTTAATCGCCCGCTCGCGCACCTCAGATTCAAAAACATCTTCCATGATAATTCCGCGCGAGAACAACTCATCCCGCATTTTGGCGCGAATCCGCGAAGCCAGGATCGGATACTGGGTCAGCGCCAGGTAGATATTAAGGACACGGTCAGCGGAGGGATGAGGAAGAGTCATTTTTAGGGAGGGTGAATGTGAAACGAGACAGGCGGGGCTTGCTACAATTCTAACCCAGCTTGGGCCGAAGGCCGCAACTTTTGCTGGAAACAAAAAGAAGCGGGGAAAAGAGCGCCGCTTCTTTCGAGAAAATTATTTTGAAAATACCCGTTAGCCCAGGTGCATCGGCATAATGACATGTAAGAAGTCGTCATCGCCGACCGGGCGCACCACGCCGGGCGCATTCGCAGCGGAGGTCTCGATTGCCACATTCGGGGTTTTGATGACCTCCAAGACCTCGCGCAGATATTTGACGTTGAAAGCGATCAGGAGCGGAATGCCATCGACCGTCGCCTCGACCAGCGTCTCGTTCGAGCCGGTTTCCTCGCTGTGGGCCGAGATTTCGACCTCGCCCGGCTGCATTTCGCCATTGGTTTTGATGTCCAGGCGGACGACGTTCGACCCTTCGCGGGCAAAAATTTCGGCCTGGCGGCAGGCCTTCAGCAGGGATGCAGTTGCAATCAGGGTGCGGGATTTGTGCGAGCGGGGGATGATTTGTTGATAATCCGGGAAAGTGCCATCGACCAGTTGTGAGACCAGTTCGGCGTCTTTGATCCGAAAAACGACCTGCCCACGGCCTTTGGGCAGCACCATCTGAATCATCTGCTCGCCATCGGCAGCGATCCGGGCCAACTCATTCAAGGCCCTGGCCGGGATGATGGCGCTAACCGAGGCCGGCACTTCTGCAGAAAGGGCCGCTTTGCGAACCGAAAGCCGGAAGCCGTCGGCGGCGGCCATCGTCACCAGGTTTTTCTCAACCGTCACCAAAACACCCATCAAGACCGGGCGGGCTTCATCGGTCGAGGCGGCAAAGGCTACCTGTTGAATCATCTCTTTAAAATCGGCCACATTGATCAGGATCGCGTCTTCAAAATCGGGCACGGGCATCGGCGGGAACTCCTGGGCGTCAATGCCTTTGATGTCGTTGGTCGAAGAGCCGGAGCGCACATTCAGAGTCTGGTTTTGGGGGTTAAGCGTCAGGCTGACCTGCGGGTCAGGCATGGTACCAACCAGGTCGGCCAGGGTGCGCGAGGGAACCGTCGTGGAGCCTTCTTCCTCGATTTTCGCTCCAATCCAACAGGTGATCCCCAATTCCAAATTGGTGGCAGACAGGCGCAAACGGCCCTCGTCTGTGGCGATCAAGACGTTCGCCAAAACTGGCAGGGTGCTGCGCGGCGAAACGGCGCGCGAGACGATACTTAATCCGCGCGCAAGGTTTTCTTGAAGGACGGTGACTTTCATCGGTGTTTCTCCTGGTTTTGGCCTATTTTTGATATAAAAAAGTATATCATGAGTTCCTAAAAACCCGCCACTAACGAAATGCCCACGCTCAACAAGACCAACAGGATTTGCAAGGCAAACAAGGCCGCAAAGACATAGGCCACCACCGTCCAGGCGGGCAGTCCGGCGCTCATGCGCGGGGTTTCACCATCCGCCAATTGGCGGATGACCTGGGCGGCCTGGTCGACGGCCCGGCCTGTTGCCGCGCCAACCCACCACCAGCCCGCCACCGGAGACGGGACGACCACCCTTTGGCCGGGGTAGGCGTTCAGCCAGAGCCGCAACGCTTCAGGCGGATTCAGCGCCAGGTCGGCGGGCAGGACAACCACCCGGGCCGCTTCTGCCCCTTCGGGCAGGGGCTGCTCCACGCCCTGAACCGCCACCGGCAAAGCGCCAGACTGGCGCGCAAGGGCCTGCATCACCCGCTGACCGAATCCGCTTTCGGCGTGTTCAAAAACCAGCACCCCAAAATCGCGGTAGCGGTTGGACAGGGAATCGACCGCCCGGCTGCCATCCCGGCGCAGGCTGGCGCTATGGTAAACCAAAACGCCGATAAAAAGCAGCAGGACTTGCAAGGTGTTCAAAGCCGACGCCAGAAAATCAGACGGGAGCTCTCCGCCCAGCAGGGCATTCAGCAAAAGAAAAACCAGGGCGACTGCCGAAACCATGCCGCCAATCACCCCGGCAAAGATGACGACATAAAGGTAAACCCGGCGCACAATCGACTGGCGGGCGCGATCCGCAGGATCACCTTCGCCCAAAGCCTCGGCCTGCATCGGCTGCCAGGCCAGCCACCAGAGCGGCAAACCGACCAGCAGCGTCGCAAGCGAACCGCTCAAACGCGGACGAAGCGCCTCGCCCCAGACCGCGCCCGGCAGCAAGAGGCTATCGATCAAAAAGGAGATTAACAAACCCAGGCCGACCACGGTTGCCGTCAGGCCAATTGGAGCCAGGACGTAAGCATACAGGCGTTTGATCCCGGCCCGGCGATTGGGTTCGTGATTGGCCTCGGCTTCACGCTTAAACCATTTGCCGTAGTACGCCCAAACGACCGCCAACGGGATGCCGATTGAAAGCGGCCCGCCAATTTGCTGTGAAAAACGCGCCAGGCTGGTGCTTTCGCCCAAAATGACGCGCAGGATCAGATCTACCACCACCCCCGCCGCAGACAGGACCACCACGACCCCGGACAGTGAAAGCAGGTAAAGCACGCCCAGGCGCAAGTTGGAGCCTTGTTCGAGTGCATCTTCAAGCGCATCCTGGCAGATTTTCCAGGTATAGAGCCAGATTGGTGTCCCGATCAAGAGCAGGCTGAGACCGTTAATGACCAGTTCGCGCCCCGAAGCGCCCAGGACGGTGCTATCGGGCAGGAAGAACAGGAAGCGCAAACTGAACTGAACGCCAAAGATAACCATCAAGAGACTGTAAATCAGCCAGACGTAGCGGTACAAACGGCGCACGTCGCTAAAATTTTCGCGCTCAGGCAAAGCCGGCCAAACCGCGCGCAGGATGTTCCAGAAATAAGCGGCTGCAACACCGTTCATCAGGATCGCGATCAGATTATCGCTCCAGGACTGGCTCCCGCCAAAGAGGGCGCTGGCGCGGTCGAGGCGCATACTGGCGAGAAAAGTACGGTCGATCAGGGCCAGCAAGTTTTGGACAACCGGCGTCAGGGTAAATAAAAGCGCCAGATAGAAAAAAACAGCCCGAACGGAGGAGGTCTGCTCGTCGCTCTCAGCGGCGGCAGTTTTTTGGGCCCACAGCCAATGCACGAGGAAGATCGGGACACCCACCAAAATCAGGGCCAGGGCCTGGGCCAGGGTCGAGGCGGTTGGAAATAAAATCCCTTGCGCAAAGAGGGTGCGCAAGAGCGAGATCAGTCCCCAGAGAACCACTTCGAGGCTGATCAGGGCGACAGCGTAAAAATAGATGCGGCGGATGGTGCCCATATTAAAACTCCAGGGTAGGGGAAAGTTCGGGCGCAAAAAACAGGCCGAGGGTCGTGCGCTGCGCAGCGACTCGGCGCGGGACGGGCATCAGGCCAGTTTTACGGTTTCGGCTCTTTGTACGGTTCCTGATACCAATCGTAATACCAAAACGGATAAGCCATTTGGCTGATCTTCCACTGGCCGGCTTCGCTGACCAGGGCGGCGTACTCGCTGTTGCGATAGCCGCCAGAGAAGACATCGTTGGACGAGTAAAGCACACTGACTTCGACCGAGGCTTTGTTTCCGCTGATTTTGGATTCGAGCACTTCGAGGCCCGCGCTGGCGGAGTTGATGTATTTGAGCAGGAATGGCTCGCGAAACTGGTCGAGGCTGGGTTTGTGGGGGCCTTCGGCCAGGTAGGTGTAGGCTTTTTCATAGTCCTGGAGGTGGATGGCGACGGTGTAATTGCGCACAACGCCTTCGGGCGTGTTGTCTGGGCCATATTGAAGGCCATCGGGCCGGGCTAAAAATGTGACCAGCGCAATCACCACCAGCGCGGCAATGCCCAACAGGATGCCGAGCAAAAAACGGTCTTGTTTCATGGAGAATTTCCTTCTTTTTGAACGGGTGGCTGGCGGCGGCGCGGGGTACGCGGCCCCGGGCGGGCGCTGATTACAAAAAACGGCCCAAAGACCGGCAGCGCGACGGCTACCAGCCCCCAGAAGAGCCACTCGCCCAGCGTCAGGCGGCGGCGCGCCAAATAGGCAATCGTAATCAGCACAGAAAGGCCCAGGTAGAGCGCCAGCAAAAGGCGTAGATTTTCAGCGGTCATGGTTTGGGTTGCCTCCGTTAGGGTTGCAGGTTATTCGATCCAATATTCTTGTCCGCCGCGCTCGAAGAAGAGCCGGTAGGTCGGCAGCAGGCCGCCCCACAGACGGCGCGACCAGGCTTCCAGCCCGGAGGGCAGGCACTCGCTCAAATAGACCGGCGCGGGCAGCCCGGGAGATTTGCAAATGGCGGGCTGATTAATTTCGCCGCGAAAAACGATTTCGGCCAGGCGGTTGGTCTCGGCCAGGGTCGGCTGGCAGCCAAAGACCCAGATCTGGCCGCCATCGGGATAGCGGCACCAGCTTTGATCTGGGGTGGGGATGGAGGTGTAGGTGAACGCGTCGGAAATAGCGCCGTTGGGCTTGAAGACGCGCACGCTGTCGGAACGGTTGCTGAGCATCAGCCCGGTTTCGCTGGCAAAGAAGACCTGGCGCGCGCCCGGGCCCAGGCTGAGCGGCCCAATGCTAAAAGCGGACGAGTCGCCTTCCTGGTCGTCGAGCCGCCAGCCTTGCAGATCGACCGCGATGTTGCCAACGTTGATCAGCTCGATGAACTCATCGCCAAAATCAACTTTTCCATCCTGATTCCAGTCGCTGCGCGGGTGAGGCAAAAATTCGTTGATGACCACCTGGCTGTAGCGCAGGGGCGGGACGGGGGTTGGGGTGCGGGTGCGGGTCGGGATAGCCGACTTAGCCGGAACCGGGGTGGGGGTGACGTAGTAGGCCCAGTTGACATTGCCCGGCGTCCCGCAGATCGGGTTGCCGTCTGCGTCTTTTCCATTCTTGAGCGCGCCGGTATTCGTGATCCAGGCTTTGTCACTGTCTGCCAAATTGGCGGCGCTGCGTTCCATGCTGCATTTTGAATCTTTATCCCCAGCCGGCCAGGCACCGCCATTGTAGTTGGCGGTATCGATGGTCTGACCGGAGGCGGTTTTCTAGGTGAGGGCCATCCCGGCATCCGTCAACGTGCCGGAATAAATCTGGTCAGCTGCTATATCTGAAATGGTTAAATCGTCTGTACGCTCCAGCAAGAAATAGCCCCCGGCCGGGATAAC
>JAVEWN010000013.1:0-50761 GCA_034004515.1 Anaerolineales bacterium | reverse complement strand
CGGAAACAAGAGTCGATGGTGGCGGCCTGTTATCACGGGGGATAACCGTACGCTAATTATGAAGGTCAACGTTGAGCGTTTTCATGTTTATTATCCGACTCTGTTGTCTATCTGGAAAAGCGGTGAATTGCCTCTGCTTTGCAAACAGTGGGGGCCGCAGCAAATGGCCTATCTGAGCGCAGACCAGCAACACATTTTCATTTCTACAGAGCAAGGTGTTGCGCTTTACGAACTGGATGATTGTGGCGTTGATGATACATATCCTGCTATAACTTATGAAAATGTTTTAGGCGTTTTTTCACCAAACCTTGAGTATATTACTAATGTAGTGAGGCTGAGCCCTATGCCTGAAGATGATCGTTTCGTCATCCTTCGAGATATGGATAGTGGCAGTGAACGAACGGTTGGGGTTGGGGCTTATCCGGCTTGGTCGCGTGACAGCCAGTGGTTGGCTTATACGGGTAAGGATGGGATTTACATCGCTAATATACTGATACAATCAGAGACTCGACGAGTTGTCGAATATACCAATCCTTATGAGTTTGAGAATGATCCCACATATTCTGCTGGTGAATACTACAGAATTTCGCCAGAAGCATCTTGGTCGCCGGATGGTAAATGGCTGGTATATCATAGATGGATCGGAACAGATTATTACACCGGAACAAATCCTGATTACAATGCGATTTACATACTGAATCTTGAAACCGGAGAGGAAACCAAAATCCTTGATGGGGGAATGTATCCTTACTGGCGTTGGCCTGCTGCCGAAGAGTGAAACAAAAGACTGGAGATACCCCCATGCCCACCCTCCTCGAACGTCACTGGCCAAAACTGGCCCTGATTTTGACCCTGGCCCTGTTCGCCGGGCTGCTCTTCGCTCCTGCTCTCGCCCAGGGATTTGCCACGCCTTTTATCATCCTCACCCTGGGCATGGGCATCCTGCTGTTGACCCTGCGTCATTGGCGATCTTACCGGGCTGGGAAGTTATCCCGCCTCGAGCTGGCGCGTAATATTTCCGTTGAAACCGCCGCGCTTCTGCTGATCTTCATCCTGGCACGCCTGGTCGGCGAGCGCGTGGCAGCTTTCGTTCAGGTTGAAAGCAACTGGTGGCTGCTGGCGCTGTTGTCCGCGCTGGTGGTGGGGGCTGGGGCGGGGTTGGCGGTCCAAAAAACCTGGGGGAAGTTGGTCAAGTAGGTGTGAAGGTAAGCGATAGAGCAGTTTTGGTGCGAGCACCCTCTCAAAAATCCAATACATAATTGATACGTATCCCCGTGGGGGCACTACCCTTTACGCATCCCATTGAGTTTGAAGTGGAACTCAAACGAAAGCCCCGCTCGAAATGAGCGGGGCTTTCGCGCTGAATCAGTGGTAGTCACCCTTTCGAGTGCGGTTATGGCTTGATTGGAATAGTGGTTAGCAGTTCTTTCAATCTCCAGGTACGCTTGGTCAACCCAGCAGCCATCATGGGAGTGCGCTGTTGTCATTTGCGGCCAGGAGAAGTAATTTTTATCCAGGAAGGTTGCCAAGAGTTGTAAAACTCAGGGTAGTGTCTTCACTCCAGGGGGATGGATGTCATCGCTGCTGACGGTCAGATCGCCCGGCCTGGAGACCCGCCCAGCCTCCGTGGATTTTGCCGTCCACCAGCCCACCCGGCGCCATCATCATGCCGCCAAGACCTTGTCAGTGCCCGGCGACCCGTTTTCGGTGATGGGCCGTCCAAAGCGGAAATGGCTACACCCCTCGGGCAAAGTGCGCTACAATTCTGACACTATGCCGACCAACTTCCCCTATACCTGGCTGCTTTTTGACGCAGACGACACCCTTTTCGACTTCCCAAAAGCCGAAGCCAACGCCCTCAAATGGACGTTGGCCGAGCTTGGCCTTGCGGCTTCTCCGGCCTATTTCGAGATTTATGCCCGCTGTAATCTTTTTGTTTGGAAGGAATTTGAGCGCGGATTGGTCACTTCGACCGAATTGCGCACCAAACGTTTTCGCCTGTTCTTCGACGAAATCGGAATCGCTGCCGACCCGCAAACGGTCTCGCCGCTTTACTTGCAGAATCTTGGCCTGGGCATTGACCTGCTGCCTGGCGCAGAGACCTTGATTCGTTTTCTGAACCCCCGCTTCCATCTGGCGCTGGTCACCAACGGCCTGGCCGATGTTCAACGCCCGCGTCTGGAACGCTCGGCCCTCGCCGATTGCTTTGAAAAGGTTTTCATCTCGGAAGAAATCGGGGCCGCCAAACCGTCAAAAGCCTATTTCGACGCCGTTTTCGGCGCGATTGGCAAACCGCCCAAAAACGAAACGCTCATTATCGGCGACAGCCTGACCTCCGACATGCAGGGCGGCCTCGATTATGGCATCGACACCTGCTGGTACAACCCGCGCGGCCAGAAGACCGAATTACCGCTTACTTACCAGATCAGCAAATTGGAACAACTGACCGGTTTGTTAGGCCTTTGAACCGACCAGGCGCGCCTTACTCTTCTCCGGTCAGAAGTCTGATGCGTTCCATTGGTTTCAGGCGGTTGTCATCGGCCAAAATACTCTTCAACTCAAATAGCTCATCGCGCAGGGCGGCGGCGCGTTCAAATTCGAGATTTTTTGCGGCTTCCTTCATTTGTATTTCCATTTCAGCCAGCATCCGCTGCAGTTCGCCGTAGTCGGTGGCCTTGGCCTTTCGCTTGGCGCGATATTCGGCTTTCGATTCGGCCAGCCCAAGCGCCTTTTCACGGCCTTCCGCCGAGAGCGAATCGGTAATATCACGGATGGCCTTGTGGATGCTGACCGGCACGATCCCATGCTCCTGGTTAAATGTGACCTGTTTGGCGCGCCGGCGGTTGGTCTCATCCAGCGCGTATTTCATCGAATCGGTGATTCTATCCGCGTACATGATGACCCGCCCCTGCGCATTGCGCGCCGCGCGCCCGATGGTCTGAATCAGGGCCGTCCCGGAGCGCAGAAAACCCTCTTTATCGGCATCCAGGATGGCGACCAGCGAGACTTCCGGCAGGTCGAGGCCCTCGCGCAGCAGGTTGATGCCCACAATCACATCGAAAACCCCCAGGCGCAGATCGCGTAGGATGCTGATTCGTTCGAGCGTTTCCACTTCCGAGTGCAGATAGTGGACTTTTATGCCCAGTTCTTTCAGATATTCGGACAGGTCTTCAGACATGCGCTTGGTCAGGGTGGTGACGAGTACCCGCTCGCCGCGCTCGACCCGCAGCCTGATTTCCCCTACCAGATCATCGACCTGGCCCTGGGTCGGGCGCACCTCCACTTCGGGGTCGACCAACCCGGTTGGGCGGATGATTTGCTCGGCGATTTGGTCCGCTTTTTGCATCTCGTACTGGGCGGGCGTGGCGGAGGTGTAGATCGTGTAGCCCATCTTCGGCTCGAATTCTTCAAATTTGAGCGGACGGTTGTCCATCGCGCTCGGCAGGCGGAATCCGAACTCGACCAGGGTTTCCTTGCGGGCGCGGTCGCCATTGTACATGCCCCGGATTTGCGGCACGGTCATGTGGCTTTCATCAATAATCAGCAGATAATCGGAGGGCAGGAAGTCGACCAGCGTCCAGGGTGGCGTTCCGGGGGCGCGCCGGTCGAAGTGGCGCGAGTAGTTCTCGATCCCGGAGCAATAGCCAACTTCGCGCAGCATTTCCAGGTCGTAACGGGTTCGTTGTTCGATGCGCTGCGCTTCGAGATGCTTGTCATTGGCTTTGAAGAAGGCCACCCGTTCGGCCAGTTCTGCCTCGATGTCCTTAATTGCTTCTTTGGTCTTGTCCTCAGCGGTCAGGTAGTGCTTGGCCGGATAAATATCGACCTCGTTCAGGTCTGCCGCAATTTCGCCGGTTAACGGCACAAATTGGGTGATGCGTTCCACCTCGTCGCCGAAGAAACTGATCCGGTAGCCGAACTTCTCTGCGTATGCCGGGATGATTTCGAGCGTCTCGCCGCGCACTCGAAAGTTGCCGGGTCGCAGTTCCATGTCATTGCGCTGGTACTGCCCGTCGATCAGTTGGCGCATCAGCGCGTTGCGCCGGTAAATCTCGCCAATTTTCAGGTTGACCGAACCGCGCAGAAATTCATCCGGCGACCCCAGGCCGTAGATACACGAGACCGAGGCCACGATGATGACATCCTTGCGCGAGACCAGGGCAGTCGTGGCTGCCAGGCGCAGGCGTTCGATTTCCTCATTAATGTCGGTTTCTTTTTCGATGTACAGGTCATGGCGCGGGACGTAGGCTTCGGGCTGGTAGTAATCGTAATACGAGACAAAGTATTCGACCGCGTTGTCTGGGAAAAAATCCTTAAATTCGGCGTAAAGCTGGGCGGCGAGAGTCTTGTTGTGGGCCATAATCAGGGCCGGCATCTGGACATGCTCGATGACGGAGGCCATCGTAAACGTTTTGCCGGTTCCGGTTGCGCCGAGTAAGACCTGCTGTTTCATGCCTTGCCGAATCCCGCTGACAAGAGCGCTAATTGCTTCCGGCTGATCGCCGGTTGGTTTGAAGGGGGCTTTTAGTCTGAAGGTCATGGTTGTTGTTTGATGACTTGATTATTGGAACGAAAGTTCTATGAATTTTACCGCAAAGGCAGACAAAAATCCAGCGCGCATCCGCCAGATTTGCGCGCTGGATGGATTGGCGCCGGGCATTTGGGCTGGCCTGGTTTTATATCCCGGCATTGCTCAAGATGGCAGACAGGTCTGACAAGGTCGCGGTCAGCTCCGGGTGGCTGAGTTCAAAGTGTTCGATGGTTTTTTCCAGGCGTGTCGCAACGGGCGCGTCCGCTTGGGACCCAGTTTCAGAGCGCTCCAGCAAATCCTGAATGTCGGCGGCCAGGTCGGCCAGCAGGGCCTGTCCTTGCTCATCCAGGGTCTCAATTTTTTTAATTTCGTGATCTAACTGGGCGAGTGCTTCGCGTAGTGATTGGTTTTGCATTTCGGCCTCCTTGGGGTTGGTGTTGCTTATCCCTATTGTACGCTTTTTAAGAGCCAAATCAAGATTCTGAGTGGGATATAATACGCTCAGTCATTTTTCCCGAAAGGATTGCGCCCATGCAAGCTGTCCAGACATTCGCAAATCAGGTCATTCAGAACGTTGAAAAAGTTATTATTGGCAAACACGATGCAATTGAGTTGATTGTTGTCTGCCTGCTGTGCGAGGGACATGTTTTGCTCGAAGATGTGCCAGGTTCCGGCAAAACCATGCTGGCGCGCTCGATTGCGGTCAGCCTCGGGAATAGTTTCAAGCGCGTGCAATGTACGCCAGATCTGCTGCCGAACGACATCACCGGCGTTTCGATTTTCAACCAGAAGAGCGGCGAATTTGAGTTTCGGGCTGGCCCGATTTTTAGCAACATCCTTCTGGCAGATGAAATCAACCGCGCCACACCCCGCACCCAGTCGGCCTTGCTGGAGGCGATGCAGGAACAGCAGGTGACGGTCGACGGCGTCACGCGTGAGCTGCCGCGTCCTTTTCTGGTGCTGGCGACTCAAAATCCGGTCGAATACGAGGGCACTTTCCCGCTGCCCGAAGCCCAACTCGACCGTTTCCTGATGCGGCTTTCGTTGGGCTATCCCACGCTTCAGGAGGAGCGCCAGATTTTGCTCAACCTGTGGCGCGAACATCCCATCACCAAACTGGCGGGCGTGGTCGCCGGCAGCCAACTGCCGGCCCTCCAAAAACTGGTCTGGGATGTGCATGTGGACGAGACCTTGCAGGATTACATTGTGCGCCTGGCAGCCGCGACCCGTTCCCACGCCGATCTGGCCCTCGGCATCAGCCCGCGCGGCAGCCTGGCGCTTTTCAAAGCCGCCCAGGCCCTGGCAGCCGTCCGCGGGCGTGAGCATGTCTTGCCAGACGACATCAAATACCTGGCCCCGGTGACGCTGCCGCACCGCTTCATCGTCACCCCCGAAGCCGAATTGCGCGGACGCAATCCCAATCTCATCCTGGCAGAGGTGCTAGAAAACACCGCGCTGGATCTCGGCAAGGTTGAGTAAAAAACCAGATCTCAAAATCTTCTGATTTTGACATCCAAGAAAAACGACCATGATCGGCCCCTACCTGCTGCTCTTAATTCCGCTGGCGCTGGTTGCCGCTTTGATGAGCGACGATTTTGCCCTGACCCTGATCTATCTGCTGGTCGGGGCTTTTTCGCTGGGGAGTTGGTGGAGCCGGCGGGCTTTGCAGCAGATTGAAGCGCGGCGCGAACTCGACAGCCACGCTTTTCTCGGCCAAACGATCAAAATCTCGCTTAAAGTCCGCAATAATGGCTTAATTCCGGCGGCCTGGGTCGCGCTCTACGAGAGCCGGCCGCTGGCCCTCGGTGGAATCAAGCCTTTTCAACGGGTGACAGGCTTCGGGCCGCGTCAGGAATCCAGCTTTGAGTACACGCTTGAAGCCCGCAAACGGGGTTACTATCCGGTTGGCCCGTTGATTTTATCGAGCGGAGACCTGTTTGGGCTGAGCGAACGTCTTGAAAAGCAAATCCCGCCGCAGTTCATCACGGTTTATCCGAAGATTGTCGCGTTGGCCCGGGTCGGCATCCCGTCCCGTTCGCCGCAAGGCACGCTCCGCCATCATCAGCCGCTTTTTGAAGACCCGACCCGCGTTTTTGGCAAGCGCGCGTATGTGGCCGGTGATTCGCTGCGCCGGGTCGATTGGAAAGCGACCGCCCAAACCGGGCGGATGCAGGTCAAGTTGTTTGAGCCTTCGATTTCGCTGGAGACCCTGATTTTCTTGAACCTGAATGCGGAAGATTATAATTTCCATGGCCGGATCGATTCGACCGAATTGGGGATTGTGATCGCGGCTTCACTGGCCTCCTGGGTGATCGAACGCCGCCAAAGCGCCGGCCTGAGAATTAACGGCCGCGACCCGCTCGCGGCAGATGGGCGGCCGCAACCCCTGCCGCCGCGCAAGGGCAAGAGCCACTTGATGCGCATGCTTGAAGTTCTGGCACGGGTCGAAACGACAAGCGAGTCGCCGCTGGCCCCGCTCATTCAGCGCGAGCGCCTGCTGCAGCCGTGGGGCACCACTTTGCTGGTGATTACAGGCCAGGTGCAGCAAGACCTGCTCAACGAACTTCACCAGGCCCGCCGCAGCGGGCAGAACGCGCTCCTGATTCTGGCGGGGTCGGTTTCGCACGTCCGGGAAATTCAACAGCGCGCGGCTTTCTTTGGCGTGGCAAGCGTTTCCATCGCGAAAGAGAGCGACCTGGACATCTGGCGCAGATAAATCATGAAATCATCTTTCTTCAATCTCGAAGCCCGGGTCAATGAGAACACTTTCAGGTGGGTCAGCCGCCTGCTGGTGGCTGTCATGCTGGCTTGCGCCGCCCAGACCTTTGTCACTTTACTGGGCCAGATTTTTAGCGGTTGGAATCCCTGGTACTTGAGCCTGGCGGCTTTTCTGATTGGGCTGGCGCGCCTGGGCAGTTACTCGCGCCTCAGGAAAATTGACCCGCTGGGCGTGGAATGGTTTCAGTATTTTGGGGCCATCTGGTTCATCATCCTGGTGGGATTGCGGGTGATGGTCGGCCTGTCTCGCGGCTGGACGGCTTTCCTGGCGGAGCTGCCGCGCTGGCCTGAAGACATCAATGCAATTTTCCCCGCAGATTTTGCCCTGGCGCTTGTCGTGGCCCTGGTAGTCTGGTTCCTGGCCGATTATTTTGCCGAACTGCTCGCCAAATTCGACCTGGATTTTGTCCGTTTACAGAAGGAAGTCCCCGATCTGGCCGAAGCGGCCCTGCCGCCGGTCCGCAGCCGCCTGCTGAGCCTGACTCTCAGCATCGGGATATTTCTGGTGATCCTGACGGCCGTCATGCGCATCGATCTGCGGGCCGCTGGGAACGCCGAGCTGGTCATCTTGCAATTGCCGACCCTGGCGGGCGGCGGAACCAGCACGCTGCTTTACTTCATGCTCGGGCTGGCGCTTTTCAGCCTGACCCACTTCATGGATTTGCAAGCCCGCTGGGGTCTGAACGATGTGCCGGTCGGGGCTGGCCTGGCCGGGCGTTGGGCGCAATACAGCCTGGTCTTCCTGGCCGTTCTGGTCTTGGTGGTCAGCCTTTTGCCCACCAGTTACAGCATGGGTTTTCTCTCCGGCCTCGGTTACGCGCTCAAGCTGGTTTTACAAGTGCTTTTTTTTATCGTCCAATTTGTTTTTGCCGTCTTCGTTTTTCTGGTCAACAGCCTATCCAACCTTTTCCGTCAAGAACCGATCCTTGAAGAAGCGCCGCTGCCCGACTTTAAACCGCCGGAGTTTTTTCAGGCGGCCTCCGCCGAACCCGCCGACCCCGGCCTGACCCCGCTTTGGATGGAATCGCTCCAACAGCTGTTTTTCTGGGTTGTGCTTTTGGCGGTCGTCGCTTTTGCGGTCCGCCAAATTTTGCTCCAGAACGATGAGCTGCTGGCCGAACTGCGGCGGGTCCCCATTTTTGGCTTGCTGGCCGGGTGGTGGCAGCATGTCCGCAGCTTTTTTGCCCGGGCCGGCGAGGGCCTGCGCGAAGCAGTCCAGGCCCAGGCGGAGCGTTTGCGCGTCCGGCGCGCAGCCGGCCAACCCGCGCGCGGATGGATTAATTTGGGCAGGCTCGACCCGCGCCGCAAGGTTTATTTCTACTACCAGGCCTTTTTGCGCCGCAGCGCCGAAAGCGGACTGCCCCGCAGCCGGTCTCAGACGCCGAGCGAATATGCCCAACGCCTTGACGTGGCTCTCCCCGAATCCGAACCCGATATTGCGGCCCTGACCGCAGCCTTTATCGAAGCCCGCTATACCCGCCAGCAAATCGCGCCGCAACAGGCCAGCCTGGCCCAACGCACCTGGCAGCGCCTGCGGAAAGCCCTGCGTAAACGCTAGATATTAATCATTTAGAGACGCAGGCACAGGTGAGCGGAGCGTCCTTCGACTGCGGGCTGCGCTTCGCCCTCCGCTCAGGACGGCGATCTGTAAAATTAATTTTCTTTACATCAATAAAAATCCCGCCGATCTTGATTGGCGGGATTTTTTGTCTACATGCCGATCCATTTTTCTGTCAGGCGCGGCAGTTCGGCGGCGTTGCCCTGGCGGACGCTGCACTGCGGCAGCGAACCGAGAAACAGACGTCCGTATTGCTTCGTCAGCACGCGCCGGTCGAGGACGGCCACCACGCCCCGGTCGCTGGCGGAACGGATCAGACGCCCGAATCCCTGCCGGAATTTGAGAATCGCCTCAGGCACCTGATACTCACCAAACGGGTCGTCGAAGGTTTCAGAGCGGGCGGCAACAATCGGGTCGGAAGGCACTTCAAACGGGATTTTTGTCAGCACCACCACCTGCAACGATTCTCCGGGCAGGTCGACGCCCTCCCAGAAGGAACGTGTCCCCAGTAAGACGGCCCGCTCTGTATTTTTGAAGGATTCGAGCAGCGATTGCGGTGATGCGCCCTCGCCCTGCTCGTAAATCTGAATATCGTGATCGCGCAGCAAGGGTTTGACGGCTTGCGAAGCGCGTTTGAGTTGGGCGTAGGAGGTGAAGAGCGCCAACATGCGTCCGTTGCTGGCAATTGCGGTCTGGGCGATGGCCCGGTTGACCGCCTGCTCGTAACCGGGCGCATTCGGCTCAGGGATGTCTTTGGCAATGAAGAGCAGGGTCGAGCTTTCATAATCAAAGGGGGAGCCCAGCGTCAGTTCATCGGCTTCTTCGGCCATCAACGTGTTGCGGACGTAGCCGAAATCTCCGGCGGCGGTCAGGGTGGCCGAGGTCAAAATGACCGCTTCTTTTTCGTGCCAGAGATATTTTTGAATCAGCGGCCCAATTCGGAGCGGAGCGGTATTGAGCGTCAGTCGCTTGTTTTGGGGCTGAATCTCGACCCAGTAAATTGTTTCGGGCTTCGGGTCGTGCATCATGCCGCTGATGGCGGTTTCAGCTTCCGTCAGCCGCCGGTAGAGGCCGCTGATCGAGCCAAGCGGGTCTTCGATTTCTTCAACGCCGGCGGCATACAATTCGCTGGCGGCCTTATAGGCTTCGCCAACGACCTTAATTAGCAGCCGCATGGTTTCACCGGTCGAATCCCAGCTAATTTCGACATTGTCCCAGCCTTGCGCGGTGCGGGTGGCCGGCAAAATCCGGGTTGAAAAGGCGTACAGGCTTTGCGGGCGGCCTTCCTGCATGTACTGCATGAATTCCATCAGGCCGTAGAAAAAATCGCGGGCCTGGTTTTCAAGCCGGAAGCTCAGATCTGAAGCGCGGTGAACCAGGTTGGCAAGCGTTGCAAAGTCTGAAGGGCGCACCAGGTCGGTCACGACTCTCAGAAAATTGCCCAATATCCCGCTTGAAGACCCGCCAACTTCGCGGATCAGGCGTTCGAAATCGGCCTGACTCATGCGGAAAGACATCGCGCCGGTGGTGGCGGCTTCCAGGTGGTGGCCTTCGTCAATCACCAGGTATTGATATTCGGGCAAAACCTTGCCCTCCGCGGCCACGTCCGAAAGCAGCAGGGCGTGGTTGACCACCAGGATATGGGCAGCCTGGGCGGCCTGCTTGGCGCGATAAAATGGACAAATTCCGCCCATCTTGCTGGCGCAATTTTCGCTGGAACAAGCCTCGTCTTCTGCCGAGAGCTTCATCCAGACATCTTTTTCTTGCGGACGGTTCAGGTTCAGGTTGCCGCGGTCGCCGCTTGAGTCGCTCAATGTCCAAACCAGGGTCTTGGCCAGCACACGCACTTCTTCTTCGTTGCGCGGCCCTTGCTGGCGCAGAATGTCCAAACGGCGCGGGCACAGGTAATTTGCGCGGCCTTTCAAAACCGCCGCCCGCAGCGGAATCTGGAGCGCCTCGCGCACCGCCGGAATATCCTTGTTAATCAATTGGTCTTGCAGGTTGATCGTGTTGGTCGAGACCACCACCCGGGTATTGTTCTGAATGGCAAACAGGGCCGCCGGCACGAGATACGCAAAAGACTTGCCGACCCCCGTCCCGGCCTCGACCATCAGGTGCTGGCTGTAGGAAAGCGAATTGGTGACCGCCCGCAGCATTTCGACCTGCTCCGGGCGTTGTTCATAGGTTTCAAAATAGCTGGAAAAAGGCCCGCCGTACTCCAGAATGGACGCCACCTCATCGACATCCAGCGGCAGAGCTTCTTTTACCGGCCCAAGCGGGCGGGCCGGCGGAGCGGATTCAGCCTCAGCGAAGAGCGGCCCCGCAGGGCCTGGTTTAACCCGTTTGGCCTGCACCGGTTCTTTGGCCCGCAGCCGGAGGGCCTCTTGAAAACCGAAGTTGCCATCCCACTCAAGCGGCTCGCCCATGCGGACGATTTCCGACAGCACCTCAAGCGGCAATTCCGAAGCCTGCGCCACCAGCCGCTGGTAAACCGCCAGGGTCACGCGCACATCGTCCATCGCGCGATGCGTGGCAGACAGTGGAATGCCCAAAAGCTGCCCCAAAGCGCCCAGATTGTAACGGCTGGCCGAGGGCAGCAAAACCGAAGCCATTTCGTAGGTATCGACCGCCTCGTTGAAGGCCAGCACACGCTGACGGCGTAAAAATCCCAGGTCAAAACGTACATTTTGTCCCAGAATCGGCAAATCGCCGCAGAAACTTTCCAATTCGGCCAGCACCTCTGCGATGCGCGGCGCATTGCGCACCATCGCGTCGTCAATGCCGGTTAGTTGGGTGATGTTTTCGGGGATGTGACGGTTGGGGTTGATCAGGGTTTCAAATTCAGCCTCGACGCGGCTGCCGCTAAAACGGACGGCTGCGATCTCGATAATCGCATCTTTTTGAGGGTCCAGGCCGGTGGTTTCAAGGTCGATCACGACGATTGGTTTCATGGGGTGAGTTTACCATGAAACAAATGTTCGTGAAGATTTTTTCACCGCGCCTTTGAGAATTTCGGCGTGACGAACAAGCCCGAAGGCGTTATACTCGCGGCTATCTTTGAATTACAAAATGATAGACAGATTGGAATTCTTTATGACCCAAAACGATCCCTACAACCTGCCCGGAAATTTGCTGCGCGCCATTTTATTTGCCGCTGAAAAACATCGCAGCCAGCGCCGCAAGGGAGCGCAACACGACCCCTATATTAATCACCCGATCGCGGTTGCAGAGATTCTGTGGCGCGTTGGCGGAATTCGAGACGAAGTCACTTTGCTGGCGGCTATTCTGCATGATACCGTTGAAGATACCGATACGACTCCGCAAGAATTGGACGAGTTATTTGGCCCGCAAGTGCGCGCTGTGGTGATGGAAGCGACTGACGATAAATCTTTGCCAAAAGCGGAACGTAAACGCTTGCAGATCGTCAACGCGCCCCATAAATCGATCTCGGCCAGGGCGGTCAAAATTGCCGATAAAATTTCAAATCTGCACGATATTACTTACACCCCGCCGCCCGATTGGAGCGAGGCCCGCATCCGCGAATATGTGCTTTGGAGCGGACAGGTGGTGGATGGCCTGCGCGGATTTCACCCGGCGCTTGAGGCGGCTTATGATGAAGCCTGGGCTGAAGCCAAATCAAATCTGGGAGCTTTTCTAGACCCCTAAAACAACCACCAGCCCAGCAGCGCGGCGGTCAGGGTCATCGTCAGGTTGTCGATATCTTTGTGGGGCAACGATTCGACCGCTGTGCTGACCAGGGCAATCACGGCCAGGGGCGGCAGGTAGGAAACAAACGGGGCCGGGAAAACATTCAGGGCCACATAAACCCAGACAATCACCGCTGAAAGCCCAAAGCCGCCCAGCAACACGCTGACAGACCCGGCAACGCTCTTTTCGCCCGACCAGGGCAAACGGGCAGAGCGCATCCGCCGTCCGACGATGTCGGCCACCCCATCGCCGCCGCACATCATCATTAACGCCACCATCCCGACCGGCGAGTCCTTCCAAAAAACGAGCGTCAGAAATACGAACATAATTCCGTAATAGAGCGGGCCGCGCAAGATTTCGCGCGGGTCTCCATTGCGCGACATGGCTTTGACCGAGGCTTCATCTTTGATGACGCCCAGGCCGATCAGCGCAAATTGAACCGTAATCAGCCCGGGCACGAGCGCGGCCAGGTAGCGGTCGTACCACGTCCCGGGGAAGAGCAGCCAGCACAGCACGAAAATGGGGCCAGTCCCGATGTGGATTAGTTTGCGGCTCAGGCGGCTTTCGATCCAGCCGCGTTGGGCGGCGAAATTCAGGATGCGCAGCCAGGCAAGGGATGCGGCCAGGGTCAGGATCATTGCGATGAAAGGGTTCATGGATAGCTCCTTGAGATAATCGCCAACTATAGCATATTTGGGTCTATAATCGGCCAATATTTATGCAAAATCAACCGTCCTTTCAGTTTTTTTCGGGCGCGCGGGCCGAATTGCCGCTGCTGTTGGGGGTGGCCCCGTTTGGTATGATTTACGGCATTTTGGCGCTGGAGGCCGGGCTTTCGCCGTTGGCCGCCCAGGCCATGTCGGCAATTGTTTTTGCCGGGTCTTCACAGTTTATGCTCGTCAAATTGATGGGAATCGGGACACCCGCGCTGGTGATGATTTTTACCGGATTTGTGATTAATCTGCGCCATGCGCTTTATTCCGCCTCGATTGCGCCGCATACCCTCGGCCTGAATCGGCTTTGGAAGGGAGTTCTGGCCTACTTCCTGACGGATGAAGCCTACGCTGTTGCTGTTCTCCATTTCAACGCCGATTCGCCTCCGCAGTTCAAACACTACTATTTTCTGGGGGCCGGCCTCACGCTCTGGGGCGGCTGGCAGCTCAGCACTGCCATCGGAATCTTCCTGGGCGCACAAATCCCGCTTGGCTGGGGGCTGGATTTCACGCTGGCCCTGACCTTTATTGCCCTGGTTTTTCCCGTCCTGCGCGACAGGCCGACCCTATTTGCGGCGTTTGCGGCCGGCCTGACATCGATCCTGGCGGGAGGGCTGCCTTACAAGCTGGGGCTGGTCGCGGCGGCCCTGGTTGGGATTGTTACCGGTTTGCTCGTCGAGCGTAAATCATGAGCCTGATCTGGCTGGTCATGATTTGCCTGGGCATCCTGACCTTTCTGACGCGCTTGTCGTTTATCGGCCTGTTTCAGCGCTGGAAAATTCCCGATTTGGTCAAACGCGGCCTGCGCTATGTGCCGGTTGCCGCGCTGACGGCCATCATCGTGCCGGAATTGCTCATGCCGGATGGAGTCTTGAATCTAAACCCGCTCAACCCACGCTTGCTGGCGGGTTTGCTGGCGGCTGGGGTTGCCATCCGCACCCGCAGCGTCACCTGGACGATAGCGCTCGGTATGATCGCCTTTTGGGCTTTGCGCTGGCTGCTGGGCTTGCTTTCAATGTGACTTTCGTCACAGGGGATTTTGCCCGGCGCGGGTATAGTTGGCCTGCTTTGAAAGCTAAATTTATTGGAATAGAACCACCCCAAAAAGGAACTCTCTCATGACCGTAAACACCTGCCTTAACTGCAACCGCAGCGCTGATCTGACTCCCCTGGTTTCGCTCGAATATCGCGGCCAGACCTACTTTATCTGCCCCGAATGCTTCCCGATCCTGATCCACAAACCCCAAACGTTGGCTGGCAAATTGCCCGGCAGCGAGAATTTATCCCCGGCGGCTGATTTGTAGGCGATTCGCTGGCTGCCTGGCGGCCTCAAGCAACGTCGAGCGCGCCCTGCAATCTGGTATGATTGCAGGGTTCGTTTTTATCTCCGCCCACGGATGCGAGGCAAAACAGGATGATCTCTTCGATAATCACCCGGCTCAAATTAACCCGCACCAGCCTGAATGCCCTGCTGGTGATTGCCCTTTTTGGCTTTGACAAAATCCTGGCGTTTGTGCGGACTGGCATCATTTCGCGCCAGTATCGGGAGGAAGTCCATCTGTTGGACACCTTCAATGCCGCCAACAACCTGCCCGATCTGCTTTTTGCGCTGATCTCAGGCGGCGCCCTGGCAATGGCTTTTATCCCGCTCCTGACCGAATATCTGACGAAGAAGGACCGCGCCGCCGCCTGGGATTTGTTCTCGCGGGTTGCCAACCTGGCTTTTGTGGTGACGGGCGCAATTGCAATTTTGATCGCCATTTTTGCGGAGCAAATTGCCGCGCGCGTGATTGCGCCCGGTTTCCCGCCCGACCAACTGGCCTTGCTGGCCGACCTGATGCGCCTGAACCTGATTGCGACGGTTATTTTCTCGATCAGCGGGCTGGTCATGGCGAGCTTGCAGGCCAATCAGCATTTCTTGATGCCCGGCCTGGCCCCGGCTGCTTACAACGTCGGCCAGATTCTTGGCGCAATTTTTCTGGTGCCGCTTTTTGGAATCAAGGGCCTCGTCTACGGCGTTATTTTAGGCGCGTCCCTGCATCTGCTGATTCAAGTCCCGGCCCTGGCGGCCTACGGATTCCGCTGGACGGCTTCGCTTGATCTCTCCAACACCGGCCTGAACGAAGCCCTGGGCCTGCTCTGGCCGCGCCTGCTGACCATGGGCGGCATTCAAATCGTTGCCATTTTGCGGGATAATTTCGCTTCCCAGCTTCAGCAGCCCGGCGCAGTCACCGCCCTGACGTATGGCTGGATGATTATGCAAGTGCCCCAAACCATTCTCGGAACCGCAATTGCCACCGCCATGCTGCCCGCTTTATCAGAACTGGCCGCCCGCCAGGATTGGACGGAATTTGGACAGGCGGTCGAGCGCGCTTTACGGGTTTTAATCGCCGCGACCCTGCCGCTGGCCGTCATCATGGCTGCCGGCCTGCATCCGCTTGTGCGGGCCGTATTTGGCTTTGGCGAAGAAATCTCTCTCCTCATCACCTGGACGGCGCGCGCCTTCCTGTTGACCTTGCTTGGCTACAACATCCACGAGCTGGCGGTGCGCTCTTTTTATGCCCGTAAGCAACCTTTTATGCCGCTCTTTGCGGTACTGCTGCGCCTGGTTTTATTTTCCGGCATCGGCCTGGCCGCGATTACCTTTTTCCGCTCTGTTGGTGCGCCGCTGATTGCGCTGGCCGAAATCTCGCTGTTGGTCGAGGCGGTTTTATTGTTTTTCCTGCTCTCGCGAGAAATTCAGCAACCCTTGCGGGTTGGCAAACCCTTTGCGCTCAGCCTGCTGGCCTCAGCGGTGGGCGGCGCGCTGGCTTACTTGATTGCGGTTTACCTGCCGGGCGGAGCCATCTCAACCGCCCTGATCGGGATGGTCGTCGGCGGGCTGGCTGCCCTGGTGATCGTCTGGCCTGAAGTCAAGATGCTCTTTCGCTTGTAGCTATTTCTAATCGGGTATAATATTCGACTTGTCCGAGCTTTGTGCATAACATACAGAACTGAAAGTAAAAAAAATGACAACCTTATCTGATACACAACCCACAAAAATACGAAAACGAGGCCGCTTTGGCTTCCTGATTGGACTCTTCATTCTAACCGCCGCGCTGATTTTGGGCAGCATGGGCGGCTATGGCTGGGGTGTTACCGATCGAGTCGCTGCCGCAGACGCTACCCGTTCGCAGGCCTTTGGCGAACAGTTTGAAATGGCTCAGCAAGATTTCGCCGCCCGCCGCCTCGACAATGCCCGCCAGCGGGTGGAATATATTCTCAAAAGTGAGCCTGGCTACCCCGGCGCAGCCGATTTGCTCTCCCAGGTCTTGATCCAAATGGCGATCACGCCCTCTCCCACGCTGACGCTCACGCCCACCATCACCCCAACGCCTGACCTGCGCGAGCAGGAGTCAATTTTCAGCCAGATCAAGGCTCAACTGGCAGCCGCAGATTGGGATGGCGCAATTGCCAGCCTGGATGCCCTCCGCAAAAAAGACAACACTTACCGGGCCGCCCAACTGGACGGGATGTATTTCATGGCCCTCCGCAACCGCGGCGCGGCAAAAATCCTGGGCCAGGGTGTTTATGCCAACCCGCCCAACCTGGAAGGCGGAATCTACGATCTGACCCTGGCCGAACGTTTTGGCCCGCTCGATGGTCAGGCCGCCGGCTATCGCAACTTTGCCCGGATGTACATCCAGGGCGCTTCGTTCTGGGAACTGGACTGGCTCCAGGCCGTCAATTACTTTGGCGAAGTGGCCCGCTTTACACCCAACCTGCGCGATGGCTCGAACATGACCGCCAACGAGCGTTATCGTTTGGCCCTCCTCAATTACGGTGACGTTCTGGATGCCAATCCGCGCCTGAAAGACCGATGTCCCGCCCTTGAGCAATGGGACATCTCGGCTTCCATCGGCCCGTTGGATGGCGACTATACCGCCAAATACAACCAGCTTTTCAGCGAATGTTACCCGCCGACGGCCACCCCAGAACCCTTCACGGCCACGCCAGAGCTTTTCACTCCCATCCCTGAAGTGCCTACGCTGACGCCGACCCCCTAATTTATGGACTTTCACCCGCTTGCCCCAAGATAAATTGGGGCAAGTTTTTCAAAAATCCCATGAGCCTTTACCTGAACGACATTCCTCTCGCGCAAGCCAAAAAGGTTTTTCACGCGGCTTTGCAGCAGGTGGGCCTCTGGCAAATTCTGGGCAAAGAAACCCTGCCGCTCGATGAAAATTGCCTGGGGCGGGTACTGTCCGGCCCGCTTTGGGCCTTGCGCTCTTCGCCCCACTACCACGCCGCCGCCATGGATGGCTTTGCCGTCCGCGCTGAAGAGACTCGCGGCGCGCAGCCCTCGGCCCCCGTCCTGCTTAACTTGCCAGATGCCGCCCAATACGTCGATACCGGCGACCCGCTGCCCGGGTGGGCGAACGCCGTTATTCAGATCGAAAACGTCGAAGCGCTGGATCAAAACGGCCAAAACGCTGCCGATATTCGCTGCCCGGAACGCATCCGCATTCGGGCAGCGATTGTTCCCTGGCAGCATGTCCGTCCGTTGGGGGAAGATATCGTCGCCACTCAACTCGTGCTGCCAGCCGGATCTGTTTTACGCCCCTATGACTTGGGCGCGATTGCCGCTGCGGGCCACACCAGCGTTTCAGTGGCGCGTCCGCCGCGTGTCGCGATTCTGCCCACCGGAACCGAACTTGTCCCGCTCGGCGCGCAGCTCAAACCCGGCGATATTCTCGAATATAACTCGCTCGTCCTGGCCGCTCAGGTCAAAACCATGGGAGCCAGCCCAACCCGCTTCCCAATCACTCCCGATGATTTTGATGTCTTGTGCGCCCGCGTGGCTGAAGCCGCCCAAAGCCACGACCTGGTTTTGCTGAATGCTGGGTCTTCTGCCGGGGCGGATGATTTTTCTGCGCGCGTGGTTGAGAAACTGGGCAGGCTGCTCGTGCATGGGGTCGCGGTTCGGCCCGGACACCCGGTCATTCTGGGGATGCTCGAACGAAAAACGCAGGCCCACCCGTCCGTTTTTGTGCCGATCATCGGCGTTCCGGGCTATCCGGTTTCTGCCGCGCTGACGGTGGATATTTTCGTCGAGGAAGTGCTTGCGCGCTGGCTGGGACGCCGTCCGCTGGAACTGCCGCTCGCAACCGTGACGCTGACCCGTAAGGTTACTTCCCCTGCCGGAGACGATGATTTTATGCGGGTAGCCATTGGGCGCGTGGGTGAAAAGCTGCTGGCAGCCCCGATTGCGCGCGGGGCGGGCGTCATCACTTCGCTGGTGCGGGCCGACGGGCTGGTGCTGATTCCGAGCGGCACGCAGGGCGTCGAGGCGGGTGAGCCGGTTCAGGCGCGCTGTTTTCGGTCGATGCAGGAAATTGACCGGACGATTTTTTGCATCGGTTCGCACGATGTTATTTTGGATTTGATGGCCCAGTTTTTATCCGAGCAGGAACGCCGCCTGGTTTCGGCCAACGTTGGCTCGCTGGGTGGCTTGATTGCCCTCAAGCGCGGTGAAGCTCATTTTGCCGGGTCACACTTGCTCGACCCGCAGACCGGCGACTATAACGTGAAATACATCCGTCAGTATTTACCGGGTTTGGCGGTCAGGTTGCTGGGATTGGTGCGGCGTGAACAAGGGCTGATTGTGCGGCCCGGCAACCCGAAGGGAGTCCGATCCTTGCAGGATTTGGCGCAGGGCGGGGTCACTTTCATTAATCGCCAGCGCGGGGCGGGGACGAGAGTCCTTCTCGATTATCATTTTGAAAAATTAGGGATTGCTCCCGGCCTGGTGCGCGGCTACGCAGACGAGGAGTATACCCATCTGGGCGTTGCGGCGGCGGTCGCAAGCGGCCGCGCGGATTGCGGGCTGGGGATTCCGGCGGCGGCCCAGGCTCTGGATTTGGATTTTGTGCCGCTTTTCCACGAGCGTTATGATTTGGTCATCCCAAAAATCTATGCGGAAAGCAAGCTGCTTGCACCGCTCTTCGATTTGTTGCAATCGCAAGCATTTCAGAATGCTGTCCGCGCCCTGCCGGGGTATGATACCAGTATAATGGGTGATGTTTTACTGGAGGATTGAACGATGAAAAGTGTTTTGGTGATTGATGATTCTCGCGCGACTGCCGATACGCTGGTCCGGATTTTAAAGGCATTGGATTGCCCGGCGCGCGCGGCCTATGGCTCGAGTGCCGGGATTTCCATTTTGCGCGAGGAGACTCCCGACCTGGTTTTTTTGGATATTAATATGCCGGGCGTCAGCGGGTTTGAAATTCTTAAATTTATGAGCCGCGAGCCGCGCCTGGCCGGGGTACCGGTTTTTATCGTTTCCTCGGAAGACCAGCCTGAAACCCGGGCGCAAGCCCTGCGCCAGGGCGCGCGCGGTTTCCTGACCAAGCCCATCACGGTTGAAGCCCTGGATGAGGTTCTCAAATCCCAGAAGCCGCGCTAAGCTCAGTCCGGTACTTCCAAATTCAGACAGAATTTTCTCCCCGCGCCCCAAGAGCGGGGAGATTGTGTTATTCATCGCTGAGGGCGACCCGCGCTTAACTTCTTGATTTTAGAGTTCGTTTTTACGAGTCTGGAGAAGCAGGAAAGCTGGTTTAAAAGGCGATTAAAAAACCAAATCTGGACGCGGATTTCGCGGATTAAACGGATCTACGCGGATTTTTCAAGAAAAATCCGTGAGATTCCGCGTAACCCGTGCAGTCCGTGTACGAAAAAGCTTTGATTCAAATTGAACCCTAAACTCAAGTTAACTTGAGTTTGGCAAGAATAAACTGGCTGCCTCCAGCTTGCTGATAACGGATTAATCCAGATTGGATTTCCGCCAGACGGCAAGCTGGGATAAAATAGTTTTGCCCATAAAACCGGTGCAAAGATACCCGGCCAAGCCGGCCAAGCCGGCCAAGCCCGAAAACCAACCCTCGCGTTTACCTTTGGAGACTGCCATGACCTTTACCCTCCTGCAAGAAGAGACCATCCCGGAAATTGCCTCCACCGCCAAACTCTACCGCCACGATAAAACCGGCGCGCGGATTTTGTCGGTCTTGAATAAGGACGAAAACAAAGTTTTTGGGATCAGCTTCCGCACCCCGCCCCAAAGCTCGAACGGCATCGCCCACATCATGGAGCATTCCGTGCTGTGCGGTTCGCGCAAATATCCGGTAAAGGAGCCTTTTGTCGAGTTAATTAAAGGCTCGCTCAACACCTTCCTGAATGCCTTCACCTACCCGGACAAGACCTGTTACCCCGTCGCCACCACCAACCTGAAGGATTTCTACAACCTGATCGATGTCTATCTCGATGCGGTGCTTTATCCGCTGATTCCTGAACGCACGCTCCAGCAGGAAGGCTGGCACTACGAAATCGAAAGCCCGGACGATCCGCTGGTTTTCAAAGGCGTGGTTTTCAACGAGATGAAGGGCGCGCTCTCCTCGCCCGACGATCTGCTCGCTGAGCTCTCCCAGCAATCGCTTTACCCGGATACGCCCTACGGATTGAACTCCGGCGGCGATCCGGCCTTCATCCCGGACCTGACCTATGCTGAGTTTAAGAATTTTCACGAGACCTACTACCACCCCTCGAATGCTTACATCTATTTTTACGGCGACGACCCCGAACCGGAGCGCTTGCGCATCCTTGAGGAGTGGTTGAACGCTTTTGAGCGCAAAGAAGTCCAGTCGGGTCTGCCGCTTCAGGCGCAGTGGACGGCCCCGAAACGGATTGTGCAGCCCTACGATAGCGGCGATGCCGAGGACGCAAAATCTTATATCACCCTCAACTGGCTGATGCCCGAAAGCACCGATCCGCAGACGACCCTCAGCCTGTCGGTTTTGGCGCATATTTTGCTGGCTACCCCGGCCTCGCCCCTCAAGAAGGCTTTGCTTGAAAGCGGCCTGGGGGAAGACGCGCTCGGCGGCTACCAGGAGGAGCTGCGCCAGGGTTACTTCTCAGCCGGGATGAAAGGTGTCGCGCGGGCCGACCTGGAAAAGGTGGAAAGCCTCATCCAGACCACTTTGACGGAACTGGCCGCAAACGGTCTCGACCCTGAAACCGTGGCCGCATCCATCAATACCCTCGAATTCCGCTTGCGCGAACAAAACACCGGACGTTTTCCGCGGGGATTGTTCCTGATGCTGAACGCGCTGGCCCCCTGGCTCTACGACGCCAACCCGCTTGACGGCCTGGCTTTTGAAGCGCCCCTGATCGCGCTCAAAAATCAGCCACAAGGTTACTTTGCAAACCTGATTAAAAAATATCTACTGGACAACCCGCACCGCTCCAGCTTGCAGCTTGTGCCCGATCCCGAACAAGGCAAGCGTCAGGAAGCCGCCGAAGCCGCCCGCCTGGCGCAGGTCAAAGCGAACCTGACCCCCGCCCAGATTGAGGCCATTATTGCCAATGTGGCCGAACTGAAGAAACATCAGGAAACCCCCGACAGCCCCGCAGCCCTGGCAAGCCTCCCGGCCCTGACGCTGGAAGATATCGACCCCAAGATTAAGAGCCTGCCGCTTGAGATTAGCCAGATTGGGGGCGCAACCTTGCTGACCCACGACCTGCCCACCAACGGCATTCTCTACCTCGACCTGGGCTTTGATCTGCATCCCCTGCCTGCCGATTTGCTGCCGTTTGTCGGCCTGCTGGGACGGGTCTTGCTTCAGATGGGCACCCAAAGCCAGGATTATGTGACCCTGACCCAGCGCATCGGCAAAAGCACCGGCGGCATCCGGGCGGCGGTCCTGGCCTCCGCCATCCGCGAATCACAAGAGTCGGCCCTTTATTTTTTTCTGCGCGGCAAGGCCACCATCGATAAAGCCCCGCAGCTGCTCGATATCCTGAAAGATGTGCTGCTGAGTGCCAAACTCGACAACCGCGAGCGCTTCAAGCAAATTGTGCTCGAAGAAAAATCTGGCGCAGAAGCCGGGTTGATTCCCGGCGGGCATCTCGTGGTGAAGAATCGGCTCTCGGCCCATTTCAGCCGATCGGGCTGGGTCAGCGAGCAAATCAGCGGCCTGGACAACCTGTTCTTCCTGCGGCGTCTGGCTGAAGAGATCGACCAGGATTGGGCCGGGGTTCTGGAAAAATTGGAAACGCTGCGGCGGCTGTTGCTGAATCGTGCCACGCTGATCGTCAATCTGACCCTCGACTCGGCCTCCTTCGGAGCGCTCGCCCCGGCCCTGGCAACCCTGATCGAGGCCTTGCCCACGCTCACGCCTGTTCCCGTCCAGTGGCCGCCATTGGTTTCCGCCAAAAACGAAGGCCTGACCATCCCTGCCCAGGTTAACTACGTGGGCAAGGGCGCGAATCTTTACGCCCTCGGCTACAAACCGGATGGCTCACTGAACGTCATCCGTAACTATCTCGGCACCACCTGGCTCTGGGACAAAATCCGGGTGCAGGGTGGGGCCTACGGCGGCTTCAGCACTTTCGACATGTCTTCCGGCACTTTTTCTTATCTCTCGTACCGTGACCCGAACCTGCTCGCCAGCCTCGACAATTATGACGCGACCCCGGCCTTCCTGCGCGCCCTCGACCTGAGCCAGCCCGAATTGACCAAAACCATCATCGGCACCATCGGCGAACTGGACGCCTACCTGCTGCCCGATGCCAAAGGCTGGACCAGCATGGTTCGTTACCTGACCGATTACACCGACGAGGTCCGCCAGCAGATTCGAGATGAAGTGCTCAGCACAGATCTGACCGATTTCAAACGCTTCGCCGTAACCCTGGCGCAAGTCGCCGAAAAAGGCGAAGTGGTTGTGCTTGGCTCGGCAGATGCCATCGAAAAAGCCAACAAAGAGCGCGCAGGCTTGCTGGTGGTCAAGAAGGTTATGTAATTGAGTGCTATAATTTTTACAACCGTTCACGTTTCTCGATTGCTTTTCAAGGAGTATAAAATGAGAAAATCTTTTCTGTTTGTTTTGGTGGTTGTTTCAATGTTGGCTTCCCTGGCCCTGAGCGCCTCTGCGCCGATGCCAGCCCCCGCTACCGCAAAAATTACCGGAGTGACCCTGGTTGAAGCAACCTTCATGAAGGAAAAGGGCATGATCTTCAAATTCAAGGTGACTGGCACTTTTGACGAGAAAGAATTGAAGGGCTTTTTGGCCGTCAAAGACAAAAACATTAAGTTGCGCTGCCGTTACCACCCCGGCAATGATGTCGTTCAGTGCACTGCCCCCGGCGGGACCGCAACCAATTTTGCGGGTAAATCGGCAGTGGTCACATTGAACGGTTTCGGCTTTTGGGTTCAAGTCCCGGCCAAAAATGCTTGCCGCGATTGTGACTGACCCGGATACAAGCGCTATTCTCCTGCTGCGCAGCAGCCCGGCCTGCGCCCGTGATCATTTTTACCAGCGGTTGAAGAAAGATTAAGGACAAAAGAAAAAGAGCGCGAGAAGTTTCGCGCTCTTTTTACTGCTGAAATTTTACTTGATGCGGGTGCGGATTTGTTCGTGCATATAAAGCGGAAGATAATAGTGCCCGCCAGCATTTTTGCCGCTTGAGCCGGAGCCTTTCCAGCCGCCAAAAGGCTGGTATCCCGGCCACGCGCCGGTGGTCGCGCCCTGCGGACGGTTGGCGTAGGTTACGCCGGCTTCAATCTTATCGTAGAACCACTCGACTTCCTCCTCTGAACCATAGAATCCAGCGGTTAAGCCGTAGTTGACATCATTGGCGATGGTCATGGCCTGCTCGAGGTCGTCCACTTTGCCGATTGTGGTGATGGGCAGAAACATTTCCTGCTGCCAGAGCGGGTGGCTGAAGGGAACGTCTACCGCGAAGGTCGGTTCGCAGAAATAGCCTTTGTCGTAGAGGCCGCCGGTTTTGATTTTGCCGCCCGTCAGGAATGTGCCAGCCTGGGAGAGTTCTTCGTTGAAGTTCTGGAAGTCCTGGTAGGCCGCGGCGTTGATGACTGGCCCGGCGTACGTGCTGCGCTCGGTTGGGTCGCCGACGACCAGCTTTTCAGTTAATTCTTTAAGCATGGGCAGCAGGTCATTGTAAAGCGGGGCTTCTACCAGCACCCGGCTGGCGGCGGAGCATTTTTGTCCTTGCAGGCCAAACGCCGAGCGGACGATGCCAATCGCGGCCCGTTCCAGATCAGCGTGGCGCGAGACGATGACCGGGTTCTTTCCGCCCAGTTCAAGAATAATCGGACGGACGTATTTACCGTTGGCAAAATCACGATACATTTTCATGCCGACATCAAAGGAGCCGGTGAAGGTGACGCCGTCTAATTCGGGGCTGTCCACCAGGGCTTGGCCCAGGGTGCGGCCCGGGCCGGTTACAAAATTGACGACCCCATCCGGCAGGCCGGCGTCGCGGAAGCATTCGGCCAGCAGGCGCACGATCCAGGGGGTGTCGGTGGCCGGTTTGAGGACGAGCGTGTTGCCTGCCGCGAGGGCCGCGCCCATCGGGCCGCCGCTCAGGGCAAATGGGAAGTTGAAGGGGCTGATCACTAGCCAAACGCCGTAAGGCCGCAGGATCGACAGGTTGGTCGAGTCGTAGCCAACCAGCGGGTCTTTGCCCATTGGCACGATGAATCCATCGTTTTTTTCCATCTGATGGCAAGAATAGCTGATTAGATCGGCAGTTTCCTGGACGTCGCCGAGGGCCTCCATCCGGTTTTTGCCGACTTCGAGGCTCATGGCCGCGCTCAGTTCAAATAGCCGTTCTTCGATCAGGGCGGCGGCTTTGCGCAGCAGTTCGACCCGCTTTTGCCAGGCCATTTTGCTCCAGGCCGGGAAGGCTTTGCGGGCCGCTTGCATGGCGGCCTGGGCATGTTTCTCATTTCCTTTTTGCAGGACGGCCAGCGTCCAATCGGTGTTGATTGGGGAACGGTCTTCAAATTTTTCATCTGAAAACACGTCTTTGCCATCAATCAGCATGGCGTATTCTGCGCCAAATTTGGTTTTGACCTTTTGCAGGGCTGCGTCGTATTTTGTGTGCAGTTCTTCCGGGGGGTTGAACATGGTTGCATAGGTCAGTTTAAAATCGGTCATACAAGAGCCTCCTTTTATTTATAAAATAGTTTTTAGTTGGACTATCCTTATCTTGTTTGTTAGTATATCCGATGCTGCTGCGCAAGTCAAAAGAATGGCTTATCGCAGGTATAATCGGCAGGTTTGACAACTTTTCACGAGGAGCAACCATGACCTTTGAGATGTGGATGACCGTTGGCATCCTTGTTTTTGCTATCGTTTTTTTTGTGACTGAATGGCTGCGGGTGGACGTGGTCGCCTTGATTGTGGTCATCGTGCTGATGCTCTCCGGCCTGCTGACGCCGGGCGAGGCGATTGCCGGTTTTTCAAATACCCTCGTCCTGACAATTGCGGCCCTGTTTGTGATCGGCGGGGCGGTTTTGCAAACCGGGCTGGCAAGTATTATTGGCAACCAGGTCCTCAAAATTGCCGGTACAAACCAGACCAGTTTGTTAATTGTGGTCATGCTGACCGTTTCTCTGATGTCTGCCTTTATGAGCAGCACCGGCACGGTTGCGGTTTTGCTTCCGGCAGTGGTCAGCCTGGCCGCCAGTGCCCATATCAGCCCCTCGAAACTGCTGATACCGTTGGCTTACGCTTCTTTGCTGGGCGGCGCATTAACCCTGATTGGCACGCCGCCCAACCTGGTCGTCAGCGACTTGCTGCGTGAAAGCGGTTATTCGCCGTTTCAGTTTTTTGATTTCACCCTACTGGGCGGGGTGTTGGTTGTTGTGGGGATTCTGTTCATGGCAGTACTTGGAAGGCACCTGCTGCCTGAGCGCGCGCCAGTCCGGGAATTGGCCCGCCTCGAAACCCCGAAGGAGATGGTGGAACGCTATGCCCTCTCTGAAAACCTGTTTCGGCTGCGGGTGCGCTCGGCTTCTCCGCTGGTCGGCAAAACAATTGCCGAAGGAGAATTTGGCAAACAATTTAACGTCAATATTATCGAAATCCGCCGAAAACCGCAGGGCCGGACGATGGTTCAAGTGGGTGAAGCGCGTTTGGTTTGGCAGGATGAGAAGGCGCGCGTGATTAAACCCGCGGTGGAGACTATTTTTGAACATGGAGATCAGGTCATCGTCCAGGGCGGGCCGGACGATGTCGCCCTTTTGGCTGCCTCGTGGAATTTGGGCGTCCAACCTGCGGACGCGCAAGACGATCAGGCCCTGATTAACCAGGAGGTGGGGCTGGCCGAGGTGCTTTTGCCGCCCGATTCGACCCTGATTAACAAGACCTTGGTTGAGTTACAGTTTAGCGCGCGCTATCGCTTGAGCGTTTTGGGAATTAGCCGCCCGGGCGGCGGCGAGCCGCTCAATCTCAAGACAACTTTATTGCGTTTCGGCGATATTTTGTTGATTCAAGGCTCCTGGCAGAATATCCTGGCTTTGCGCGAGAACCAGCGCAACTTTGTGGTGATGGGCCAGCCTGAAAATATGATCGGCCCGGCGCACCGCCACAAAGCGCCTCTTGCCGCCCTGATTTTGGCCGGGATGCTGGTAGTCCTGATCGGCAACTTCCTGCCGTTAACGACGACTTCCATGCTAGCCGGACTGCTGATGATTTTGAGCGGATGCTTGTCCATCGACGAGGCCTACGGATTTATCGACTGGAAAAGCATCGTACTGATTGCGGGGATGCTGCCGATGAGTACCGCCCTCGAACGGGTGGGGCTGGTCAGCCTTGTGGCGGAAAGCATGGTCAAGACCCTGGGCGCTTATGGGCCGCTTTGGGTATTGGCCGGGCTTTTCTTGGGGACGGCTTTGTTCACGCAATTGTTATCCAATACAGCGACTACAGTTTTGCTCGCCCCGCTCGCGATGGCGACCGCCCTCGGCCTGGGTGTTCAGCCCCAGGCTTTTCTGATGGCGGTTGGCGTGGCGGCTTCGATGGCTTTTGCTTCGCCGGTCGCTTCTCCGGTTAATACGCTGGTGATGGGGGCCGGCAATTATCGCTTCGGCGATTATGCAAAGGTTGGTATTCCGCTGGTCTTGATTAGCGCCGTGGTGGTCATGCTGATTCTGCCGCTTTTGTGGCCGTTTTAGCGCGCAGCTAATCAAAAAGCCTCTCGAAAGGGGCTTTTTTTGTTTAAACGAGTACACATTTGGCTTAAGAGTTGAACAAGTATAACGCCGCCGCTTTACTCCTTTTGGTTTTCCTTTGTGGCCTTCGTGTCTAAAATTTGAATCTTTGCCCGGCCACAAGACCCTCCAAACCGTGAAGGAATACTTTTACACGCCCTTAGAGCGGTTCAAACCGGGCGGTGAAATGCCGTAACAGTTCAGGCGCGTAGCTGAACTTAAAGCCGCGTAATTGTTGGCGGCGTTCGCTGATTTCGCCAATTGTATCGGCAACATAGTCCAGGTGGCTTTGGGTATAGGTCCGGCGCGGAACGGCCAGACGCACCAGCTCCAGTTTCGGGTAGACCATTTGGCCGCTATCCGGGTCGGGGTGGGCGAACATGACCGAGCCAATCTCGCAGCCGCGGATTGCGCCGGCCAGGTACATTTCCACCGCCAGGGCCTGGCCCGGAAATTCAGATTGCGGAATGTGGGGCAGCATGTGGCCCGCGTCAATGTAGATGGCGTGCCCACCGGGCGGTTCAATCATCTGCACGCCCAGGGTTTTCAGCCGGGCCGAAAGATAGGCAATTTGTCCGAGTCGATAGGCCAGATAATCCTCTGCCAGGCCCTCGTACAGGCCGACAGCCATTGCGTCCAGGTCGCGCCCGGCCAGGCCGCCATAGGTTGGGAATCCCTCGCGCAGAATCAATTCATTTTTGATATTTTGGAAGATGCGCTCGTCGTTTAGACACAACAGGCCGCCAATGTTGACGATGGCATCTTTTTTCGCGCTCATGGTCATGCCGTCTGCGTAGGAGAATATTTCGCGCGCAATCTCTTTGGTCGATTTATCGGCATAACCCGGCTCGCGCAGTTTGATGAAGTAGGCGTTTTCGGCATAGCGGGCCGCGTCGATGTAGAACGGCAGGCCATAGCTGTGATAAGTTTCAGCGATTGCTTTGATATTTGCCATCGAAAGCGGCTGCCCGCCTCCGGCGTTGTTGGTGATCGTCACCATCCCAAATGGGATATTTTCGACGCCGGTCTGCGCGATAAAGGCTTTCAGCTTGGCAATATCCATATTGCCTTTGAACGGGTGCTGATTTTGCGGGTCGAAAGCCTCCTCGATCACCAGATTAACCGGTTTGCCGCCCCTGGCCCGGATGTTGGCGTCGGTCGTGTCGAAGTGCATGTTCGACGGGACGGATTGACCCGGTTTAACCAGCACCGCGCAAAGGATGTTCTCGGCGGCCCGGCCCTGGTGGGTGGGGACAAAAAAGCGGAAGCCCGTAATATCTTGGATGGCTTCCGCTAAGCGGTAATACGAGCGCGCTCCGGCGTATGATTCGTCGCCTTGCATCATGGCGGCCCATTGGTGGTGGCTCATGGCCCCAGTCCCAGAGTCGGTTAGCAGATCGATGAAAATGCTTTCGGCTTTGAGCGAAAACGGGTTATATCCGGCTGTGCGGATGGCGGCTTGGCGTTCTTCGGTCGAGGGCAGCCGAATGGGTTCGACAACTTTAATGCGAAACGGTTCTGGCAAATACTTTGGCATTTTTTTCTCCTTTGGGTTGTGTCTGTTCAGTGTAGCACGAGAGCCGCCGCCTGTAAGGTATCAAACGTCATGGAAGGTTGTCACCGTTGGGACTATTTTGCATCCAGAAATTCGAGGATGGCCTGGCAGACAATTCGGACGTCTTGCTCGTCCATTTCGGGGTAGAGCGGCAGGCTCAGCACCTGGCGGGCGGCTTTTTCGCTTTCAGGCAGGCTGCCGGGCGCATGTCCCAGGTTTTGATAGGCAGGCTGCAGGTGAACGGGGACGGGGTAATGGACCAGGCACTGAATGCCGCGCCCGGCGAGGAACGTACGCAGCCCATCGCGCTTTTCGAGCCGAATCACGTATTGGTGGTAAACGTGGCTGGCGTTGAGGGGTTTCGCTGGCAGGATAAGCCCGCTTGCGGCCAGGAGTTGATCGTAAAGGCCTGCCAGAGCCTGCCGTCTGGCATTCCAGACGGACAAATGCTGCAATTTGACGCGCAGAATGGCGGCTTGAATCTCGTCGAGCCGGCAGTTGAAGCCTTTGCTCTGGCTGAGATAACGTTCCTGCCAGCCATACTGGCGCAAGTGCCGGACTTTTTCGGCCAGTTCCGGCTTGTTGGTCAGCACCGCTCCGCCGTCGCCGGATGCGCCCAGGTTTTTGGTGGGGTAAAAGCTAAAGGCGGCCATATCGCCCCAGCTGCCGACAGGTTTTTTGCGCCAGGTTGCGCCGTGGGCCTGGGCGCAGTCTTCGATTACGAAAAGGCTGTGGGCGCGGGCAAAGGCCAGGATTTCGTCCAGATTTGCAGGACAGCCATACAGGTGAACCGGCAGGATGGCGCGCGTTCGGGTAGTGAGTACCTGGCCGAGCCGGGACGGGTCGAGGGTCATTTGTGCCGGTTCTATATCCACCAAAACCGGGCGCGCGCCGCTCATTTCGATGGCGGCAATCGTGGCGACGGCGGTCTGCGCTACGCTGACGACCTCGTCGCCCGGGCCGATGCCGCAGGCGCGCAGTGCCAGGTGGAGGGCCGAAGTGCCCGAATCGACCCCGACCGCCTGCGAAACGCCGCAAAAATCGGCAAATTCCTGCTCGAAGGCTGCGGTTTCCTTGTCCAGAATAAAAATACCGCGCGCGAAGACGCCCGCAATGGCCGCATCGATTTCAGCGCGGATGCTTTTGTATTGGGCTTTCAGGTCAATTGGCGGAATATTTCGCATCGGTCCAGTAGTGCTTTCTATGTTCCCGGTAGTACTCCAGCGTGCGCCGGATGCCCTCACGCAGTTTGATTTTAGGACTCCAGCCAACTTCTCGATTTATTTTCGTGTAATCACCATAGTAATCTCCGATGTCAATCCGTTTGCGGGCCGCAGGGAAAGGAGTCAGGCGGTAGCTGCCGCCCTGGTTGACCTCGATCATCAGCCGGGCCAGATCAAGCAAGCTGGCGTGTTCATCGCTGCCCAGGTTGTAGATTTTGCCATCGCTGGCCGGGTGGGCGGCAACCAGCAGCAGGGCCGAGACGACGTCATCGACATAATTCAAGTCGCGCAGCTGCTGGCCGCTTCCGTAAATTTTCAGTTCCCGCCCTTCAATCAGCAGGCGGAACCAGGCCCCGATAAAGGTTTTTAGCGCGTCGCGCACCCTCATGCGCGGCCCATAGACGTTGGTCATCCGCAGGCTGGCGGCCCGCAGACCGTAATTGCGGTGGGCGATCAGGTGATACCACTCTCCGGCCATTTTACTGACGCCGTTATAGTCGATCGGCGCTACCGGGTGGTTTTCGTCGACCGGCAGATATTGCGGAACTCCATAGACCTGGCGCGTGCCGCCATAGATGATTTTTACGTGGGGGTTCAGTTTTTGACACATTTCGACCAGCGCCAGGTGGCTGGCGGCATTCAGGGCCAGGTCGTGTTGCGGGTCGCTCATGCTGGCGGTGTGGCTGACCTGCCCGGCCAGGTTGAAGATATAGTCCTGGCGGGGGATGAGCGGACTGATGCGCCTTTCATCGCCCATATCAGCGATGATGCTGTTGACGTGATTCTTGATTGCCTCGATATTGAACGGGTTGCCGCCATGTTTGGGGTGCAGGGTGTCGATCAGGGTAATGTTTGCGCCCAGGGCCAGCAGCTGTTGAGCCAAATTGCTGCCGATAAAGCCCATTCCGCCCGTGATGAGGGTATTTTTCCCGTAAAATTTTGCCTTTAGATCGTCCGTCATCTCAGATGCTCTTTTTTTACGACCAGTTTCCACCACAACTGTGTCAGGTGCCAGAGCGAGCGCAGGATCGGCAGCCAGTTGAAAAATTGTGACTTGCCATACTGGCGATGATGGTGATTAACCGGCACTTCGCCAAACTTGAAGCCCGCATCTTGAAATTTCTTGACCATTTCGACGCAGATGGCCCCATCCCTGCTTTCGAGTTTTATGGAATCAAAGGCCGCCCGCCGGATGAGGCGAAAGTCACAATCGACATCGCGCAGGTGAAAGCCAAAAGCAAGCCGGCTGAGATGGTGATAAATTTTCCCGATAATTTTGCGGTGGAGCGGATCGTTGCGCGCAATTTTGTAGCCGTTGACAATGTCTATTCCGGGTTCAAGCACCCTGACCAGTTTATCCAGTTCGAGGGGGTTGTACTGGGCGTCGCCATCCGTATAAAAGAGCCAGTCTTTGCGCGCCAGGTGAAATCCGTGGCGGAGTGCTGCGCCATAGCCCTGGTTTTTGGGGTGATGGCGCACCGTCAGCTCGGGGATGCGTTCGGACAATTCGTCGAGTACTTCGGCGGTGTAATCGCGGCTGCCATCGTTGATTACAATAATCTCGAAATCATCTGTCCACTGGCGCGCAGCAATCAGAGAGGTGAGGACCATACTGGGGATGGTGCCGCCATCGTTGTATGCAGGCAGCACGACGCTCAGGCTGGTCAGTTTTGGGCTTGTTTGGCTGGGTTTCATCGAGGTTTTTGCGCCAGGGCCAGGACGCTCAGGCCAAAGGGCAGGTTTGTACGGGCAATGAGATGGGCTTCACTGGCAAGAATTTTTGTCAGGATGGGGTTGAGCCAGGCAGGGCTGGCCTGCAAATCCGATTGATCTTTGCCTGGGGGCTGCAGTTGCTCCAGCAGGCGTTTTGCCACAGCAAGCGGAAAAAGCAGGCTGTTGGCGTACGTCAGTTTGATAATCTTAAACTGATTTTCTGCAAGCATGGTTTTAACCTGGGCGGCTGTGTATCTGCGGGCGGTCTGGATGCGTTCGTCATGTTTTCCGCGCAGCCAGTTATAGGCCGGCAGGCGCAGCAGCAAATATCCGCCAGGCCGCAGGACGCGCCCGAACTCCGATACAGCCAGCCAGTCGCTGGCGACCCCGCGCTCGTAAAGCACATCGAAACTGGTCACGAGATCAAAATGGGCAGAGGAAAAAGGCAGACTGGTGGCCGAGGCCTGCGCAATTTTGGACAGGTTTCTTTTTTGACAAAAAGCGAGCGCCAAGGTTGAGAGATCGCAGCCCGTGGCAGTCCCGTATTCAGCCAGGTATCCGCTCAGCGCGCCGCCCGTGCCGCAGCCTGCGTCCAATATTTTTAGATTGCCGGCCCGTTCCAAGGGGGTCAGTAGTTGACGGGTCAGGCTCTCCATCCCGCAGTACCACCAATGGGATGTTTCGACCTGATACATTAATCGATACTCTTCTGCTTTCAAAGCCAGCCTGTTAGGGCAACTGGTAAGCCAGGAGAATTATATTTTGACAGTCATTAATGTAATGGATTGTGCCGCCAGGCCGGGTTCGAATCCATTCTTCCAGCTCAACGATCCGATCGGGGCTGGCGATGATGGTTTCTCCCGAAATTACATTCAGGGTTGCTGCCGGTTCTGAGAAGTTGATGATTTTTCGCCTGTTGCTTAAAAAGTCGACACTGGCATGGGAACCATAAAAGTAGTTGCTGTCTGCGAGTAAATAAACATCTGATTCGCGCCCAATGGTGCGGGCATAGTTGCCGAGGTAGGATGCAAAGCGGGTCGAGGTGTCGCCGCCATACAGACATCGCCCTGAAAATTGAAAGAAATATGTCCATATATTAAAGATAAACAGGCTAACCATCACCGTTGAAGCGATTGCGATATATGTTTTTTTGTGGCGAGCCCATTCGATGCCAAGATGCTCTATCAGGTAGTCCAGTCCGATTGCAAGCAGGATCAAGGCGGCGGGCAGGCTGACCAGCACCCGGTACGAGTCTGAACTGGGAGGAATGGAAAACAGCCCAACAGCAACGACTCCGCCCCAGAAATATCCGTTAAGCAGCAATTCCCCTGGCTGGCGGGTCCGCAACAAGGCAACCGCCAGACCGATCAAAAACAGGCTGGAAGAGACCAGGCTCAAAATTGGGGCCGGAGACCCATAGAAATCGAAGGCCGGGTAGTAGATAAGCGATAAAAAGGCATGAACGACACGTCCGCCTAAAATCTGAATTTCGCTTTGGCCGGTTAGAATCACTTCCTGGGCCAGCCAGCCGGTCTGAAAGGTTCCACCGGCGTTGAGACGGTTAAAAAACTCATGCGGAGAGTCGAGAAAGAATTTTGCTGTGGGGGCCAGCATAATTACCATACCGCCCCAGAAGGCGAGGGCCTGTTTCCAGATGGTTTTAAACCAACTCCTCATAAACAGTATTACCACAATCATATAAACCAGGCAGATGCCCAGCGTGATTTGGGCATCCAGGTAAATCGCCGCATGAATGGCAATCAGGCAGCCCGCCAGAGCTGTCCGCCAGCTGCTCTTTCGTTGAAACCCGCTCAGCAAGAAATAGAGCGCCAGCGGGGTTAGCCAGGTTCCCTGAATGTAACTGACGGCCACCGTCCGGCTGAAGTGAAGATGGGTGTGGGTAAACGCCATCGCGGTAGCCGCGATCAGCGCGATTCGATTGCCGGCTATTTGACGGGCCAACAGGTAAACTGCCGGAATGGAAAGAATACCGGCAATCGCCGGAATCAGCCGCAGCCCCAACGGGTTTACCCCAAACAATTCAAGCCCGAAATTAATAACGTGCAGATAAAGTCTGCCGATGTTTTCCCAGGAAGCAAACGGGTTTGCCCCGCCGCTATCATAACTATCGAGCGCAACCGAGCCGATCAGGGCCTCGTCTCCATTAATGACCATCGGAATGCTGCCGAGCTTGTAGAAACGGAGCGCCGCGCCGAGCAAGATGATCAGGCTGAGTGCAATCAGTTCGGCTTTGTGGCGGGTTAGCCAATCTGTCAGTTGGTTTTTGTTCCAGGAGCTTTTCCAGAAGGCCGAAACGTAGCACAGCCCCCCGAAGATCCATAATGAAACCACTGGAATATAGTTGGTGAGCGCGGCCCGCTCAAAATAGGTCGCGGCGGTTGTTGCCAGAATCGAAAAGCCCACCCCGGCCAAAACCCAGGCTTGAGTGTGGGTGGGCTTCCAGAAGAGTTTTGACTTGATGTGTGGAAATAATTTTGGCAGAGCGATGCTGGCTAAAAATATAAAAACCCCTAAAATGGTCCACCACATTGTTTTGGGGAACACAACTTCGTAATCAATAGGTGTTGTGTAGAGAAGAATCTGCCCCAGGATGATTAAAAAAATTGAGATGAAAACAAGCCAACGATTTTTTGGGGCAGGGCCAGGATCTGCCTGACCATTTTTCTTGTCCATGCCTTTTCCTTCCCTGATCTCAAAATGTTGCCAAAATGACATCCAGCATCTTTTTACTTGACGGTAAGGAGTATAAAGGAAAAAAAGAATAGGCGCAACTCATATTTGTAGAAAACACATTGGTGGGCTTTCCAGCAAATCATGAGAGTAATGATTTGGCAATATTTCAACAATGACCTTGTAACGGGTCTTATTTTCGGCTGTGATATGCTCTAGAAAATCAGCTTTCTTTTTTCGGAAGGCCGAATTCTTTTTTGCAATAGAGGAGAATCAGAGATGAGATTGCCCAAAGTAATGTTTATTTTCTTTGCCCTGGTATTGACCTTGCAAGCTGCGCCGATGCGCGTCAGCGCAAAACCGTTTATGCCGCAAACCCCTTCGGCGTCTGTTGGGTTGACGGCCCCCGTCCCGGCCAGCGGACAAGTGGGCGACGCAGTTGGTTTTGGCCTGGTGTTCACGGTTGCTGGCCTAGCCCCCGGCGTTGCGGGCGCTGAGGTGTATGTCAGCTATAACCCGCTCGTTGTTGCGCCGTTGGGTACGCCCCAGGTGACGGTCGAAGTGCTGCCAGATTTCTTTGGCTCGCCAAATGTCAATATCAATGAAATCTTACCAGCCGCCCAGTGCCCGGGCGGAACCTTGCCTTGCATTCACCTGGTATTGGCTGGCAGCCCGCAGACCACCCAGTCTGGACTGGGGGCGCGCTTCCACTTCACCAGTGTTGCCCAAGGGCAGGCCTGCTTCTCGATTTTGCAATCGAACCTGGTCGACGCGGATGGGTTTGCGGTTTCGCACACCCGCGGCGGAGAGCAGTGCGCCACTTTCCAGACCGATGTCGACCTGACCGGCGCCGCGCTTCGCCAGGGCGTTCCGGCCAACCCGAATGTCGGGGCCGGAACGCTTTCCTGCACGAACGTCACGGCGACGGGTCTTGTTGAGGCCCCTCAGACGGTTGTCAGCGATGCGGGCGGCGCGTTTGCGTTTATCGATATTCCGCTGGATACGTATGTCGTTCGGGCATCTTATCCCGGCTATCTGGCGGCTGATAAAGCCGGCGTCATCGTCGATGGCAGCCAGGATGAGATCGCTTTAGGCACGGTTTCCCTGCGCGGCGGCGATGTCAACGGCGATAACGTCATCAATATTCTCGATATCGGTCAGATTGTCAGCAAGTTTGGGCAGACGGGCGTCGCGGTCAAATCGGCTGCGGCGGGATGCGGCCCGGCGGATGACCCCGCCGATATCAACGATGACGGAGTGATCAACATCAGCGATTTGGCAATTGTTGCCGGCAACTGGGGCCTGGTTGGCCCGACACTTTGGCCGTAGGGAGATCGGCGAGCATAGCCTGCCTTTCTTCGTAATCGGGAGGCAGGACTTTTATTCGATGGAGTTTTTATGAAATCTATCAAAAATCAATTTGCGATCTTTATGATCGTGCTCCTGGCGCTGGGTACCTTTTTCCAGACATTCCCGGCTGTGGCCCAAGGTGGCGCGCACGTGCGCGTGCAGCCGGCCGCCCTTTCGGCCCAGCCCAACGATCAGGTGAATGTATTTATTCAGGCAGAAAATGTCATCGGCCTGACTGCTTTTGAAATCCACCTTTCATTTAATCCGGCGGTGCTGGAGGTGGTCGAGCTGACCAATGGCGGGTTTGTCGCCGCAGATTTTACGGTCCAAAGCACGTTTGACAATTCGCTCGGCACGATCGATTATGCGGTCGCCCAACTGAATCGTGACCCGGCCCAGGGCAGCGGGGTTTTGCTCAAGATTGCTTTGCGGGCCAGGGCAGAGGGCAGCTCGCCTTTATCTCTGCGGGCTGTCCCGGCTGCGCCTGCCGGGTTGCTGCTGGCCGATTCGAACGGAATCTCGATTCAGACCGCCTGGAGCGCTGGCAGTCTGACGGTTGGCAGCGCTCCAGGCCCAACCCTCACCCCGACGACAACGGCCCCGCCCCTCACTGCGACGGTCACGGCTACGCCTGAAGCTCCGTCGCCAACCCCTGTGGCGACCACGGTTCCGGGCGTTGGCAGCCTGGGCAGTCATATCGTGCGCTGGGGTGAGTCTTTGTTCTGCATCGGGCGCGGCTATCGGATTGACCCGTGGGAGATCGCCCGCGTGAACCACATTCGCTGGTGGCCTTATTTCATCTTCCCCGGCCAAATTCTGACGATCCCGAACGCGCCCTGGGCGGCCGTCCCGGCTGGGCCGGTTTGCAAAACCCAGCTTGCGGCGGGCACGCCCCTGCCGCCGACGCCTTCCCCCGCTACGCTCACGCCCCCCACGCCGACCGCGATTGGCCCCACGGCGACGCCAAGTGCCACGCCCCCGCCTGTTTCCTGCCGCGTTTACCATCTTGTCCGCTCCGGCGAAACGCTTTATCGGATCGGCATTACGTATGGCGTCTATTATCAGGAATTGGCGCGCGTCAACCAGCTTGCGGATCCGCGCCTGATTTATGTTGGACAGCGGCTTTGTATTCCATGAAAATGCCAAAAGCGGCCGCCGCGATCAGGTTTGCGTCTCTTTTTCGCTGGATGGCGGCGGGGACGTTCTGCCTGCTGCTGGCGGCTTGCGCTGCCAAACCGGCGGAGCCGGCCCTTAAAATCAGTTCCAGCGCCGATTCTATCTCTGCCGGCCAAACTGTGACCGTTACCTTGCAGGCAGAAAGTATCAGCGGCCTGACGGCGGCGGAGGCCCATCTCACGTTTGACCCCGCTTTTTTGGAAGTTGTGGCACTCGACTCTGGCAGCTTTCTTCAGACCGATTTCGTTGTCCAAAATAACTTTGACAACCAGGCCGGGACAATTGACTATGCGGTTGCCCAGATCAACCGGCCTGCGGCCCACGGCAGCGGCCCGCTGCTGGTGATTGAATTTCGCGCCCGCGCGCCTGGCCGCGCCCGGATCGGTTTTCGGCCTACGCCAGCCGTCCCGCTTGGGGCTTTGCTGGCGAATGCGGACGGAAATCGCATCCCGGTTTTGTTGGAGGAGACAATCGTCGAAGTTGTCCCCTGAAAGATACGACAAGAACCTAAAAAGCGATGATCAGAGCCGCTCTGACCATCGCTTTTGATTTGAGCGCCAGGCACTCAGCCAAAGAGTGTCGTATAGGCCATCTTGCCGGAACGGATCGAAAGCAGGAACAGGAGGGTCATCAGCAAGGCCGAGCTTAGGCACCAGGCGCAGGTGGCCCCAATCACAAAAGGCTCCAGAAAGGTCAGGTAAATCGAAAAAATCAGGCCAAAACCGGTCATCGCCAGCACTGCCAGGTCGGCATAGGCGGAGAGCGGATTTTTGCGGAGCCTGCCCAGCAGCCAGGCCGCCAGGATACAGACATAGCCGAGCAGACCCATCACGCCAATCGGCAGAAAGCCAAACAGCCGGGCGTAATCGCTTTGCTGAACCGTATTGCAGTCCCCAACCGGGCCGCAAACCGCCGTCACCTGGGCGGTTTCTACGTAGGCCAGATAGCCCGCGACAACGAACCCAATCAGCGAGAGGCCCGGGATCAGCCATTGCTGCCAGGGGGCTGAAAAAGCATTTTCAAAGCGGGATAAATTGAACGGCACAGCAATCGCTACAGCCAGCATGACCGCCAGCAGCGCAATCGAAAGCCCGTTGCCGAGCGGGTCACGCGCCACGCGTTCCCAGACCGTGCTGGTGTCCTGGGCATCCAGGCCGAAGGCGGTTTCTGGCGGAGCGGCGGGCAGATTTTGAGCGGGCAGGCTGTCTGAAGCGGTTGCTTGTGGGGCTGGTTCGGTTTCAGCCGCAGCGATGGCTTCCCGTAAGCCGGGCAGGTCAGGGTAGTCGACGCCGCCCGCCGCGAGGTACTTCTCTATCAGGCCGGGGAATTTTTCGGGGATGTCCCCAGAGCCGATCAGATATTCGTCTCCGATGACCAGCATCGGGACACCCGCCGCTTGCAGGTTGAATTTTTCTATGGCTCCCTGAAAATAGAAGCTGCCTTGCGGCTGGCTGACATCTATGCCGATAATTTCCATCTGTGCGCCGTATTTTTCCATCAGCGGCGGCAGAATTTCTTCGATCACATAGTGACAGTGGCCGCATTGGGGCGAGTAAAACAAAACTACCCGGACAGCAGGCTGGGCTGTTTGAGGGTTGGTCATCCACAAGGATAGGCTCAGAATGGATAGAAATAACCAGTTCAAAATTTACTCCTTGCTGCGGGTCTCTTGCCAGCCTGGGCGGGCTTCGAGACGTTGTTTAAGTGCGGCTGTGCATCATCAGCGAATCGAGGTCTTCATCGAGGGATTGCAAATCTTCCTCGTGTTCAACTTCATCTTGAAGAATGGTCAGGACCATGTTGTAGGTTACGGGGTCTGCATCCCTGACAATTTTTAGCAGGTTTTGATAAACATCAATGGCACATTGTTCGCCTTTGATGTTTTGCGCGAGAATTTCTTTCACAAACGCATCGGTTGGGGCTTCGTAGCCACAGTGGGTATTGGTCAGCCATTTATCGGGACTGATTAACGGCGTGCCGCCCAACTGGATAATGCGCATGGACAGCATATCGGCATGAGTCAGTTCCTCTGTGGCGTGTAAGAGCAGTTCGGCAGCAACCGCATCTTTCATGGGACCTTTGACAATTTTAGCCCCCAGCCAGTATTGGTAATAAGCCAGCCACTCATCGGCGAAGGCTTTATTGAGCATATCCAACAACTCATCGATATCCATTCCAACGATTTGACGACCTTTGGTACCCATAGCACACTCCTTTTATGAATAGAATTTATACGATATTGCTGTGACTCTCAGCGTTATCGATAAGCGCATCGCGGAGGGTCATCACAGCAAGTTCTGCACAGTGCAAATGATCATCCGGGAGTCCATCCAAGGCTTCGATTAATTCTTCAGCGGTGATTTGTCCAGCTTCCTGCATGGTTTTAGAACATGCCATTTTTGTAAGCATGGTTCCACAAGCTTGGGTTGCGCCGCAGCCATCTGCCAGAAATTTTGCATCCAGAATCCTGTTATTGATTAGCTTGAGGTGGATCTGCATCCGATCTCCACACGCTCCCAGAAAATATCCCTGGGAATCGGGATGCTCCAACTCACCAACATTTTCCTTGCTTCTGACAAGATAAACTACCGTCTCAGAAAATGCTTGAGGCTTATGATTGCCCTGTGAACTGGAAACAGGGGGCTGCCCGGATTCTTCTTGATGACGTTCTTGCCCGGCATGATCGCTCAGCTCGTTCCCATCCTTTTGGCGATCTGCTTGTTCAGAAGCCTGCTTTTGTTCAATTGCTGAAAGCGATTCGAGAAAGGCCGCAACGAGAGCCGGGTACTCATCAAAATTCACATCTTCAATTCTACCCGCATCGGATAGTCTTGATATTTCTGGATCAAACGGAATATGAGCCAAAATTAGGGAGTTGGCGGTATTTGCCACCGTTTGCGTGTGGTGTTGTGCAAAAATTGATAGTTTTTCCTGGCTGGCCGGGTTCAGAAAATAAGACATATTTTCGACGATACCGATGATCGCCAAACCAGCTCCCTGAACCGTATATACGGCCTTATTATTGATCTTTGTGGACAACTGCTGCGGTGTGGACACAATGACAGCGCCCGTAAATGGTATTGACTGGAGAACTGCAACAGAGGTCTCAGAAATAGCAGTTGGCATATCTATCAATAAATAATCCAACTCTCCCCACTCTACTTCCTGCCAGAGCTGCTGGATAACGTTGCTAACCAGCGACTCTTTCCAAATCACTGGCTGATCGCCATTGTCAAAAAGCAAGCTCGTTGAAATAATTTTAATTCCCGAACGACTCTCGAATGGCAGAAAACTATATTGTCCGGTCTCTGCTTGTCCGTGTAGTCCAAATAACGTCGGGATGCTTGATCCTGCAAAATTTGCATCCAGAACGCCAACCTTGTAGCCTGCTGTCGTCAGACCGTTTGCAAGAAGACCAGTAACCAGGGATTTGCCCACGCCGCCTTTCCCGCTCATGACCGCCACTACCTTTTTGATCATATTCTGATTCGCATTTTTTTCTTCAGGGTTCATTTTACCAATCCTTTAAGGCGAATGTCTGGCGATTTATCCATTTCTTCAGTGTAGTGCGCTTGGACCACGCCCCAAAAACGTTGACCGCGCCGGGTAATCACCTGCGCCCGCCCCGCAGAGTGCAAACTTTCGAGGGTTTCGACACTCTTGCCTGGAAGCCATTTTGCGAGGGTTGCCAACAGGTCGCTTTCGCTCATTGGATGACGGGTCAGAATAGACAGGAGCGCATCGAGCAGATTGCGTTCTCCAGAAAGGTCGAACATGCCGGTTGTTTCATCGATCAAGCGGGCGCGTTTGCCCAGAATAAACAGGGCGCGCTGAATGGATTCGGCGTCTGAGGGTTCGACCTGCGCTTCGGCAGGCGGACGGGTGGGCAGAATGATGTGAATCTCATCGGCGCGGATGTCCTCGAGGACAGTAGACAGAGCTTGCAGTTCGGGCAGGCTGTCGTTCAGGCCCTTGATCAGCATTACTTCAACCCATAGCTGGCCCTGATATTCGGCGCGGAAGGTTTTTAGTCCATCGATCAGCATTTCAATCGTCAGCGAGTGGTGCGGACGGTTGATTCTGCGATAAAGGCGTTCGCTTGCGGCGTCCAGACTGGGCAGGACAGCATCGGCAGCTTGCAGTTCGCGGCGCACTTCAGGCAGGTGCAGCAGCGAGCCGTTGGTAATGACCGCGACCGGGATTTCGGTTTCCTGTTTGACCGCGTTAATCAGCCAGCCAAGTTCGCTATGCAGGCAGGTTTCGCCCGATCCAACAAAAGTGATCCAGTCAATTTCGCCAGGATCATGCCTGCCCAGGACTTCCTGGACCTGCTCAAGAATTTCGGTGCGCGAAACATATTCGCGCCGTTCCAAAGTGAAAGGTGAAGTACGCCCCAACTGGCAGTAGATACAGTTCCAGTTGCAGGTTTTGAACGGGACGGGGTCAATCCCCAGCGATTGTCCCAGCCGCCGCGAAGGCACTGGCCCAAAGACGGTTTTTATGGTTTCACTCTCCTAGCCATTCGAAACAACAATCAGAACAGCGATCAGGATGCCGGCGCCCAAAGAGACCAGGCTATATTTCTTGTTCTCTTTTTCAACGGCGGGAAGCAAGTGAGATGCGCCAACATAGACCAGTGCCCCGGCAGAAATTGCCAAAAGGATGCCCAATGTCGCGTTATCAATCTTGCTGATGAAGGGGAAGGAAACCAACGTTCCTAATGGCGTGGATATGGCGGCAGTTAAGAAAGCATACAAGGCTGCTTTCTTGTGTGAAAAACCGGCTCGCTCTAAAAGCAGGAAGGTAACGATCCCCTCCGGGAACTCGTGCAGAACCATACCAACAGCCGCCAGCGCGCCAGTAAAGATGCTTACGTTGAAAGTGACCGAGTAAATAACCCCGTCAATGAAGGAATGCAGTCCAATGCCAAGCATCGGGATAATACCAACGGATAGGTTGCTGCAATCACGGTCATTGCACACGAAAGCGGTCAAAAAACGGTTGAAGAGATAAAGCCCCATGTACCCGACCAGCAAATAGATCGGCGCAGCCTTGCTCATGCCAAACGATTTAGGGATGATGTGGATGAATGAGACGGAAATCAGCACCCCGGCGGCAAAACTCATAAAATAGACGATGTTTTGGTTGCCCCATTTTTCGTATTTGCCAATGATGTAAATACCAATGGTCGTGACAAGACACGCCAGACTACTGGCAAAAAGTACAAACCAGAATGTGCTCGTCAACATCAGAAGGCCCGGTTTTATCTTTCTCGATACTCAGTCATAGCTCTCGCGCGTTGGATTGTGTGAGTCAACCCGAAAATTTTGTGCCAGTGCAGTGAGCAGCCGACCACGACTGCTCACTGATAACTTCTCACTGTTTACTGTTTTACCCGTGGCCGTGTTCGACGCTCTCGTCACAGGGCGCGGCTTCCTTTAACTTGCCGCCCAGGTAATTTTCGAGCGATTGGCGGACCGTGCCGCTTGCGCCGGTGGCAGCCTTGATACCGGCCTGCTCGAAAAACTCAATGGCCCGTCCGCCCATGCCACCGCTCAAAATCACATCAGCTTTTTGCTGTTTGATGAAAGTGGGAATCTCTCCCGGCTGGTGCGCTTCGGCAAACGGGTTGGCAATGGCTTGCGCGGCGCATACTTCGCCGTTTTCCATATCCACCAGAATAAAAAAGGGCGCGTGACCAAAATGCTGGGCAACCTGGCTGTCCAATCCGTTGTTGTTTTCTGCGGTAACTGCGATTTTCATGTTAATGCTCCTCGTTGATAAGTTTTTCCAAGTCTTCGGCCATTAAATAGTTTTCGATGGCGATTTCCTGTGATTTGACGCCGGGCACTTCGGCCACGGCTTTTTTGATATTCACGGCCAGCATGACCGCGATCGGGCAAACAAACGACGATGGCCGAAAAGTATAACGCACCTTGCCGAGCGCATCGGCCCATAAATTCTCCACCAGCCGCATCCGAACCACGTCGGTATTGGTTTCGGGGTCGATCACGGTTTTCAGGCGTTCGAAAATGGCGTCTTCAAGCTCGCTCATGGCTTCTTCTCCAGGATGGAGGCGGAGACTCGTTCCCAGACCTGGCGGATGGCAAGGCTGGCAGCGGATTGCGGCTGGAAGGCCGTCACCGCTTCGCCCGCCACCATTGCGCTGGCTACCGTTAAATCGAACGGAATCTGTCCGACAGTTTCGATAGCGCGCTCGCGGCAAAAGGCTTCGATTTGGTGCGTCCCCGCCGGGAAAATATCCGCTTTATTGATGCAAACCAGCGCCCGCACGCCAAAGTGTTGAAGCGTTTCCAGCGCCCGGCGCATGTCGTGCGCGCCAGAAACGGTCGGCTCGGCCACCACCAGCGCCAGATCGGCCCCGGAAACTGCCGCAATGACCGGGCAGCCGATCCCCGGCGGCCCATCGACGATCAGCAGCTCGCGCTGCTCGTCCAGGGCTTGCAGGCGGGCGCGCTGTTTGACGAGTGTCACCAGTTTGCCGCTATTTTCCTGTCCCGGCAGCAAATTGGCATGGTAGAGCGGCCCGTAACGACTTTCGGAAAAGTAGAACTTCCCGGCCAACTGCTCGCGCATCTCGATGCTTCCGGTGGGGCATTGGTAAACACAGGCCGCGCAGCCGTCACAGGCAATCGGGTCCACCACGTACAAACCATCCGTGTAGTTAATCGCGTCAAAACGGCAGACCGCCTGACAGTCGCCGCACGCGGCGCAGGTCTCCTGGTCGATTACGGCCACCTTGCCGCCTTTGAAATCCTGCTGCTCGATCAAAGTCGGTTGCAGGACAAGTTCCAGGTTGGCGGCGTCGACATCCGCATCCGCCAAAATGACTTGGCCGGCCAGGGGGCCATTGGCCGCAAGGTGGGCAAAGGCCGCCGTCAGACAGGTTTTGCCGGTTCCGCCTTTGCCGCTCAGAATGACGAGTTGTTTCATGCGGCCCTCGCAAGGATGCTTTCGAGCAGTTCGCGGAAGCGCGCGCGATATTCCGGCGCGGCGTCGATCAGAGTCTGGCCGCTGGCAATTGCCTCGGCAATCCGCCGTTCCATTGGGATGCGCATCAGAATCGGGATGTTGGCTGCGGCGCAGTAGGCCTCGACCGCGTTATCACCGATTCCATCGCGGTTGACGACTACCCCGGCGGGCAGACCCAGTTCACGGGCAATCTCCACGACCTGTTTCAGGTCATGCAGGCCAAAGGGAGTCGGTTCGGTCACGAGCAGCGCAAAATCTGCCCCGCGCAGCGTCTCGACCACCGGGCAGGAAGCGCCGGGCGGCGCATCCCGAATTTCGATGTCATCGCGAGGAGACCGCTCTTCCAGACGAAGCGATCTCCCTGGCAACGCGGAGGTTGCTTCGAGGGAAATCTCCCCTCGCAATGAGATCGTATCCCACTTTTTTAGTTCCCGAATAATAGGCACGGCCATCGGCTCGCCGACATTCAGCACGCCCTGGGCAAAATCGATCCCGCTGGGCGTGCGGCCGCTTTCGAGCACGCCCAGCACGTCGAGACGTTCGCTGATCGCTTTTTCGGGGCAGACCAGCGTGCAGCTGCCGCAGCCGTGACAGAGTTCCGGAAAAACCAGCGTTTTTTTGCCGATCACGGCAATCGCGTGGAATTCGCAGACCTCGGCGCAGCGTCCGCAATAGGTGCAGAGCGTTTCGTCCACCACCGGCAGCTGAATCCCCACTTCCTGGCGGGTTTTGATCACCGGATTCAGAAAGAGGGCTGCATTCGGCGCTTCCACGTCGCAATCCAAAAAGCGGACGGCTTCACCGGCCACCAGGGCCAGGCTGGCCGCGACGGTGGTTTTACCGGTGCCGCCTTTGCCGCTGGCAACCACAATTCGCATTAGTGCGCGCCTCCGTGATGCCCGGCGTGAGTGGCGGCTTCGGTTTTGTTCAACTTTCCGGCTTTGAACAGGGCCAGCACTTCGGCTGCGCTCAGGGTTTCGCCGGTCGGCGCGAGATACATCTCAACCCCAGCCGGGGAGAGTGTGTCGAAAGCGTTTGGCCCGTAGGCCCCGCTCACGACGGCCTGCGCGCCCAATTGGGCCACAAACTGGGCCGCTTGTACGCCGGCCCCGCCCGAAGCGGAGAGAGCCGGGTTTTCATGGGCGCTCCACTCGCCGGTCTCGCTCTCGACCAGGCAAAAAGCCGCGGCGCGCCCAAAGCGCGGGTCGAAAGGGGAGTCAAGTTTATTACCACTGATCGAAATAGCGATTTTCATCGTGTTCTCCAGATATTCAAGGTTGGAATTTGGATACTTGATACTCGCGGAGCGATTCTCGAACCCCCAATATCGAATATTGAGTATCCCGCATCCCGTTACTTATTATTATCCAGCCGCTCGCTCAGCTTCTGGATGGCGGCTCCCAGTTCATTGAGCTGGTTCTGAACCCACGAATTGCCCTGGCCGGCGTTGATGCCCAGCCCCCGGCCTCGTCCGCCGCCGCGCTGGCCGCGCCCCAACCCAAAGGGCCGCCCTGCGCTGCCTTGCCCGACACAATTACCCTGGCCGCGCCCAGTGCGAAGCCCTTGTCCATTCGGACCCGTTCCATCTTTGAATGGCATGATATTTCTCCTTTCTGCCATTACGAAACGCTTTTTTTGACCCTTTCATAGGCCGTTTCGAGCGTTTCAATTTCCCTGCGTCGTTGGCGCAAGGATTCGATCCACTCTGCCAGGCTGGTTTCGCCCGGCGGGGTGAGGCTATACATGCGGCGCTGCGGGCCAAGGCTTTCGTCGCTCCAGGAACTGCGGACCAGCCCGGCTGTTTCCAGATCGCGCAGCGCGCGGTAAAGGATGCTGATGTCCATTTGCTCCGGCTGGAAGCCGAACTCGCGCAAGTCTTCCATCAGGCTGTACCCATAGCCTGATGCGCGCTGCAAGAGCAGCAGCAGGCAGGTCTCCATGAAAAACATTTTGCGCCGGCCGCCTCCTGGGCGGCCCTGTCCAAATCCAGCGGGCATGTCGGGCAACTCCTTTTGTCTATAGTCTACGTCACTATAGACAAAAAGTCAATAGTTTTTGTGCGATATACTGGTTGTTTTTGGCATTTGGGGAGCTTTGTAACACAAAAAATATTACACACCTCGGGCAAGTATAATAAGGTTGAAACGAAAGGAGACAAAAATGCAACCTGCCACTTTCAACAAACGGATTTACAGCTTGCCCGCCTTCCGCGAAGCCGTCCGCGAAATCATTTCCCACTTTGATGAGCTGCGCGCCGCTTTTCGGGCAGGGCGCATCGGCAAAGCCTTTGCCGAGAAAATCATGCTGGCCGTCACCCAGGTCAACGGCTGCCGCTATTGCAGCTACGGCCATTCGCGGGCCGCTTTGGCGGCTGGCGTCAGCGAGGCCGAACTGCAGCAACTGCTCCAGGGTGAGATCGGCGGCTTTCCCGAACAGGAAGCCGTAGCCCTGGCCTTTGCCCAGCATTATGCCGAAAGCGGCTGCCAGCCCGCGCCCGCCTCCGTGCAGCGCCTGGTCGACTATTACGGAGACGAGACCGCCCGCGACATCCGCGCCTACCTGCGTATGATTACCTTCGGCAACCTGCTTGGCAACACTTTCGACGCCTTGCTCAGCCGCCTGAAAGGCAAGCCCGCGCCGGGCAGCCGTCTGCGCGACGAATTGGGCGTTGTGTTGGGCGTGTTTTTCGTCATGCCTTTTCAAATGTTGAAGCGTAGTCTTGTAAAAGGATAAAGGGGATGATTCTGGACGAATTGCTGGATTCCCTCGACCACGACGCGCCGGTTCGTGAGGTTTTAATCGGGCCGCACTGGACGTATGTCTGCTCCCGTTATGGCGGCCTGGCCTCGACCCTGGCCTGGGAGACGACTCCCCACGGGCATTCATCCGTGCGCGATGTCGGCCATCTCCACGAGAAATCGGCCCGCGAACTGGCTGAATATGCCCGCTCCGAGAATCCGCTTGAAGTCAGCCTCGGCTTTGCGGCGATCAACTCGCTGCTTGAAGTCGACGAGAGCCGCGCTGTCGAAATCAACGCCGGCCAGGTGCTGGCCGAGCGCGGGCGCGCGAAAAACGTTGCCCTGATCGGGCATTTTCCCTTCATCCCCAAACTGCGCGAAGCGGTTGCAAACCTGTGGGTCATCGAGCAACGCCCAGGCCAGGGTGAATATCCCGCCAGCGCCGCCGCCGACCTGCTGCCTCAGGCCGACCTGGTCGCAATTACCGGTACTGCCCTCATGAATCACACTTTGGACAGCCTGTTGTCGTTCTGCCGCCCCGCCTCGCCCATCATGATTCTGGGGCCAAGCACGCCCCTCTCGCCGATCCTGTTCGCCCACGGCGCGACCCTGCTCTCTGGCGCGCGCGTGGTGGACGAAGCCGCCGCGCGGCGCACGATTGGGCAGGGGGCTTCCTTTCGACAGGTGGCCGGGGTCAAGCTCTTGACTCTTGAAAAAAAGGCAGCCGGGTAGCAGATAGGTTTTGAGACGCCCGCGCCAGATCGGCCTCTCCCGCCTTGCGAGGCGGGAGATTTTTTATGGATCCATTTTGCTTTCAAGTTTGACATTTCTGGCCCTGACCGTAAATCAAAAACGGGATTAAAATAGCTGCTGTTTAAAGCCAGAACCCGCCGGGGGAGTCTTTTGCCGGATTGCTTTCAGCTCGCTTTATCTTTATCGATCAATTTTTCACCAGGAGAAATAAACATGCCAAGACGTAGTTTGGCGCAACTTTATCGCGATGAATTTCGCGGTTATTCGTTTGCAGCTTTTCAGCAGGATGCCCTGGCCGGTCTGACGGTTGCCGCGGTAGCCTTGCCGCTGGCCTTGGCCTTCGGCGTGGCTTCGGGCGCATCCGCCTCCGCCGGACTGGTGACGGCCATCCTGGCCGGGATCGTGATCGGCGGGCTGGCAGGCGCGCCCTACCAGATCAGCGGCCCAACCGGCGCAATGAGCGCGGTCTTGATTATGCTTGTCCAGCGCTATGGCCTGAACGGCATTTGGATTGCCGGTTTAATGGCCGGAGCTTTGCTGACGGTGATCGGCCTGCTCCGGCTCGGGCGGTTTATCGCCTTCATCCCGGCGCCGGTCATTACCGGTTTTACTTCAGGGATTGCGCTGATTATTTTTATCGGCCAGGTGGACAATTTCTTGGGCGTTACAACCCAGGCCGCAGAGTCGGCCATGCTAAAGTTGTTGGTTTATTTCAGAGGCGGCTTCGCGCTCAATGGCCAGGCGATCCTGTTGGGCGCGGTCGTCATCCTGTCGATGCTGTTGTGGCCCAAAAAATGGAATGCCAAATTCCCCGCTTCGCTGCTGGGGATTATCCTGGCGACGGCTGCCAACGCTTTCCTGCATTGGGACGTGCCTGTCATCGGCGAAATTCCGCAAACTCTGCTGCTGGCAGAGCGTTTAAACCTGTCCGCGATCCATTTTGCCGACCTGGACAATTTTATCGCTCCAGCCCTGACCATCACCGCCCTGGGCGCGATTGAGAGCCTGTTGTGCGGCGCGGTCGGCTCGAACATGACAGGCATCCGCTTGCAAGCCAATCAGGAGTTGATCGCTCAGGGTGTCGGCAACATGATTATCCCGTTTTTTGGCGGCGTCCCGGCGACAGCGGCGATTGCCCGCGCCAGCGTGGGAATCAAATCTGGCGGACAAACCCGCATGGTCAGCTTTATCCACGCGATCGGCCTGCTGCTCTCCATGTTCCTTTTGGCCCCGGTCATGGCGCGCATCCCGCTTGCGGCCCTGGCAGGCGTCTTGATGGTGACTGCCTGGCGCATGAACGAATGGCACTCCATCCGCTTTATCTTTGGACACAGGTTCAAGACCGATATTCTGATGTTTTCGATTACCCTCCTGGCGACCATCAGCCTTGATTTGACCCAGGCCATCTTGATCGGGACTTTCCTGGCTGCTGCCAAATTCTTAAATGACATTGCCACGCTAAAGGTCGACCTGACCGAAGTGGATAACCAGAAATTAGGCCAGCGCGGAATTGTGACGACAGGCGCATGCCGGCATGTGCGGGTGGCCTTCCTGACGGGGCCATTGTTCTTTGCCGCCACCGGTCATTTTAACGAGGCCTTTGCCAACCTGAAAGATACGCATGCCCTGATTCTTTCGATGCGCGGCGTCCCGCTGATTGATACTTCTGGCTTGGAGGCGATTGGCCGGCTGCGCACGAGACTCGCGGCGCGCGGCGGCAGCCTGATGTTCTCTGGAGTCCATCCAAATGTAATCAATATGATGCGCCGCGGCGGCCTGGTGGAACAAATCGGCGAGCGTAATTTTTTCTGGGCCAGCGACGAAGCCATCGTGGAAGCCGAGCGGCGGGGATGTGATTTTTGCCAAAAGAAAATCGGCGATTCGTGACCTGCTCCTGAAAATCCCCGGCTGGCCCGTTCAATGGTTTTTCCACGACCGAATGCTCTGCTTCACGGGCTGCAAGGTGTGGCGCGCTTTTTAAATTTTGAATTGGCCCTTGACTCAGATGCCGGCTGTGGTAAAATAGAATTTCGTAAACGACGCGGGGTAGAGCAGTGGCAGCTCGTCGGGCTCATAACCCGGAGGTCGCAGGTTCGAGTCCTGCCCCCGCAACTTTTCGCAAACCGTAGACCCTAGGTCTACGGTTTTTTGCTAGCCCGATAGTCTGAGGTTGGTCATTTTTCTCTCAATGGAGGATTTTGCCATGAACCACAGACCCCCGGGTTCGTTACCTGTAAGCAAGGCCATCGTTGGCTTTTTGAGCTTCAAAACTGCCGAAGGCCTCGCTGATCGCACGATCGATTCGTATCAACGCCAGTTGCAAAAGTGGCTGGAGTATCTGGGGGATAAAGATGTTGCCACGATCACAGTTGCCGAATTAACCCAATATTTTAGCTGGCTACGTAACGAATATGTTCCGCATAGTTTTGGGGGTGGGAAGGATCGATTATCTCCAAAAACGTTACGGAATTTTTGGATCACACTTTCGGCTTTTTTCACATGGGCATCCAAAGAATTCAAGATGATCAACCCGATGAAGGAAGTTCCTTCACCGAAATTCAAAAGCCCGCCGGTGGAACCTTTTACCCAGGATGAAATGCAAGCGATGCTGAAAGTGTGTCTTTATTCTCGGGAAGTCAAGCCTGGCAATCGCAAGAGCTTTGTGATGCGTCTGCCGAATGGCTATCGTGACCAGGCCATTATCATGACTTTGCTTGATACCGGTTTGCGGGCCATGGAATTGTGTTCTTTGCGTGTGAAAAACATAGATTCTAAAACTGGCAAAGTAGAAATTGAGGCTGGACGTGAGGGCGGCGCTAAAGGGGGAAAGGGGCGCATTGTGTACTTGCGCTCAACGACAACTACAATTACCCATCAACGACAATTAGAAATGCCCACCAGTAAGGGTGAGGAAACGGCTACACTCTCTGAGCCAAGGAGAGCTGATGACCGCGACCAACGCCCAGGTGAGGCTAATTATGAGAGAACGCAACAATGGCAAGACCCAGGAACAAGCGGCTGTCAAAGCAAACCTGGCGCAGCATTTCGCGTTCCATGCGGCTGTGACGTTTGAGCACCAGCAGGAAGATGGCGTCTTTGTCGCCGAAGGTAGCATACAGGCTGCTGCTGGTGACGCTTAGGCACGTCACCAGGTCGCGGATGGAGGTGGCAGCATAGCCTTTCTCGCAGAACAGGGCCATAGCCTGTTCGATTACGGCTGCCTGGTCG
>JAVEWN010000185.1:0-2539 GCA_034004515.1 Anaerolineales bacterium | reverse complement strand
CTTCCCGGCTGCATCCGCTAACCGGGGAGTTTTGTTCTCCGCCACTTGGGGGATGCGGGCGGTCAGGTGGCACAGGCCGATCAAGTGCTGTTGCTGGCAGGCCTGCTTTTTGCACGCGCTGAGGGGAGATTTCAAAAGCGGCCGGCGCGGTTTTTATTCGCCGGCTTCTTCGTCCAGGCTTGAGCGACTTTGCGCCAGCGGCAAATCGTCCAGCGCCTGGTGGATCCGTTCTTGGAATCCTTTCGGATTATTGCGGTGTTTGCCGAAACGCTTGAAGGTTTCCATGAGATTGCTGGTCACGGCCCCGGTAAGTTTTTTGAGCGTTTCTGACGAAAGTTTCTCGCCTTTTTCAAACCAGCGCACGCCCGCATAGCCCAAAACAATCGTGGTCGAGGAGGCGATAGCCGCGCTCAGCAGCCAACCCGGCAGCCCGCCCAACTTGCTGAACTGCTGAAAGAGAGTCCGGCCCAGAAAGCCCATCCCAAAAGTTGCCACCAGTTCGGAGGCGCGCTTTGGGGTGATCTCGTAGTTGTAGATGCGCGCGATGCTGACCATCATGATCGACTGGGCCGCGACCAGCGGGATAAAATCGATGACCGGCAGCGGAACCAAAGCAATCGCGGCGGAGATCGAGGCGGTCCGCACGATGCTTTGCCAGGCCAACTGCCAGCGGTATTCTGGCAGGGCCTGGCCCAAGGCGGCCACGATCCCCGGCTCGGTGGCTGCGATTGCCAGTAAGATTTTGCCGAGGTTCTTACCGTCCTTGGCCACAATCGGTACGATCTGATCTGGCTCCAGGCCCAGGTTTTGGGCGGCGCTCACAAGGACGGCTTGCAGATCTTTATGCGGTATCAGATCGGTCTTGTTCAGGACGACGATAAAAGGTTTTTTCAGCGCGGCTATTTCTTTGAACAGTTCCTGTTCGGTCTTTTTTATGCCCTGAACCGCATCGAAAACCAATACGATGAAATCGGCTGCGGCGGAGGCGGAGAGGGCCAGGTCTTTCTCGCGCGCGCCAGCCTCCCCGACCGCGTCCGCGCCGGGTGTATCGACCACGCTGAACAGGGCCGCATCGGCCTGTTGATTTTCGGTGGTGGTGCCCGGCAGCGGGCTGACGGCGGCCTGGTCGCTTTTATTGGGCACAAATTGGTTGTAGAGCGTCGATTTTCCGACGTTGGTTGGCCCAACCACCACCACCCGGTGCTTGTTGCCAAAAGCCTGCCGCAGGTGGGCAGTGGAGAGCTTGACCAGGATTTTAACCAGGTTCGTATCTGCCGGGAAGCCAACCAGGAGCGATAGAAAACTGGCTTTTTCGTTGGGGCCGAGGGCGTCCCAGACCGTGCGGACGGGTGTCTGAACCTCCGCCGGGAACTGGCTGAGGATATCATCAAATAGAGTCATGGGTTATTCCTTGTTCTGGGCCAGAAAGGTTCGTTCTGCGCTATTTTGTGTTTCCACAATAATACATTACTCTGCCCGCGGCTGACTGCCCATTTTTTTGACATTCTGCGCTACTTCGCGTTAGATTGCGAAATTTCTTTGACCATTTCTGCGGTTTTTGCGGGTTGGTTGACGCGCGTGGCCACATCGGCCTGGGCAATGATCCCGAGGATTTTATGGCTGCCATCCACAATCGGAATGCGGCGCAGTTGGTGTTCAGCCATCGCATCCAGCGCTTTCTGCAGGTCATCCTCGGCCAGGCAGGTTATCACCTGGCGGGTCATGACGGTTTCCACTTTTGCAGCTTTGGGATCCTGCTCTTTGGCGATGATTTTCAAGACCAGGTCACGATCGGTCACGATCCCAACCAGCTTTTGAGTCTTGTTATTGTCGATCACAGGAATTGAACCAATGTTGTTCTTTTGCATCAATTGGGCTGCTTTGGCTACCGTGTCTTCCGGCAAACAGCAAACGGGTTCCTTGGTCATAACTTCGCTGCATTTTTTCATAAGAATTCTCCTTGAGCGGAATGGGTAAGTTTGGTCTTGCGATGTGTATCCAAAGGGGCAGCCTGTTGGCCGCCCCTCCAGACGGACTGTGGCGCGAACCTATAGATTGACGATCCCGAGCATCTGCAAAACGAACAGAATGATCGCGATCACGAGCAGGGCGTGGATCCAACTGCCGGTTTTCGGGAAACTTGGGCTGATGTTCCGTCCGAAAAAGCCGAGCAGCCATAGGACGAGCAGAATAATGATGATTGTCCACAACATGAGATTCTCCTTTTGAGCGATTGAGCATCGGTTGCAAGCGCTGTAACCGATCAGCCTCCACGAGGCCTGATTTCATCCTACAACAAACACCCCCCAGCCGCATCCATCGACCGGGGAGTATTTGTCTCCGCCACTTGGGGGAGACAAAGCAACTCTATACAATAGAATCGGGCTGAAGTATTTCGTCCGCCGCCTCTATTTTTTCTTGTTTTAGCTGGTAATAAGCAACGCTCATGAAAGCGCCGAAGAGCAGGATGATGCCGCTTAGATAAGCCCAGATCAGGAAGGCAATGATCGCTGAGACTGAACCATAGACAAGGTTTGAA
>JAVEWN010000102.1:0-11475 GCA_034004515.1 Anaerolineales bacterium | reverse complement strand
CGGCTCAAGATTTACAGCGGCGCAGAGCACCCGCACAGCGCCCAGGTTGTTGAGAAGTAAAAGGAGCAAGTGAAATTATGACCCAGTATTTTGAAGGTATTGGCCGCCGCAAGGAAAGCACCGCCCGTGTGCGTGTGATGACCGGCGCTGGTCAGTTTGTGGTCAACAGTAAGGAAGCCGCTGCTTATTTCACCCGCGAGGGCGACCTGAACGATGTCTTGCTCGCTTTTGCGGCGATTGGACAGCCTCGTGAAGGCTACGACATCAGCGTGGTTGTGACGGGTGGCGGCGTTAGCGGTCAGACCGGCGCAGTCAAAATGGGCATGGCCCGCGCGCTGGTCAAGATGAACGGCGAGTGGAATTCTTCCATGCGCAAAGCCGGCCTGCTCACTCGCGACGCCCGCGTCAAAGAGCGCAAGAAGCCAGGCCTCAAGCGCGCCCGCAAGGCTCCTACCTACACCAAGCGTTAAATTTTCTATTGCGCGGCAATCGCCGCCTGCCAAATCCACCGCAGAGAACGCGGAGAGCACCGGGTTACCCAACTCTGAGCTTTCTGTGTTCTCTGTCTTTAATCTTTCTGCAAAGGAATGTCCATGCCCGGTTTGCCCCTCCCCAAACTTTTAGCTCTTTTCTCAGCTTTCGAGTTGCAAAACCTGCCCAGCCTGACCATTCTGCAAGCCAGCCAGTTGAGCGGGGCGCACGTCCCGCCGTTTTCGCCTAATTTTTCTGTGCTGCTGCTGGATGTGGAGGATGTGGCCCAGGCGCGTACCGTTTTATTGAATAATTACCCGCCCGATCAGCCCATCCGCTATCTTGGCGCAGACGCCCGCCCCCGTGACCTGCTTCTGGGCGACTGGGGCGACTCAGACGCCGGTTCCATCCTCCTGCCGCCCCGTGAGCGTGGATACGCCTTTGAAACCTTCCACGAGATCATCGCCCACCTGCGCGCGCCGGACGGCTGCCCCTGGGATCGCAAGCAGACTCACGCCTCCCTGCGCCAGCACCTGATCGAGGAGGCGTATGAGGTGATCGACGCAATTGACTCGCAAAAACCCGAAAAACTGGTCGAAGAATTTGGCGATCTGCTGTTGCAGGTTGTTTTGCACGCTCAGATTGGCTACGAAGCCGGGGAATATCGCCTGGCAGATGTTCTAAAAGGAATCAACGACAAAATCATCCGCCGCCACCCGCATGTTTTTGGCGAGGTGCTGGTGAATGGCGAAGACGAAGTTCTAACCAATTGGGAAGCCATTAAGAAACAGGAACGCGAGCAGCAGGGTGAACCCGAAAAAGGAATTCTGGATGGCGTCCCGCAGGCCCTACCGGCCCTGCACCTGGCGCTGGAATATCAGGATCGCGCCGCCCGGGTCGGGTTCGACTGGCCCGAAGTGGACGGGGTGCTGGACAAGATCCGCGAGGAGATCGACGAGGTGGGCCAATCTCAAAACCTGGACGAATTGACCGCAGAACTCGGCGATTTGCTGTTTGTGCTGGTCAACCTGGCGCGTTGGAAGAAGGTCGACGCCGAAGCGGCCCTGCAAACGGCCAACCGCAAATTCAAGCGCCGCTTTGGCCATATCGAAAAGCGCGCCCGTGAGTTGGGCTGCGCCCTGCCGGAAATGTCGCTGGAAGAGATGGACGCGCTTTGGGATGAGGCCAAGAAAATGGAACGCGGATAATGCGGATCAGGCCGATTTTTACCGATATTTTTCAAAAGCGCAGCGAACACTGATTTTCACGTATAATTATTCCATGGTTACGCAGGCGGATTTCCAGGTTCCTCCATTGAAGAAGCGCAACCGGATTCCCATGCGGGTTATCCGGGCGATGGCGCGCCAGATTGCAGAGAAATTTAACCCCGAAGAAATTATCTTGTTTGGCTCACATGCCTACGGCCAGCCGACTGCCTGGAGCGATGTGGATTTGCTGGTGGTAATGGATACCCCTAATGGGGAATTGGAAGCCGCGTTGGAAATTTCCAAGTCTTTGCCCCCGCTGTCTTTTGGTGTGGATATTGTTGTGCGTTCGCGAGCAGTACTCGAGAGACGAAAACAAATGGGCGACTGGTTTTTGCGCGATATTACCCAAAAAGGGAAAGTAATTCATGCAAGAGCTGACCGCTGAGTGGGTTGAAAAAGCGGAGAACGACTTTGCTGCTGCGGATTTGCTGCTTCATGCTGGCGAAATTCCTATTTCTGATGCGGCTTGTTTTCATTGTCAGCAGTGCGCGGAAAAGTATCTCAAGGCGTTTTTACAGGAGCATCAGGTCAGGTTTGAGCGCAGTCATAGTTTGATGTTGTTGTTGGATTTATCCCTGCCCTTTGATTCTGGTTTTGAGACCTTTCGCGACCATTTATTGCACCTGGACGGATTTTCGGTGGCGGTGCGCTACCCTGGCGTGCCAGTGACCCCAGAAATGGCGTTGGATGCTTATCAAAGGGTGCAGACGGTACGCGAGTTTGTGCGTGAGAGCCTTGGCGCTGACAAGTTATAAGGCCTCAACGGCTTAAGGTAAAATGCAAGACGCCAAGAAACTGAGAGATTTTCTTGGCGTCTTGTTTTAATCTTGCCTGCTTGGCGGTTCAGTTTTGGAGCAGGTGCTTTGCGAACACTCTCACCTGTTCCCTGACCCCATCCCAGGCGGGTCTGGAAGGGTCGTACAGGTCGTGGCCGCCCTCAAACTCGGCATAGGTCACTTGAACCGGATAACGCCGCAAATTGGCGCGGGTGAGCTTGGGGTTGACCAGGTTATCGCTGCGGCCCTGCAAGATCAGGGTCGGCGCAGCCTGGTGCGGGATGGCCTGGTAGCCCAGCTGCCCGGCTTTGCGGATTTCGTCGAATAACCCAATCGGCAGGGCAAAGTTGATAATTTGTTCGCGGACGGCGGGGGCGTCGATGTCTATCCCCGGCAGAAATTCGGTCAGCCCCGCCCGGAATTGCGGGTTGTTGAAATCGGGTTTCAGGATGCGCATCGGCTTGACCTGCGGCAGGATGCGCCGTAGAACGGGCAGGGAAGCCCAGAGCGGGCCGGGAAACTTCCAGAAGGGGGCATAGACGATTAAACCGTCAATCTTCGCCTGTGTGGCTGCCGCCAGGGATAGGGCTGAACCCATCGAATTGCCGACCAGGAGAAGGGGAGAATGATCCCGGCGCAGTTCTTCCAGGGCGGAGAGAAGCGCGTCCAGCCAGTCCTGCGCGGTTTTCTTGGGCAGGTTTTCGATCTCTGAACCAAATCCGGGTAGTAAAATCCCCTTTGCCGTAAAGCCAAGCTGGTGCAAGGTTTCGCCCGTGGCGCGCATTTCGAGCGGCGTGCCGGGGAAACCATGCACCAAAAGGGCGGCGGGTTGGCCGCCCTCGAAGTAAAACGGCTGATGTTCGGGGGCTTGAAAAGGCTGGATGGGCAGCATTTCTAATCCTTCGGGAACAGCCGCAGCCGGGTTTGGGGGTTATCTGCCACCGGCCAGGGTTTCCTCGCGCGGATCAGCCCCGGCGTAGATGTGGCCATCTGCGCCGATGAGAATCGCGCCGACTGCGCCGTAGTCTTTGTCCCAATCCGGGTCGCGCTCCGTCGTATAGCCTATGTTTTGCAAACCTTGACCGGCCTGATCGTACAGGCTGGCCTCCAGCCGCAGGCCGCCGGGAGTAAATTCATGCGGCGCAAAGGAGGAAGGGGCGCTGATGCTGTAAAAACGCGGGGCGCTGATGGCCTGCTGGATGTCCATCTCGAAGACGACCAGGTTCAGGAAGACTTGCACCAAGGCCTGGGCCTGCATATCGCCGCCGGGGGTCGAGATCGACATGAAGTATTGGCCGTCCTTGAAGACGATGAGCGAGTGCGGGGTGATGCGCGGACGCTTGCCCGGCTTCAGCGCGTTGGGGTGGGCCGGTTCGAGCCTAAACTGGTTCATGCGGTTGCCGAGGTTGAGGCCGGTGCCGGGAACCATCGGGGTTTGTGGAAAATCTGAGGGGGTGATGACCACCGAGTTGCCGTAAGAATCGAGGATGGCGAGTTGGGAGGTATCCTGTCCGGCCTGGATATCGACTGCGAAACGCTTGGGCAATTTCGGCTGGGGCAATGATCCCGCACCCTGCGGCGCGATATAAGGCGTGTAGCCAGTAATCTGACCGGGCGGCGGGAGCAAGCCAAAGGCCGAATCGGTCATCAGCCTGCGGCGCTGGAGGGCGTATTCTTTTGAGAGCAGGGTTTCGAGCGGCACATCCACAAAATCTGAGTCACCCAGATAGGCTTCGCGATCGGCGAAGACCAGTTCGGTGGCCTGGCTGACGGTGTGGATGTAGGCCGGGCTGTTGTGTCCGAGGCTTTTCAGATCGAGTCCTTCCAGAATTTGAAGAACCATTGGCTCGACGACGCCTTGCGACCAGGTTCCGTTGCCGTAAAAGGTGTAGGGGCCGTAACTGCCGCTGACGGGGGTTTCCCAGCCGCCGCTGTAGGTTGCCAGGTCTGCGGCGGTCATCAGGCCGCCTTTTTGCTCGTGCAGCGCGACGATTTTCTCGGCAATCGGGCCTTTGTAGAAAGTTTCGCGCACGGCCTGGTAGCCGCCCAGGCTATCAGGGGCGCGGTCGGCGGCGTCTGCCAGGGCTTGCAGGGTCTCGGCCAGGTCGGGCTGGGTGAAGCGGTCGTAGAGCTGGACGGGCCGCCACCATTCGCTCTTGATGTAAACCTGCGCGTTGTAGGGCAGCAGGATGGAGAAGCCGATCCGTTCGATCAGCGAGAAATTCAGGTTGCGAACCATGATGGCGTGGGTCGGGAACCCTTCACGCGCCAGGCGGATTGCCGGAGCGGCCAACTCGCTGAAGGGCAGTGTGCCGCATTCTTGCAGCAGGGCCGTCAGCACGTCGGGCGAGGCGGGTACAAGTTGCGCGTAAATGTCCATCGTGGGGACGGTTTTGTAGCCGCGCGCCGTGAATTTTTCGATGCTGGCGGCCATCGGGGCTTTGCCCGCGCCAATATAAGATTTGACCTGGCCGCTTTGGGCGTTGTAATAGATGAGCGGGGCCACGCCGGGAAACGAGGCGGCCTCGCCGTGTGTAACATTCAGGGTTAGCAGGGCGCTGACGGCTGCATCGCAGGCCGTGCCGCCGCCCGCAAGCACATCCAGCGCGGCTTGCGTCGCCCAGGGCGTGCCGGTCACGGCGGCGTACTCGTCGCCCACGAAGAGCGTTTTTTCGGTCTTGGTCAGAGCGTTATACTGCATCGGGTCGCGCGGGCCTTTCGGCAGCAGCGCGTACACCAGGCCAAACACGACCACCAGCCCAACCAGGCCAATACCGAGATTACGAAAGAATTTTTTCATGAGGATCCTGTTAGATTAAGATTGAAGAACTGCGGATAAGTTTACCAAAGAATGCTCCTGCCGGCTGTTTTTTTAGGAAGACTTTGGCGGGCGGTTATAATGGGGATGCAAAGGAAAAGCCCCAATGGAAAAACCTGTTTATTTTGACTATGCCGCCACCACCCCGCTGGATGGGCGCGTGCTGGAGGCGATGCTGCCCTATTTTAGCGAAAATTTTGGCAACCCGTCCTCCATTCACCGGATCGGCCAGCGGGCCGAGGCTGCCCTCGAAACTGCCCGTGAGACGATTGCTCTCGCCCTCCACTGCCGCCCGGATGAGATTATTTTCACTTCCTGCGGTTCAGAATCAGATAACCTGGCCCTGTACGGCGCGGCCTTGGCCATGCGCGAGAAAAACGGCGCGCGCTGGATTTTAACCTCGCGCGCTGAACACCCGGCAGTCACCAAGACAGCCCTCCAACTTGAAAAATTGCACGGCTTTCAGGTGGAGTGGCTGGACGTGGATGAAAGCGGCAGGGTCACGCCTTCCGCGCTCGAAAAGGCGCTCTGCGACGCGACCGCCCTGGTCTCGTTGATGTATGCCAACAACGAGTTTGGCACGCTCAACCCAATTCCAGAACTGGCAGAAATTTGCCGGGCCCAGGCAATTCCTTTTCACAGCGACGCGGTTCAGGCGGCGGCCTACCTGGATGTCGATGTCGACCGCCTGGGGGTCGACCTGCTCTCACTCGGCGCGCATAAATTCTATGGGCCGAAGGGCGTTGGGGCCTTGTACGTCCGCCGGGGGACGGCCCTTCATCCGCACCTCACCGGCGGCGGGCAGGAATTCGGCCTGCGGGCCGGCACACAAAACACCCCCCTGATCGTCGGGTTCGCTGAATCGCTGCGCCTGGCCGTCGAGGAACGCGCTGCCCGGACTGCCCAACTGCTGCCGCTGCGGGATAAAATCATCGGTTCGCTCCTCGAACTGGTTCCTGAATCCCGTTTAACCGGCCACCTGGAACGCCGCCTGCCCAACCATGCTTCCTTCGCTTTCAAGGATGCGGATGGCAACCTGCTTTTGCAGCTGCTCGATTCTGCCGGGTTCGCCTGTTCTTCGGGTTCGGCCTGCAAGACGGGCAACCCGGAACCCTCGCAGGCCATCACCAGCCTCGGGCTTGCGCGTGAGTGGGCTTTGGGTTCGCTGCGGGTGACGCTGGGCGCTTCGACCACCGCTGGCGACGTGGAGAATTTCATCCACATCTTGCCGGGCCTGGTAGAAAAAGCGCGCGCTCTCAAATTAGCGTAGAAAAACAAGTATTTATGCTTTTTTTAGTCGATTTTGACAGCGCTCACCCTAAAAATCGCATTTTGGCTATTGTCAAGCCTGTGATATACATTTATAATCATGCCCAATCTCTTTGTACTGGAGCAATCTCTTTATGATGGAACAACAAGACGCCCTGACGGGCAACGGGGGCAGTCAAGAACTGATTCCCGATAGCAATGGCGCGCTGGAAACCATGGAATCCTTGATGGAGTCCGATACTGGTCTGGAATTCCCCAGTCAGGGTGAAATCCGAACCGGCGTTATTGCCAGCATTTCCCCTTCCCAATTACTTGTCAGCGTTGGCGCAAAGTCTGAAGGCGTCATTGCTGGCCGAGAATTGGATCAAATTCCCGCCAGCGAGCGGGAAGCCTTCGAAGTAGGCCAGGAAATCCCCGTCTACGTCGTCAACCCCGAAGACCAGGATGGCAATGTGGTCTTGTCGTATGTCCGCGCTCGCGAGGCGATGGGCTGGGAAGTTGTCGAAAAGATGCAGGAAACCGGTGAAACGTTTGAAGGCCTCGTGGAAGGCTACAACAAGGGTGGCCTGATCGTTCTGGTGCATGGCTTGCGCGGTTTTGTGCCTGCCTCCCAAATTGGGATGGCGCGCCGCACCCAGGTTCAGGGCGACACGCCTGACCGCTGGGCCAAGCAGATTGGTGAAACCATCAGCGTGCGCATCATCGAAGTCGATCGCGCCCGCCGCCGTTTGATCCTTTCAGAACGCTCTGCCAACCCTGAAACCCGCCAGTCGATCAAAGAACGGGTGATCGATGAGTTGGAAGAAGGCAAGGTCTACACCGGACGGGTTACCAGCGTGGCCGATTTTGGCGCGTTTGTCAACATTAACGGTGCCGATGGCCTGGTTCACCTTTCAGAAGTTTCCTGGGAACGTGTCCAGCACCCGAGTGAAGTGCTGAATGTCGGTGATGAAGTTCAGGTAAAGATCATTGGGATCGACCGCGAGAAAAAACGGATCGGCCTTTCGATCAAAGCCTTGCAGGAAGACCCCTGGCAAGACAAAGTGGGCGCTTTCAAGGTTGGTCAATTGACCGAGGGTGTCATTACCCGCCTGACCAAATTTGGGGCCTTTGCCCGCCTCGAAGGCGACATCGAGGGCTTGGTCCACATTTCAGAACTTTCTGAAAATCGGATCAATCACCCGAAAGAAGCCGTTAAAGAAGGTGACAGCCTGACCCTGCGTGTCATTCGGATCGACTCGGATCAGCGCCGGATTGGCTTGAGCCTGCGCAAGGTCGATTCAGCCGCCTATACCGACCTGGATATGAAATCTCTGACCGCTGAGCTTGATGACGATCTAATCGACAGCCTGGAAGAGAATCAGGTCGATCAAACCCCAGAAGACCAGGCCGACCAGCCCACACAAGACCGGGCCGACCAGCCTGTAGAAGACCAGGCCGACCAGCCCACACAAGACCAGGCCGACCAGCCTGCACAAGACCAGGCCGACCAGCCCATACAAGACCAGGCCGACCAGCCCACACAAGACCAGGCCGAAGCCTAAACCGGAGTCACAAAGCAAGAGCGCACCCACCGGTGCGCTCTTTTTATAACCATGAAACCAATCCTGATCGATGCCCACCAAGACCTGGCCTGGAACATGCTCACTTGCGGGCGTGATTACAGCCTTTCAGTTCAGGAGGCTCGCGAACGCGAAAAAGACTCCCTGATCGTTCGCAAAATTGGCGACAGCCTGCTTGGCTGGCCTGAGTTCCAGGCCGGGCGGGTGGCGGTCATTTTTGCAACCTTGTTTGCGGCCCCGCTGCGGGCCAGCGAAGGCGATTGGGACAGCCAGGTTTATCGGGACGCAGAACAAGCCCACCGGCTTTATAAAAATCAGATTAACCTTTATGAGCGGCTTTTTGACCAGCACCCGGATAAATTTACGGCGTTGCGCTCCATCCGGGACCTGGACACCGTTCTCAAAAACTGGAACGAAGCTGAACGCCCCGCCCCAACCGGCTTGCTGATTCTGATGGAGGGGGCGGAGGGCATCCGCAGCGTGGACGAATTGGACGAGTGGTGGGAGATGGGCGTCCGAATCATTGGCCCGGCCTGGAAATCCAACCGCTATTGCGGCGGAAGCGGTGAACCCGGCCCCCTGACCGACGCAGGCCGCGCCCTGCTGGCCGGAATGGCCGAACGGGGCTTTAGCCTCGATATCAGCCATCTGGCCTGGGAATCGGCCCTGGAAGCCCTTGACTGCTATGCCGGCCCGCTGCTTTCCAGCCACGCCAACCCGTCAAAAGTTTTTGGCGACGCTTCCTCGAATCGCTTTCTATCTGATGAAATCATCGACCGATTAATTGATCGCAACGGCGTGCTGGGGATTGTGCCTTTTAACCGTTTTCTGGATCGCAACTGGCAAAACGGCGAGGTTCGCCTTCCGCTTGAGAGCCTGGCTGCCCATATTGATTATGTTTGCCAGCGCGCGGGCGATGCCCGCCACGTGGGGCTTGGGACGGACTTTGATGGCGGCTTTGGCTTGCAACACGTCCCGGCTGGGCTGGATAGCATTGCCGACCTGGGAAAACTGATTCCCTTATTAGGCGGGCGCGGTTATACGGAGGCTGACATTCATGCTATCATGGGGGGAAACTGGCAAAATTATTTGGAGAAGAGTTTACCGACATGAGCAATGAGAAACCTCTTGATGCGCCCCCGGCAATCAGCCGCCACGCTGAACGGGCAAAACTTGGCGCGCTCCTGAGCGCGATTGGTTTTTTGGTATTTCTGATCGGCTCAAAACCAGAGTGGCTGGGTCTTGACCGCAGCCCTGTGATCGGTTTTGTTCAAATTACTGTTTTTACGTTGGGATTGGGCCTGCTCTGTTTTGGCGGTTATATCGGGCTGGCAAGCCTGTGGAAAAATAAAGAACGCAGCATTTTGGCGGATATTGGCGCGCGTCTGATTGGCACAGGCTACGTGGTTGCTGTGTTTGCAGGGATGGCTGATATTTTTGGGATGGGAACCCAGCCCCTGCCGGGCGTCCCGTTTTTTGGGCCCTGGCAGGCGGTTGGCTTTCAGGCGGGGCAAGCCATGATCGCTGCCGGGCTGGGGATGATGATTCCTTATCAGCGCTATAAAAAAGGCCCCAGCCGGGGCCGCTGAAAAGTAATTGATCAGATTGCCTTCTCGGCGCTGTTTGCCTGGCCGAGAAAGGTCACTTGTTCTGCGGGGGACAGGCTCTCCGCCAGTGACAGCCATTCGAGTTGGGTGCGGTAGGTGGCGGCCCAGCGGGCATATTCAAAATCGGGGCGGGAGGGGTCATCTTTGTTCATGTGGGCGTGCGAATCAGGGGGCAGGTGCGGCAAAACCCGGCGGGAAAGAAAAGGTACAAAGTACAGAATTTCTAACGGGTAGTATAAACGCCCAGAGTGCAGGCGCGGGTTCTTTAAGCACGAGTCAAGCACAGGGTCGATTTGATCCGGGGCGGCCTGGGGATGAAGTTCACGCCAAAGGCTGGTGTAGTTGGTGTGGGCGTAGAAATCCTGGACAGTGTGCGTCAGCCGCCCAAATTCCGCCCGCGCAAGCGCAGGCTGCTGGCGGCGGATGGCGTTGAGGGCGTTCTTGCGGCAGGCCGCGAGATAGGCATGGCTGGCCGCGAAGGAATTGTTGTCAAAGTGAAAGTGGTCGTGGCCGATCTGGTATTTGAGCGCGTCTTGTTTTAGGTTGGCGTTGATAATTTCCTGGAGCGCGGCCGGGGCAAATAGATTTTGCAGGGCTGCGCGGGTAATTTGAAGATGATAAGGTTGCTTCATGCGAGGCCTTTGAGCAGGTAAGTTTCAACGGCATGGCTGCGGCCTTTGACGGTGAGGGGGTCGATTTTGCTGGCTCTGACGCGCTCTTTAACGATTTCATAGGTGTCTTTTTGGATAAAGATTTGCCCCGGCTGGGCGCTGGCTTGCAGACGCTGGGCCAGGTTGACTGTATCGCCAATGACGGTGTAGTTGAACAACTCGCTGGTGCCAACGTTGCCAACCATGGCATAGCCGGTCGTGATGCCGACCCGGAACGTGCGGTGGAAGGCCGGGTTTTCGTAACGTTTGTGGATTTCCTGGGTGCGCTCCACCAGTTGCAGGGCGGCCCGGCAGGCGCGCATGGCGTGGTCGGTTTGGGGGTCGGGGCTGTTCCACATTGCCATGACGGCGTCGCCCATGAATTTGTCGAGGGTGCCTTCCTGTTCGAGAATGGCCTGGGCGGCAGTATCGAGGTAGGTATTGAGGACCGCAAAGACATCTTCAGGGATATTGCTTTCGCTTAAGGATGTGAATCCGGCCAGGTCTGCGAAGAGGACCGTGACGAGCGTGCGGGCCCCATCCAGATCGAGGCCGGCGGGGTTGGAGAGCAGGCGGTCGCGCACCCGCGGAGCGACGACGCGTCCGAAGGTTTGATGAATGATGGCGCGTTCTTGTTCGAGCTTGTGGTTCTCGGTCAGGTCTTCAAAGACGATTGTGGTGCCTTTGGTGGCATGATGGGCGTCTTTGAGGGGTGAGGCTGAGACGCGCAGGAAGACTTCGCCGCGCGTGGCAAGGTTGGGATTGAGTTCTTGTCCGTGGGAGGTCTTTCCGTTTTGCAAGACATTTGCCGTGATTTTTTCAAGAGGCAGGCTGGGCAGGGCCAGATCGAGATGTTTTCCGATGACTTTTTTGAGCGACACGCCCAGAATTCTTTCTGCGGCGCTGTTGAAGAGGGTTATTTTTTGCTCGACAGCGGTCGTGATGATGCCTGTGGCGACGGAGGAGAAGATGTCGTCCATCAGGCTTTTCATTTCGAGGGTTTCATCAAGGGTGTGGCGCAGGTTTTGAAAGAGGCGGGCGTGTTCGAGGGCGA
>JAVEWN010000101.1:0-11738 GCA_034004515.1 Anaerolineales bacterium | reverse complement strand
TCCATCGTGTGCATTGGCTGATCGTCGGTCATGATGAGGATAATATTGGGCTGCTGCGGATTCTGGTTGCCGGCCTGCGACTCGCCTGTGCAGCCGGCCAATGAAACGCCCGTCAGCCCGGCGGCCAGCAGCAGCGAGCATAAAATCCCGATCCGAATTATTTTTTGCATAATAATTTCCTTTTCGTTGTCAAAGGGCCGCAGAACCAAGCCCTGTTTTCTGAGCGAGCGAGGTCTGCGTAATTTGACAATGTTACCTTAAGATTTTTCGCCCTGAGCGTAGTCGAAGGGCTATTTCCAGGAAAATGTCCTTCGACTGCGGCCCGCAGAATCGTGCGGGCCTCCGCTCAGGACGAGGTGGATAGAACATTTGTTTAAGTCGACATTCTCAAGGTAGGTATGGATTTTCTTTGCGTGCAGGATGAAATCGGCCTGGGGTAATTTTTGGCGGGCCACGGCCAGCATCGCTTGAGAGAAATCGGTGCAGGTCAGGCGGCAGCCCCGTTCGGCAAATTGCAAGGCCAGGTTGGCGGTTCCGGTTCCCAAATCCAGAACAGCCTGTCCGCTGGAAACCGTGGACAGGCTGAGGATGTGCTGCAAGACCTGGGTGTAACCATCGAACGGGAAGCTGGATTCGGCTTGGACGGATTCGTCGTAAGTTGCGGCCCACGAATCAAAGTCAGAGGCCGGGAAGGAGAGCGGGCTGGTCATTTTTAAAGTTGGGCCAGCAAGCTGCGATAATCTTCACCATTGGGCGGATTCATCGCCAGAATCTGGGCCACGACCTCGCGCGCGCCTTGCTTGTCGCCTTTTTCCATCAGTTGGTCGCCCAGGGTATCGAGCATGCTGATTGCCTGAGGTGTGCGCCCGGCCTTGTGATGTTGGGCAGCCAACTCCCGCTGCAAAATCAGATGGTCATTTTCGACCGCCAGTTTTTCAATGAAGGGGATCGCCAGGTTGATTTTATCGTTGCTTTCCAGGTATTCCATGTAGGAGGCCAATTCACTCTGGGCCTGGGCGGGCTGGGCCATCCGCAGATTTAGTTCAATGATGTTGGTGCGGGCCGCTTCATCATCGGGGCGCAGGGTGCGCAGCTGCTCAAGAATGCGCAGGGCCTGTTTCCACTCCAGTCGTTGCATGTCAATATCCGCCATGCGCCGCAGAATTTGGATGCTCCACTGACGGTTGGCGTTGGGCTGCTGCGCCAGCCGCAGGGCGGTTGTGTAGGTCTTGCGAGCCCTTTCCAACTCGGCCAGGCGGTAGTAGATGTCTGCCATATCCATATATTCTGAAATGGCTTCGTCTTGCTGCCCACGCGCCACGAGTTGGTCGATCAGGCGGGTGCGGGCCGAGAGGTCCATCGGGGCCAGTTGGATGATTTTGCGCAGGACTTTGGTGGCCTGGGCGGCTTCACCGCGCACGCTGTAGGAATTGGCAATGACCGTAAATTTAGTAATTGCATCTTCGGTTTGGCCCTCCCGCACGAGCAATTCGCCGATTAAGATGTGGAGGGGCAGGTAGGTTGGGGCATAGAGCAGCGATTGGAAGGCTTCGTCCATGGCGCTGCGCAGCTGATTCTTGCGCGCCAATTGGTTGATGTGATTCATAGCCTCGATCACATGGCTCGATTGAGCCTGGATCAAAATTTCTGCCAAGGGCAGGATGGCGTCTGTCTCGGTTTGGGGCATTTCAGAGCGCAATTTACGCAAGTGTGCCCGCCAGTTGAGACGCGATAACATTTCCTGGACATTTGCGCACAATTTTTGGAGCGCGCCATCGTCTGTACTTTGCTTAATCGATTCGATCAGCGGTTCATATAACTGCCGGATCATATCTGCTTCATCAGGCGTAACCACAGATTCATCTGCAATTTTTAAGGCTTCCAGGTTGGCGGTTGCGGCTTCTGACAATCGATTAAGACCCAGTAAAATTTGAGCGCTCAGCAGGTAGGAGGCCAGTTCGTAATCTGCGTGTTTATTGGATTGTTGCAGGTTGCGCAAAGCGCTCTCGGCGCGGCCCTCGGCTGCCCGCAAATAGCCCAGGTCAAAGTAAATCGAGGGGTGGTTGAATCCGCTCTCAATCGCTTTTTCCAGCTCGTCGGCGGCCATGCTATCCTGGCCTTTGGTCTGCGCATCGATCGCCTGGCTCAGGTGCAGCAGGATCCGGGTTTGCTCAGATTGGACCGATAATTGCCCGGTGCCTTTCATAATCGATTGCAGCCCGCGCCGGGCCTGGGCCTCGCTGCTTTCATCGGTTAGTTGAAAGAGGGCGTCCGCCAGGACGTTAAGCGCTTTTTTACGCGCTTCGCTAATGGGGTCGGGGCTGTCCTTTATTTCCTCGCGCGGCGCTTCCAGCTGCTTAACCTGGGCCATGCGCAAAGGCCCCGTTCCGCCTTTGGGACGGGTCGGCTTCGGCAGCAGCTTGCCCGCTGTGACCATGCCCAGCGCGCGCGCGATGTCGCTATTGCCAGTTTCAAGCGTTTGGGCGTGTTTTAGAATCTCGGTCGATTTTTCGAGATTGCCCGCGTTTTGGAGCAGGCTGGCAACTGCAATATATTCCGTGGCGGCCTGATGAATCTGACCGGTTTTTTCATGCACAAAAGCCAGGCGTGAGCGCGCCTGGATGTGTTCCGGGTTAAGCTGTACTACCCGCAGCCAGTTTTCAATCGCTTTTTCAACCTCGCGGTTCTTTAAAAAGAGTTCGGCGGCCTGGTAAGAAGCCTGGATGGCCTCCTGCAGCTTGCCTTGTCTTTCTTGAATAAAGGCGATCTTCTCAAACGGAGTGGGGTCTGTCGGGCTGATCTGGGCCGCGCGGGTATAAACCTTGAGGGCCTCGTCGAATTTTTGTTGCTGAAAGAGGGCCAGCCCCAGGCTATTCAACGCTTTGGGGTTATCGGGGCTTTGCGCCAACGCTTTTTTATAGGCAATCACCGCCTGCTCCCAGGCCTGATCCCAGGCGGCGGAGTGGCCTTCATTCATGGCGCGTTGGAAAATATCTTCAGAACCAGCCATAATCTTCTACCCTCAATCCATTACTTTCATTTCGCCCCAGGTCGCGCCCGAACGGGCTTCAGTGGAGAGCGGAATACTCAGGGGATAAGCCTCACCCATCACCTTCTGGACAAGTTTTGCCGTTTCTTGCAGCTCCTGCTTGGGGCATTCTATCACAATCTCATCGTGAACTTGCAGCAGCATTTGGCCTTTCAGCCCGGCCTCAGGCAGGGCTTTGCTTACTTGTATCATCGCTATTTTCATAATATCTGCCGCTGTGCCCTGGATGGGCGCGTTGATCGCTTCGCGCTCTTCGCGCTGGCGGACATTGTGGTTAATTTGCGATTGCAACAAAGGGAAGTAGCGCCGTCGACCGAGCAGCGTTTCGACAAAACCCTGTTCGGTTGCCAGCTTGCGCATTCCATCGAGATACTTTTTGACGCCGGGGAATTGCACAAAATAAGCTTTGACAAAATTTTCTGATTCAGCCAGGGTCAGGCCGCTTGAGCGCGTCAGCCCAAAGGCCGACATGCCATAGATCAGGCCAAAATTAATCGCTTTGGCGTGGCGGCGCTGGGCTTTCTCGACCTGCTCTAGCGGAATGCTGTAAATCGCGGCAGCCGTCGCGGCGTGAATGTCTTGTCCGTGGCGGAAGGCTTCCAGCATGGTTTCATCGCCAGAGATGTGGGCCACGATTCGCAGTTCAATTTGCGAATAATCGACAGAGAGCAATAAATTCCCCTCTTCAGCGATAAAACCATTGCGCACGCGCCGGCCCAGATCGGTGCGGGTCGGAATATTTTGCAAATTTGGGTTCGACGACGAGAGCCGCCCGGTAATTGCGCCCGCCTGGTTGAAGGAGGTGTGCACCCGCCCCGTAACCGGATCAACCGCCTCCGGCAGAGAATCGACATAGGTTGATTTAAGTTTGCTCAACTCGCGCTGTTCGAGCACCAGGTCAACCACCTCATGCTGGCCGCGCAGTTCTTCGAGCACGTCTGCCGAAGTCGAATAATGTCCGCTGGCGGTCTTGCGGAAGTTGCCAGGAGGCGTCAGACGCAGCCTTTCAAACAAAATTTTCGACAACTGCTGGGTCGAGTTGATGTTGAAGACCGTCCCAACCGATTCGTAAATCCGCTTTTCGATCTCTGTGATCCGCCCGGTCAATTCCTTAGAGAAAGCGTGAAAGAAATCCAGATCGAGCCGGACCCCATTCATTTCCATTTGAGCCAGCACCGGCACAAGCGGCATTTCGACCTGCTCGAACATTTCCATCAGGCGGGCCTGCTTCAGCTCTGTTTCTAGCAAAATTTTCAGGCGCAGGGTCATATCGGCATCGGCCGCGGCGTAGGGCGCGGCATTCTCAACCGGCACATCGGCCATCGAGAGCTGATTTTTGCCCTTGCCAATCAGAGCTTCGATGTGGGTCATCTCGATCCCCAGCCGCGCCAGTGAAAGGTTTTTCAGGCCCAGGTTGCGCGAGCCGGGGTCTATCAGCCATTCGGCCAGCATCGTATCAAACGAAAGCGGCCCAACCGTCAGCCCGAAACGCGCCAGCACCAGCGCATCATATTTAATATTATGTCCAATTTTGGGGATGTTCGGATTTGTAAGCGGATTCTTAAGGGCGGCCAGTACCGTCTCGAGGCTTAAGTTCTGGCCCTCGTGATGACCGACCGGGATGTAATATGCGCTTCCCGTTTCGACAGCCAGCGAAATGCCGACAATTTCTGCGCGCATCTCCTCGGTTGAGGTCGTTTCGGTGTCGAAGGCAATTTCGTGCGCCTTTTCAAGCTGCGCCACCAGCGCCGACAATTTCTCAGCGCTATCGACCAGGATGGTTTCGGTATCCGTTGCGGGGGGCGGCGCGGATTGATAGGCGGGCGGTGTCTCGAAAAATGACATCTGCCCGTCCGGGCCGGGTTTGATGGAGGCCGGTTTGGGAGTGGACGCCGCCGTTTTAGCGGTTAGCCCGGCTATTCTGGGGACGAGTGAGCGGAATTCCAACTCGCGAAAGAGTTGCTCCACTTGGGCGGGGTCAAAGTTTGCAGGCCGGGCCTGTTCCAAATCCAGCTCAATATCGAGATCGGTCCGAATGGTAGCCAGCTCGCGGCTCAGGTAGGCCATTTCGCGGCTGGCTTCGAGTTTGCTGCGCACCTTGGGCGGAACCTGATCGAGGTGTTCGTAGATCTCGTCGAGAGATTGAAAGGTTTCGTAGAGCGACTGGGCGGTTTTTTCGCCAATGCCTTTGACGCCGGGGATATTGTCAGACGAATCGCCAAGCAGGGCTTTGTAATCGACCACCAGCCGCGGCGGGACGCCAAAATAGTTTTTGACCTGCGCTTCGGTGATGAAATCTTCCGATTCGCCTATTTTGCCCTTCTGCGGCAGGCTGACGATGATGTGGTCGCCGACCAGTTGCAGCAGATCGCGGTCGCCGGTGATGATTTTGACGCCGATCCCTTGCGCCGCCACTTTTTTGGCAATCGTTCCGAGCACGTCGTCGGCTTCAAAGCCTTCCATCTCAAGCCGCGGGATGTTGAAGGAATCGACCATCTGACGAATGCGCTCGATTTGCGGGCGCAGGTCGTCGGGCATTTTGGCGCGGGTTCCTTTGTATTCGGGGAAGATCTCGTCGCGGAAGGTTTTGCCCACATCAAAGGCGACGGCAAGATAATCAGGTTTTTCTTGTTCGAGCAGGCGCAGCAAAACGGTTGCAAAACCGTAAATTCCGGCGGTTGGCTCCCCTTTGGAAGTTTGCCAGCGTGAGCTGCTGGCCGAATAGCCGGTTAGCGCAAAATAGGTGCGGTAGGCCAGGGCGTGTCCATCAATCAGGTAAAGAGTTTTAGGCATACTGTTAATTTACCATAAAACTGGACAACGGACTCTGGTTCCCTGAGTGCTTCTCGAAGTATCTATTGCCTCGAGAGGCGCGGGCCTTGGGGCGTGTCGGTGACGAGCCAGCCGGCGGCCTGGATTTGTTGACGCAGGTCATCCGCCCGCAGCCAGTCTTTGGCTTGGCGGGCGGCTTCGCGCTCTTCAGCCAGCGCAATCAGCTGCGGGCTGGGGGTCTGCTCGGCGGGCGCTTCTGCGAGCGCTTCTGCGAGCGCTTCTGCGAGCAGGGCCGGGTCGTTCGCCATCGCCCAGGCCTGCGGGCGGATGTCGGCGCGGGGCGCAGCGCCCAATCCCAATTCTTCAAAAGAAAAAGTTGCGCCCGAGGGGTAGATTTTGGGGTTACAGGCCCGCAGCAAGCTGACCGAACTGACTCCGCTGACGCTGCATTCCTGTTTTTGGAAGTCGAAAATGAGGCCGGTATGCTCGTCGAGGCCGAGGGTGGTGTTTTCGGGCGGGAGCTGGCTGCACCACTCGCGAAAGCGATCCATGCCCAGGAAGCAGCGCGAGGTATCGACATCGTTGCCGCCGTCGGTGTTGTTCCAGTGCGGAACGCAGGAAAGTGGCAGGCCGAAAGGGCGGAACAGGTCGAGGCCGGGCACGGCTTGCACATCTTGCCCAACCTTGTAGATTTCGTAGACCGGGATGCTCCAGGCTCCAACCGCGATGGTGGCCGCCGAGGCGAAGGCCAGGGCCGCGCCCAGGCGCTGGCGGGCCCGAATCAGTTCCCAGGCCAGGCTGTCTTGCAGCTGGCGAATGGCGTAGGTCGGTGAACCCGGCCCCATAAAAATCAGGTTGGCGCGCAGGAGCGGGGCCAGGATTTGCGGGTCGTCGGGGCTGTAGTCGCTGCCCTTTTTGCGGGCAGCGATGATGTCAATTTGGGGTTTGTAGTTGCCCAGCCGGGTTTTGAGATAGCCTGCAACCCGCCCGGCAACCTGGCGGGTGTTGAGTTCAAACCCGGCTGGGGTTTCAAGAATGGCGATCCGCAGCGGCCCGTCAAGCTGGCTGGCGAGGCTTTCAAAGATGCGTCCGCCAGCCAGGGAGGTTTCGCCAGAGCCGAGTAGGGCAATGGGGCCGAGAGTCATTTTTCTGTGTTAATTTTATCGAGCATCGCCAAAATCAGGCTGTTTTCGGGGATGTCTTTCATCGAACTGCTGTAGTGTTGGTAGCGAATCTGCCCATTTTTATCGATCAGCAGCAGGGCGGGAATGCGTCCGAGCTTGAAGATGCTCGATTCCTGTCCGTACAGGTCGGCGACTTTGTGTTTCGGGTCGGGCAAGCCGATGTAGGGCAGCTTGTTCTCAGCCCAGTAACGCTGGTAGGCGCGCGGGCCATCCGGCCCGATGCACAGGATTTCCGCGTCACGCGCGGTGAAGGCCGCATAGTCATCTCGTAAATGATCGAGATGGGCGCGGCAGTAGGGTCACATAAATCCGCGTAAAAAGACCAAAACGACGTTTTTCTGGCCTTTGTACTCAGCGAGCTTAACAGATTTACCTTCGAAATCAGGCAGTTCAAAATCAGGGGCAAGCGTGGTGGGTTTCAGGATCGTCTCCAATTCTCCGGTTTCCCGGCGGGGTAGTCTTTATCGGTTCAGGAAGTTGCGGACGGCTTCCATAAATTCGGCCGGTTTTTCCTCGTGCGGCAGATGCCCGGCGTTCGGGATGATTGCCAGGGCCGCATTTGGGATTTCGTCAGCCAGGCGGATCGACTCTTCGGTCGGGACAATTCGGTCGTCGTCACCCGTCAGCACGAGTACCGCCAAATTGAGTTCATCCAACCTTTCGGCGAGACCGAGCGGGCGGCTGGCGGCGGTCAATTCCCACAGGGCGCGATCCCAATTATGGACGTTGAGCGGTTTGCGATAGCCTTCCAAAATCTCAGGCGTAACCAGGGCCGGGTCGTGGAAGGCGCTCCGAATGAAATCATCGCCACTGCTGGCAAGCTGACGGGCGAGGAGCGGCCCAAGATGACCCATTTGCGGTGTTGCCAGCAGCGGACGCGCCCAGGCGGGTGACCCGCCCCCATTATAAATGGCGGCATCGACCAAAATCAGCCCGGCGACGCGTTCAGGGTGGCGAAGAGCAGTATACACTGAAACCGTGCCGCCGGCAGAGTTTCCCACCAGCCAGGCCTTTTCAATGTCGAGCGCGTCCATCAGGCCGATCACCAGTTCCGCTTGCGCTTGAGAGCCATACGGGTTTTCGCCGCTCCACTCGCCGGGCATTGGGCGGCTGGTCAGGCCAAAGGCGGGCCGGTCGTAGGCGATGACACGTCCCAGCTCCGAAAATGGCTGCATCACCTCGCGCCAAGAGAAGGCCGAAGCGCCAAATCCGTGCAGCAGCAGGAAGACCGGCTGGCCTGCGCCCATCTCTTTGTAGTGGACGCTCAGTCCGTTAACTTCGACGAATTGGCTGTCGGGGTCGGCCAGTTCACGCGCTGAAACTGTCCCCTCCAAAGGCGGGACGGGCACCAGAAAAGGGCCAATGCCTAGCGCGAGCAGGAAAACGATCAGGACGCCAACCAGAATCTTTTGCCATTTTTTCATGCTTGTTCCTTTACTTGCTTTGAGAGAAATTTATGGCCGCAGTGATTTCAGGAAATCGGCTGTGGCGCGGATGATTTGCTGCCATTGGTCTGTTGCGCTGATGCTGGCCGGGTTGTCGCCCGCTTGTTCGCCATAATCGCCAAATTGGGCATGGTTGCCGCCTGTGATCGGGGTGAAAACGGCATCGCCGGGCAGGTTGGCCCGGGAGGCGTCGATATCGGCTTCTGAAGCCAGGCCGTCCAGGCTGGCGTAGATCGACAGGGCTTGTATGCCAGACTCTTTCAGGCTGTCATCTGGCGGATAGGAGGCCCAGAAGACGATTGCACTGATTTCGGGATGGTTTTGGGCAAACAGGCTGGCCGCCGTGCCGCCCAGCGAATGCCCGCCGGCGGCCCAGGTCGTGATTTGTGGAAAAGCGGCCAGGGCCGGCGCGCCGGCTTCGATGTCGAAAAAGGCCAGGTTCAGCCGTACCGGCACCAGCGCCACCAGATAGCCTTGCGCGGCGATTTGGCGCAGGGCCGGGGCGTAGGCGCGATAGTCCACCCGCGCGCCGGGGTAGAAGATCAGGCCGGTGGTGGGTTGCTGGCTGGCAGGTTGAAAGCTGATGTAGGCGGTGGTTTGGGTAACGCGGACGGTTTCATCTGAAACCAGCGCGTCGAGGGCGGCCTGGCCGGGTTGAGCGGCCCGCGAGGCCCAGGCGACGAACCCGGCGCTGATCAGAATCACGGTCAGCAGGGTGATGAGCAGGAAGCGTTTTAGATATTTCATGAGTTTGTCCAAAATCTGGAGATTTTGGACGCGGTGTCCTAGCTCTCCAATAAATTCTGGGTGGCGGCCCAGATTGAGTCGAACATTTCAACGGTCAGTGTCCCAGTTTGGGTATTTTGGCGGCTGGGATGATACGAGCAAAGCAGGTCAACCGGCTGCGGGTTGAGGCTTCCCGGTTGGATGCTGAAGGTTGCGCCGTGCCCAAACTTCCAGCCAGCGTTGCGGATTGAAAATATCCGCAGGACTCTCTCAAATGCTATCCGACCCAGCGCGACGATCACTTTGGGCTGGATGAGTTGCAATTCGCGTTCGAGATAAGGCTGACAGTTGGCGAGTTCTTCGAGGCTGGGTTTGTTGGCAGGCGGGGCGCAGCGCGCGGCAGCGGCGATGTATAAATCGGTCAGTTGTAGCCCATCGTCACGGGAGCGGGAATCGGGTTGGTTGGCGAATCCGGCGCGGTAGAGGGCCGGGTAAAGGAAATTGCCCGATCCGTCGCCTGTAAACTGGCGGCCCGTGCGGTTTGATCCGTGCGCGCCGGGGGCCAGGCCAACCACAAAAACGCGCGCTGCCGGGTCGCCAAAGCCGGGGACGGGTTTTCCCCAGTATTCCTGGTCATGATAGGCTTTGCGTTTCTCGCGGGCAACCTGTTCGCGCCACGCGACCAGGCGCGGACACCGCCGGCAGGCTATGATTTCTTGATTGAGGGTTTGAAGCGTATCCATACGATCCAAGCTGAAGGTCGAAAGCCAGAGCAGCAGGTTTTTGACCTTCGTGATTATCCTTTTCTCTTGAGATAGGCCTGGTAGAGCGCGCCCATGTTTTCGTACAGCTTCTGTTCGTAGAAATCGTCGCCGTTCAGGCCGGGGAATTTGGCGTAGTCGGGGATGGGTTTAACTTGCGGCTGGCGGGCCGCGAATTGTTTTAGCGTTTCAGCGTGGGGCTTGAGGCTGCCATCCGGCCGAATCAGGCCGAAATGGCGTTCGTGGCGCGATTCGCCGCAGGGTGGCATGTCCCACAGCTCTTCTGCGTAATCGGCGAAGCACCACAGGATGGCCCCGGTTGCGCCGACCTCCTGTAGATTGGGCAACACCTGGCGAATGTACGCTGCAAAGTCTTCTTCGGATGCCATGAATTGAGTGCGATCCGTGCCGTAGGAGTTCCAGGCCCAGGTTGCGGAGGGCTGACCCTTCAGGTTGGTGCAGCCGCCGAACTCCTCCATCAGGGCCGGTTTGCCCGCCAGGTGGGCGGTGAGAGCCGTCATAAACGGGACGTGGTCGGGGTCGAGTGGGCCGCGCGCCCACTCGGTATACATCGGGTAGGCGTGCATGACGGCCACGTCGCTTTCAGCAAAAAGGTCGTGGACGCGCAAGCCGGTATCTTCTTCAATGTCGCCGCCATGCAAGCCAATCGTGACCGGGGTCTTGGGGTCGATTGTTCGAATCAGGTCGCGCATCTCGCGCACCCAGGCCCGTCCCTGGCGGGCATCGTCCGGCCAGGCAAACAGATCGGGTTCGTTGCCCAAATTCCATAAATAAATTGCCGGGTGGTCTTTCAGTTCTCCCACAACGGTCTTGAGTAATATCCGTTCTGCGCTGAGGGCCACCGGATCCGTAAACATGTTGCGATAATTGCCGTTTGGAACGATTTTGCCCTGGCTGATAAGCTGCCGCACCCAGCCAAAATAAGGCGAGGCAAACCCCTCGCGCTCCTGCGCGAGCCAGCGTGGGGCCCAATTTGGGCCGCTCATGTGGCCGGTGAAGAAGGTCACGTCCAGGCCGATCTTGTGTTTCGCGGCCAGGTCGGCGACGGTCAGCAGGTGCGACAGGGCGTTTTTGTCGACGCTCTCCGGGGTTGGCTGGAAGTCGTCCCACAACAAAAAAATGCGGGCGACGTTCAGGCCCAGCTCTTGCAGCAGGCCAAAATCAGCGTCCACTTCAGCGGCTTCAAATTGTGACCACCAGTACATGGCTTTGCGGCGCGGCCAATAGTTGACGCCGAGAACAAAAGATTGGGATGGCATAAAATCTCCTCAGGTTTCGTTAATCCGAGAGCGGCGGGTTTTTCCTGAACCCTGCCCATAGACAACACTCTACACAATCAGCATTGCATCGCCGAACGAAAAGAAGCGATAGCCTTCGCGCTTGGCGGTTTCGTAGGCATTCAGGACGGTCTCGCGCCCGGCAAAGGCGCTAATCATCATAATCAGGGTCGATTTTGGCAGGTGAAAGTTGGTGATGATCGCATCCACCACGCGATACGAGTAGCCCGGCAAAATGAAAATCGATGTCGCCCCCGCATACGGCGGGATGCTACCCCGCCATGTGTCGTGGTGCGGGATGCTATCCTGCCATGTATCGTGGTGCGGGATGCTATCCCGCCCTTCAGAGCGCGAGGTGTTGTCCTGCCCTTTGTCGTGGTGCGGGATGCTATCCCGCCCTTCAAAACGCGGGGTATTGTCCAGCCCTTTGTCGTGGTGCGGGATGCTATCCCGCCCTTCAAAGCGCGAGGTGATATCACGCCCTTTGTCGTGGTGCGGGATGC
>JAVEWN010000100.1:0-11808 GCA_034004515.1 Anaerolineales bacterium | reverse complement strand
TTTTCAAAAGCAAAAAGGCGCAAAAACAGCCAAAAACTTGCTAAATTTGTTACTGCTTCTCAATTTTCAAGGTTCTAATCACATCAGCGCAGTAATGCGCTGTTTTAGCCATCTCTAAACTCAAGTACTATAAAAGATGTGATGATTGCCTGTATCTATTTGCTCTTAACTTTCCTATAATAAGTTCATCGTTCTACGCAGAGGAGCAGGGACATGAAGGCATTTATCCTATTTAACATTCGCGCCGGTGAAATTGCAGATGTGGTTCGTCACCTCGGCAAAATCCCCCAAGTCAAAGATGTCAACATGACCTTCGGCCCGTATGATGCGGTTGCCATCGTCCATGCCGACAGCCTCGACCACCTCGGTAAAATGCTTGCCAATGAGATTCAACCGATTGCCGGAATTGAAGAAACGCTGACCTGCCTGGCCGTGGATTTATAAACCACCTCGACTTGCGCAAGGCCGGAAGAAAATTCCGGCCTTGTTGGTTTAAGTAAATATTTGAGTTTCATTAAAACCACCTTTACACTCCAAATTAGAAAAAGCCTGTCGGGTATAATCTCACCAGGAGGAACAAATCCATGACCATTCAACAGGGTACACCCGCTCCGCAGTTTAGCCTGCCCGATGAGACCGGCAAAATTCGTAATTTATCTGATTTTCAGGGACAAACCATCGTCTTGTATTTCTATCCGAAAGATGATACCCCCGGCTGCACCACCGAAGCCTGCAACTTCCGCGATGATTACTCGGCCTACGAACAGGCCGGGGTCACGATTCTGGGCATCAGCCCCGATTCGCCCAAATCGCATACCAAATTTAAAGAGAAATTCAACCTGCCTTTCTCGCTCCTGGCCGACGAAGAACACGAAGTCTGCGAGCAATTTGGCGTGTGGGGCCAGAAGAAGTTTATGGGCCGTGAATATATGGGCGTTGCCCGCACCACCTTTGTGATTGGCCCCGACGGAATAATCAAAAAAGTCTTTGAAAACGTCAAGCCTGCCGAGCACAGCCTCGAAGTTTTGGCCGCCGTTCGAGAATAAACAGATGGATTCAGAACTGCTGCGGGCGCGTTATGCTACTTTTGCTGCGTTGTCGTTGGTATTCAGTATTTACTTGATCGCTGCATTACCCTGGCATCCGCTTTTTTTAGTGGCAATCGCTTTCACTACCGCCGCCTTGCTGACCGCAGTTCTGGAGTTCTGGCTCCGGCTCTCTCTGCGCCGTTCTGCGCTGCGCCATGAAACGGCAGACCCGCACCAGCTGCAACCGATTTTGGCTTTCCAACGAACCATTCTCGGCGCAATTTCTGAGCGCGAAGTGCTCGAAGCCACCCTTGAAACCGGAGCCAAATTACTGGGCGCCAGCAGCGCATCTTTTTTGCCGTATGACGAATTCGGTCAATCGTTGCCGACTGTCCTGTTTGGCAACGTCCCCGAATCCGCGCTCGCAAACTGGACGAAGCGGCTTGCTTCCCCGGCTGCGCGCCAGGTTTGCAAAAATTGCGAAACCCGCCATGCGGGCAGCGGCTGCGCCTTGCTCCCCACTGAAGCTGAAATTTCCTCTGAAGTCCATTGCTTTCCGATCCAAATCGCCGGGCGCGGGTTGGGCGTGGTCAACTACTTTTTCGGACAGCCCGGCCAGTTTGCTGAAGAAAAAAGCCCGCTCTTGATTTCCCTGCTCGATTTTGCGGCCCAGGCCATTGAAACCCTGCGCCTGCGCGAGCAGGAAATGTCGGCTTTGCGATACCTGCAAACTGCCACCGGGCCAAAATCTGATCTTTCTGCGCTCTTCAACAATCTGCTCGAAAATGTGCAAAAAGCGCTGGATACAGATTTTGCCTTGCTCTACATCCCCGGCGGGATACGGGACGGAATCGCTTCAGGCCCGCTCCTGCTGGCAAAAACTAGACAAAACTCAAACGCCTCCATTGAAACCCCCGACCCGGGCTTCCTCGAAGGACTCTGGAAGAGTGTTCAGGCTGCGGGGCAGAGCATCTCGCTCGAAAACGTGACCATCAACCGGCGCGGCATGTGGAAGGTGCTGTTGGCGGTTCCGCTTGGCTGGCAGGATAGCGCCCCAGCGGGAGTTTTGGTGCTAGGCTCAAACACGATCCAAACCTTTGCCGAACGTCAGCGCGCCCTGCTCGAAACCATTGCCGCTCAATTGGCCTTGCTCTTGCAAAACGCGCGCCTGATGGTGCAGTTAGAATACCAGGCCGTGCTGGATGAGCGCACCCGCCTGGCGCGCGAAATTCATGACGGCCTGGCCCAAACCCTGGCCTTCCTTAAGCTGCAATCGGCCCAAATGCAAAACTACCTGGCGCAGGGCGAAATGGAGCGGCTGACCAGCAGCCTGCAATCCAACTACCGCACTCTCTCAGACGCCTACCTGGATGCGCGCCAGGCCATTGACAACCTGCGCCGGGTGCCCTCTTCCAGCCTGCGCAATTGGCTCGGCGACGTGCTGGCAGACTTTCGTGAGTCCGCCGAAATCTCTGTCGAGTTGTCGGCGTTTGAGGTGGCTGGTGACTTTCCGCCCAGCGTGCAGGCTCAATTAATCCGCATCGTCCAGGAATCGCTCAGCAATGTCCGCAAACATGCCCAGGCCAGCCGCGTAATGATCAGCGTTCGAGAACTGGAAGGCTATATTTTGCTGGAAGTGCGCGATAATGGGATAGGGTTTACCCCGGCTGCTCTCGAATCTGGCTCAAGATATGGGCTGCGTGGAATGCGGGAACGCTCTGAAATGATTGGCGCTGATTTTCAAATATCGAGCCAGCCGGGCCAGGGTACACTGATTTCGTTGCGGCTGCCTGCCGGATTAAAGGAGGAAGTATGAGCGCTGCGGGACGTATTCGCCTGATGGTGGTGGATGACCACTCTTTGTTCAGGCGCGGGCTGATCAGCCTGCTCGAGGAAATGCCTGAGTTTTTGGTGGTGGCAGAAGCGGCCAATGGGCAGGAGGCGCTTGAGAAAATTGAACAAGCCCAGCCAGATGTGCTGCTGCTCGATATTAACATGCCGGTTCTGGACGGTATCCAGGCTTTGGATGCGGTTCGCAAGCTGCGCCCGGCCCAGAAGGTAATCATGCTGACCATTTCGCAGAATGACGATGACTTGATCGATGCGATTGTGGCCGGGGCCAATGGATATTTGCTAAAGAATGCAGAGCCAGAAGCCCTGCGCGGCACACTCCAACAAGTTTTCGCGGGCAATGCGGTTCTGGCTCCAGAAATTACGGGCAAGGTTTTACAGGCGGTGCGCCGCTCAAAGACTGAACGCAGCCGCGGCCTGCTGAGTGAGCGTGAAATTGACGTGCTTAAATGCCTGGCAAATGGGCAGACCACCTCCCAAATTGCCGGGACGCTTTTTATTTCTGAGAACACGGTCAAAACTCATATCCGGCATATCCTTGAGAAAATGGAAGTCAATAATCGGGCTGAAGCGGTGGCGCGCGCCTCTCAGATGAATTTGTTATAAGGAATTCGAGGCCGGTTAAGAACCTCGCTTCTGCCACTTGTCATTTCAAAGCGCGTAGCTGCCAGCAACCTGGCGCGCGCTGAGAGAATTTCTGGCGGGCGGCCCGGATCGCGCTCCTGCGGGTGATTTCAAAATCACCCGCTTTTTATTTTGAAATCCCCCATTATTGAGAGCGGCGTTAATGACATTTTGGATAACTTTTGGTAAATTTATAGCGTATCTTATTTCTATTTAATCTAAACTTATGCCAGAAATCAACCCATCCCTGCACCGTGTCTTGATTGTTTCTGCGAATCCTCTCTTTCGGGAAGGGCTTCGCAAGATTTACGCTGAGCGTTGGGAAACCAAGGCCTTTATTGCCGGGACGGCCGTCACCATGCAGGAGGCGCTTGAAGCGCTGCGGTATCACAAACCGGATCTGGTGATTGTCGATTATGACGATAAAACCATCAATCGGACTGAATTTTTGGGCCATTTTGTTTCTGAAGAAACCCCGATGCAAGTGATGCTGGTTTCTCTGGGACAATCCGGCGAAGTGCTTATTTACGACCGTAAGCGCCTGACCCCGGCCCAGGCCGAGACCTGGGATCCCTGGCCCAGCGAAACCCCGTAAGTCATTTTATTAAATTTAGGAGTGTAAACCTATGCGGAATGTGCGCCACTTTCTAACCATCACAGCCCTGGTTTTGCTGGTCACTTACCTGACCAACCTCGGGTTGACATCGCTTGGGCTGATGCCGGTCGCGGCCAGCGCCCAGGCCGCCCCGATCGATCAACTCTTTGACCTGCACGTCCTGATTATGGCGTTCCTGTTCTCTTTGATTACCGTTATTATGGTCTATTCTCTGGTCGTTTTCCGGCGCAAACCGGGAGAAACTGGTGAGGGCGCCCATATTGAGGGCAATACCGGTCTTGAGATTTTTTGGACGATCATCCCGTTGATCGTCGTGGTCTGGATCGGCATTGTCGGCGCGGACAATTTGCGTCAGGTGCTGGCGGTTGACCCGACCGCGCTCGAAGTGCGCGTGATTGGCTACCAGTGGGCCTGGCGCTTCGAATATGCTGAAGGATTTTCGTCCACTACGCTTTACCTGCCCGTCAACAAACAGGTTTTGCTCAAAATGGAAAGCACAGACGTGCTCCATTCCTTTTGGGTGCCGGAGTTTCGGATTAAACAAGACCTGGTTCCGGGGCGTGTGACCACAATGCGCATCACGCCCACCCTGGAGGGTGAGTATCAAGTCCGCTGCGCAGAAATCTGCGGCAAATCTCATGCTTATATGGAAGCGCCGGTGGTCGTCGTTTCGCAGAAGGCTTATGATACTTGGATAACAGAGCAGGTTGCTCTCTATCAGGCTGAACTGCTGGCTTCAGAAGGCACACCCGATGCCAAGCGCGGCGAAGTTTTATACACAGAACTGGGTTGTAAAGCCTGCCACTCGCTCAACGGTACGCCCGGAACCGGCCCAAGCTGGCAGGGCTTGTTCGGACGCGAAAATCGCCCGCTGGCAGATGGTTCTGTCGTGGCGCTGGTGCATGAAGAATACCTGTATGAGTCCATTACTTCGCCCAATGCCAAAATTGCCGCAACGTTCAAGGCCAATGGCATGCCCAGTTTCAGCTACCTGCGCGATTCCCAGGTCTACGACCTGATTGAATTTATCAAGACTCTCAAGTAATTGCAGCGGAGAATCCTTTTATGAAAAACTTCTTTTCACTAGGGCTGGTGCGCGGTTTGATCGCGCAGTTCGTTGGGACACTGGCCGGCGGCTTGTTTGTGACCGCCATCCGCGCCCTGATGGGCCTGCCCGCTTTTGACAAATTCTTTTTCTCTGAACCGGCCTGGGTTTTTGGCGGCCTGCTGGGAGCAATCGCTTTCATGGCCGGGGTTGGCGCGCTAACCGATTGGTTCAAGTGGGCCAAAGGCGAAGCCACCCTTGAGCATCACGCCGAAGACCGCCGCTGGCAGCGTTATTTCAACGTGTCGCTGGATCATAAAGTGATTGGCATTCAGTATGTTGTGATCGCCCTGATTTTGCTTTCAACCGGCGGACTGTTTGCGCTGATCTTCCGCACCGAACTGGCCCAATCGGGCCTGCAATTTCTGACCGAGGAATTTCGGATCTTCGACCAGAACGGGTTGGAGTTCTACAATACCCTGATGAGCCTGCACGGCATGATCATGATCGTCTCGATTTTGCTGGGCATCGCTGGGATGATGAACTACCTCGTCCCAATGCTGATCGGGGCTTCAGATATGGCCTTCCCGCGTCTGAACGCTTTCTCGTTCTGGGTCTCTGTGCCGGCCTCGGTCTTACTGCTTACCAGCATGGTTCTGGGCGGTTTTGATACCGGTTGGACGGGTTATCCGCCGCTTGCGCTGCGCGCGCCGGTCGGGATTCAAATGTTTTACTTGGGCGTTTGGGTGGCGGGTTGGTCCTCCATCCTCGGCGCGCTTAACCTGGTCGTAACCGTCATTCGGCTGCGGGCCAAGGGCATGACCGCTTTCCGTATGCCGATTTTCGTCTGGGCGGCGGTTGCCACCTCGATTATCTCGCTGACCGCAACTCAAATGATTGGGCTGGCCTTCCAACTGGTTATTTTTGAACGCCTGCTGGGAATGCCCTTCTTCGATGCGGCCGGCGGCGGCAACCCGGTTCTGTTCCAGCATCTTTTCTGGTTCTACTCGCACCCGGTTGTCTATGTTTTCGTCCTGCCGGGCCTGGGAATCTTCTCGGAACTGCTGCCGGTTTTCGCCCGCAAGCCGCTCTTTGGCTATAAATGGGTGGCGCTTTCCTCGCTGGCAATTGCCCTGGTCGGGTTCCTGGTTTGGGCCCATCACATGTTCGCCTCCGGGATGAACGAATACCTGCGCGTGCCGTTCATGTATAGCACCCTGCTGGTGGCCGTCCCGACCGGAGTCAAGTTTTTCTCGTGGGTGGCGACGCTCTGGCAGGGCAAGATCGAACTGCCGACGCCGATGCTGTTCGTTTTGGGCGGAATCGTGGTCTTCCTGCTGGGCGGCGTGACCGGCCCGCCCCATGCCACCGTTTCGACCGACCTGCACCTGCACGACACTTATTTCATCGTCGGCCACTTCCACGACACCATGTTTGGCGGCTATATCTTCCCGTTCTTCGCTGCGCTCTATTACTGGTATCCGAAAGCCTTTGGCAAACGGCTGGATGAACGCCTGGGCAAGCTCCACTTCTGGCTGATGACCCCCTCCTTCATCATCCTGACCCTCGGCATGATGCGGATTGGGCTGCTTGGAATGCGCCGCCGGATCGCCGATTACGATGCCATGCTGGGTTTTGACGTTTGGCACATGACTCTGACGGTGGCCGCCTACCTGATCGCTGCCGGCGTCCTGGTCTTCTTCTGGAATGTTTACATCACCGCTAAAAAAGGCGAACCCGCTACCGGAAACATCTGGAATTCGCGCTCGCCCGAATGGCAGGCTCCTTCCCCGCTGCCCGTCCACAACTACGACAAGCCCTTTGAAGTGGTGGGCGAACCCTATGACTATGGTCTGGAAGGTTCAGTCTACGTCAGAACCATCGAAAATAATGAGGACGTTTCCCATGTCTAATTTCCCTGAGACTTCCAAAACTGACAGCCATCTGCCCAACCTGTTGCAGGGCCTGAATGTCTTCATCGGCCTGGCAGTTCTGACTGCGATTGAGTTCTTCATCGCGATCACCAACGCCTCGCTCCTGCTGATCGGCATGATCGCCGTTCTTAAAGCCGGACTGGTGCTTTACTTCTACATGCACGTCTATCACCTGCGCGATGTGGACAAGCACCTCGACCCGCACACCTATCAGCACAAGCTGACCTCCAACCGCTTCGGGCTGTGGCTCTTTCTGCTGTCAGACGCCTTCCTGTTTGCCGGGCTGCTCTCCGCTCGCTTCAATCTGATGGGCCTGACCCGCCTGCACCTCGACCAGACCCTCGGCCTGATTGTGACCGTCGTCCTGCTGGTCTCGTCCTTCTTCATGAACCGCGCTGAAAGCCAGATGAAACTTGGCAACAAGAAGAGTTTCCTGCTTAATACGGCCATCACTACGTTGCTTGGGCTGGGATTTGTGATCGGCGTGGTCGCCATCGAGTGGCCTTCTGCCGCTCGGGAAGGTATCACCGCCTCGGCCAGCGCCGGCAGCGCCATCTTCTACATGATGACCGGGATGCACGCCTTTCACGTCATCACCGGCCTGATCTTCCTGCTGATCGTTCTGCGCAACGGCATGAATGACCGTTACACGCCCGAACAACACTGGGCGGTCGAAGCGGCAACAGTCTACTGGCACTTTATCGACCTGGTCTGGATTTTCTTCTACCCGGCTCTTTACCTGATTGGGCGATTGGGGTAATTGCCATCCATGTTGAGAGAATGAATCTTACAGATCTGCCCTGCGACTACCTTGAGCATGTCACAATAAACAAATGTTCGATCAACCTCGTCCCGAGCGGAGGCCCGCCCGCTTCTGCGGGCCGCAGTCGAAGGACATTTTCCTACGGATCTGCCCCTTCGACTCCGCTCAAATAAAAATCCGCATTCATCGGGGTTGCACTGCCCGATGATGGAAACCAAAAATCGCCGGGTGTCTCTCCAACAGGGTGCGCCCGGCGATTTTAAGCGAGAACTATGAACCCTCGACAATTTCTCTTACGACTGGCGATTTTTCTGACGATTGGGCTTCTGGTTGGAGTTCTGATCAACGAGATTTCGTTCAACTTCATGAAAAGCGAAGCGGGCCGCTCCTCTCAAAGGATCGAACTCGTCATCCCAGCCGGGACCGCCGCCAAAATCGCGCGCGGCGAAGCGCAAGAAGCCATTCCGCTCAACATGGTCTTCGTCAGCGGCGACACGCTCGTGGTCAAGAACGAAGATTCTCAGACCCACAGCCTGGGGCCTTTGCTCATCCCGGCTGGGGCCTCGGCCAGCCTTAATCTCAACCAATCTGAAAGCCTGGCGCTGGCCTGTTCCTTTCAGCCCGGCCAGTACATCGGCCTCGACGTGCGCGAAGCGGTCACCCTCGATACCCGTCTGCTGGGCATCTTTCTTGCGGGCGTGCCGCTCGGAATCATGCTCATGCTCTACAGCTTCATCGTTTGGCCCTTGAAAAAATGAAAAAATTACTCACTCCCAAATGGATTCTAACCAGCCTGCTCGTCCTGCTGGCAATCGGTGTCTTGATGCGTTTGGGATTCTGGCAGCTCGACCGGCTCGAAATACGGCGCGCTTTCAACGCCCACTATCTCGAAGTCGCTGGCCTGCCGCCGCTCGAAATAAGCGCCGCGCCTGCCGCCGTAGACCTGTCCCAAATGGAATACCGCCAGGCTACCGTCCGCGGCCTGTACGACTACGAAGCTCAGGTGGCCTTGCGCAATCAGTACAACGATCTTGTCTTTGGCTATCACCTGATTACCCCGCTCGTTCTCTCAGACGGCACAGCCATCCTGGTCGATCGCGGCTGGATTCCCGCCAGCGGCAACGAAACCCCCGCCGACTGGCGCAAATACGACCAGCCCGGCCAGCAAACCGTCAGCGGCGTTTTACGCCTGGGTGAAGAACCAGAAATGGGCGGAATTCCAGACCCGCCCTTGGCCGCCGGGCAGACCCGCCTCGCGTTCTGGAATAACCTCAACCTGGCAAGAATCGACTCCCAAATTTCCGCCCCGCTTTTACCGGTTTATCTGCAACCCGAACCCGGCCCCCAAAACAGCCAGCCGCCGATCCTCCCGGCCCGGCCTGAAATCGAAATTACCGAAGGCCCCCACCAGAGTTACGCCATGCAGTGGTTCAGTTTTGCCGCGATGCTCTTCCTGGGCTACCCGTTTTTCTTGCGCAAACAATTCACGGAGAAAAAATGAAATTCTCGCTCAACAACTCGCTCTTTCGTCTGTCTTTCCTGGCCCTGCTCTCGGTCACATTGCTGACCTTTGGCGGCGCGCTGGTTGACGGCGCAGCCTGCAGCTCCTGGCCGCTCTGCCTGCCCACCGGCCTGGGCGACCTCGCCCAACTGGCCCACCGCGCTTCTGCCGGGTTCAGCGCCCTGATTATGGCTGTCCTTTTGGTCGAAACCTGGCGGATTCATCGGGATCACCGCTGGCTGCTGCCGCTGGCAACCGTAACCGTGACTTTATTCTTCGCCCAGGTCTTTGTCGGCGCGCTGCAAGCCACCCGCAGCCTGCCCGCCGAGATCCAGCTTTTACACACGCTGACGGCTTTTACCGTCTGGCTTTCGCTGGGGGCTTTTACCGTTGCGACGGCCTTTTTCTCGCGTGACGTGGTCGCCTTCCCGCCCCTCGACGTGCGCCAGCGCCTCAAGGATTTTATCATTCTGACCAAACCGATCATCGTCCTGCTCCTGCTGGTGACCACTTTTGCAGGCATGGTCGCGGGCGGCAAAGCCTGGCCGAGCCTGGCCCTGGCCTTCTGGACCCTGCTGGGCGGGGCATTGGCCGCGGGCGGCTCTGGCGCGATTAACCAATACGTCGACCGCGACCTGGACAAGAACATGCAGCGCACCGCCAAACGCCCGATGGCGGCTGAACGCATGACCCCCGCTGAGGGGCTGTCGTTCGGCCTGGGCGCTTCGATTGTCAGTTTTTACATGCTGGCCGGGCAGGTCAACCTGCTGGCAGCTTTGCTCTCGCTGGCGGGTATTTTTTATTATGTCGTGCTTTACAGCATCCTGCTCAAAAAAGCCACCGTTCAGAACATTGTCATCGGCGGCGGAGCGGGAGCCCTCCCGCCCTTGGTCGGCTGGGCCGCGGCCACCGGGCGGCTCGACATCCCGGCCCTGTTCCTGTTCGCGATCATCTTCATGTGGACTCCGCCCCACTTCTGGGCGCTGGCTCTGGTGCGCCGGAACGAATACGCCCGGGCCGGTGTCCCGATGATGCCGGTCGTGCGCGGCCCAGCCGAAACCCGCAAACAAGTCTGGTGGTACACCCTGGCCCTGGTGGCAGTGACGCTCCTGATGCCGCTTTTCGGCATGGCTGGCAGCATTTACCTGGTCTCGGCCCTCGTCTTCGGCGCTGGTCTGATCTACTACGCCTGGCGCACCTTGACCACGGATAGCAATAAAGTGGCCTGGCGCATGTACCGCTACTCAAGCATGTACTTGCTGTTCATCTTCCTGGCCCTGATGGTCGACGCGCTCGTGTAGTTGCTTTAGCGCACAAAATAAGCCCCCGCCTCTCGAATGAGCGCGGGGGCTTATTATTCCGGTTGTCCACTTGCTGCATACACCCTTTTGGTTTCTGCGCGGTGATGAGCAGCCAGAGCCGCGGTCGTTAAAAATACAAGTGTTTCACCGTCAGACCCTTATTAATCAGCTCTTTGAGCGAATTAATCCCAATTTTTAAGTGAATATCCAGGTATTCCTGGGTAACTTTTTTATCGCTTTGGGCTGTTTTGACGCCATCTGGCACCATCGGTTGGTCTGAAACCAGCAGCAGCGCCCCGGTCGGGATTTCGTTATAAAAACCGACGCTAAAAAGGGTCGCGGTTTCCATATCCACTGCCATCGCGCGGATGCTGCGCAAATATTTCTTAAATTGCTCATCATGTTCCCAGACGCGCCGGTTGGTGGTGTAAACCGTGCCGGTCCAGTAATCCCGCTCCAGGTTACGGATGGTGGTCGAAATCGCCTTTTGCAGGTTGAAAGCTGGCAGAGCCGGTACTTCTGCCGGAAAGTAGTCGTTGGAGGTACCATCGCCTCGAATGGCGGCAATCGGCAAAATCAGGTCGCCAATATTGTTTTTCTTTTTCAAACCGCCGCATTTTCCCAAGAAAAGAACAGCATTCGGCTGGATGGCCCCCAACAAATCCATCACCGTGGCCGCGTTGGCGCTGCCCATCCCGAAATTGATTAAGGTAATATCTTCGGCAGTCACATTGGGCATCGGTTTGCCATGCCCGCGAATGGCAACCCCAAACTGCTCGGAAAACATGTTCAGATATTCTTCAAAATTAACCAAAAGAATATATTTTCCGAAATCTTTAAGCGGGGTGTCGGTGTAACGCGGCAGCCAATCCGCAACAATTTCTTTTTTTGTTTTCATGGCGACTCTAAATTTTCAAGCAGAATCATTATTTTAATAACGAGACCCGCCTTGGCCAGACAAGTCACAGCCAGGGTCCATGCTTAAGAATCCATACAAATCGGTTGAAATCGGCGCAACCCCCACTGAAAATCTTTCAGGCCGATGGCTCAATCTACTTCTGCTCGGCTTCATGGGCTATGATGCGTTTCCCAATTTCTTTTTTGGCTTCATCGCGGGTATAGCCATATTTGACGCGCAGCATCGT
>JAVEWN010000099.1:0-11934 GCA_034004515.1 Anaerolineales bacterium | reverse complement strand
AGCAATCCCCTGACAGGATAGGAGATTGCTTCACCCGGCTCAAGAACGCCGGGTTCGCAATGACAGGCCATATTTGTACCCAACACTCAAGCCACTTTGAGAAAACCATAATCCTGCAAACTCTCATTCCCGCCAGTGAGGGCTTTTTATTGTAAAATAGCTGCATGTCCACACCCCTTAAAATCTTATTCATGGCCTCCGAAGCCGATCCCTTCGTCAAAGTCGGCGGACTGGGCGATGTCGCCGGGTCGCTGCCGTATGCCCTGCGCGCCCTGCGCAGCGAAAACCTGGACGTGCGCCTGGTGCTGCCCTTTCATACCACCATCCGCACCGAAGGGCTGACGCTCACCCGCGAAGCAGTCTTCAGCCTGCGCCGCGAAGACAAAAACGTGCCGGCCCAGGTCTTCCGAACCGACATCAAAGGCCTGCCGGTCTACCTGATTTCGGGCGCACCCGTCACCGGTTCGCTCAAGGTTTACGACCCCGACCCAAACGCCGACGGCGAAAAATACACCTTTTTCTCGATGGCCGCCCTCGAAATGATGCGCCGCCTCGATTGGCGGCCCGATATCGTCCACGCCAACGATTGGCATACCGCTCCCGCCATTTACGAGGTGCGCCGCCAACAGGCTGACCCCTTCTGGGCCGGAGTCAAGACTGTTTTCTCGGTTCACAACCTGGGCTACATGGGGGCCGAGGCCCAAGACGCCCTGACCGCCTACGGACTGCCGCCGATTGCCGAACCGCTCTACCCCGAATGGGCCTGCCGCCAACCTCTGCCGCAAGCCCTGTGGGCCGCCGACGCGATTGTCGCTGTTTCGCCCTCGTATGCCCAGGAAATCCAGACCCCCGAATATGGCTACGGCCTGGAAACCTTCCTGCAAAGCCGCCGCGAAACAGTCACCGGCATCGTCAACGGCATCGACTATAAAATGTGGGACCCCTTCAGCGATGAAACGCTCGAACAGAAATTCTCCGGCGACGATTTACCCGCCCGGGCCGCCAATAAAACCGCCCTGCTGGCCCAGTTTGGGCTAAATCTGTACCCAGATGCGCCCCTGCTGGCAATGGTGACCCGCATGGACTTCCAAAAAGGCGTCGATATCGCCCTGGGCGCATTGCGCCAGATCACAGACCTGGCCTGGCAAGCCGTCTTGCTGGGGACAGGCAACGCCGAACTCGAAGCCCAGGCCCGCCAACTCGAATCCGACTTCCCCAACCGGATCGCTGCCGTCATCCGCTTCGACGCCAGACTCTCGCGTCAAATTTACGCCTCCGCCGATATGCTCCTGATGCCCTCGCGCTACGAACCCTGCGGCCTGGCCCAGATGATCGCCATGCGCTACGGGGCCATCCCGGTTGCGCGCGCCACCGGCGGCCTGCGCGACACGATTGCGGATGGCCGCACCGGCTTCCTCTTCGCCGATTCATCGCCAAACGTGATGGCCGCCACCTTGCGGCGGGCCATCAACATCTACGGCTTCCGCTCCAAGTGGGAAGAAATGCAGCGCACCGCCATGTTCGAAGATTTCTCTTGGGAAAAATCCGCGTTTCAATACGCCGACCTGTACCATCAACTCGTCCAATAGAGGCCCCTCCCTATGACCTTCACCCGCTCCTCCGGCATTCTGCTCCACCCCACCAGCTTCCCCGGCCCTTACGGCATCGGCGATTTAGGCCCCTTCGCCTATCGTTTTATCGATTACCTGGCCGAAAGCGGCTCCAAACTCTGGCAAGTTCTGCCGCTCGGCCCCACCAGCTACGGCGATTCGCCCTACCAATGCTTCTCGGCCTTCGCCGGCAACCCCTACCTGGTCAGCCCTGATTTTCTGATCGAGGAAGGATTACTGACCCTGGAAGACTTGGCCGATATGCCGCATTGGCAGCCTGATCGTGTCGATTTTGGACTGATCTACCTTTGGAAGCCAAAACTGCTCGACCGGGCTTTTGCGCGCTTTGAAAGCTCAGCCTCCGCTCAGCTTCGCGACGAGTGGGCCGGGTTCCGTCAAAGCAACGCCGCCTGGCTGGAAGATTACGCGCTCTTCATGGCCCTCAAAGACGCCAACGGCGGCGTCTCCTGGAATAAATGGCCCGCCCCCCAGCGCGACCGCGACCCAAAAACAATGCAAGACGCGCGCGCACTGCTGGCCGAAGCCATCACCCGCCAGCAATTTCGCCAATTCCTGTTCTTCCGCCAGTGGAACGCCCTGCGCCAATATGCCAACCAAAAGGGCATCCAGGTCATCGGCGATATTCCGATCTTCGTCGCGATGGACTCGTCTGACGCCTGGGCCAACCCGGAGCTATTTTTTCTCGACGAAAGCGGCCAGCCGACCGTCGTGGCGGGCGTCCCGCCCGATTATTTCTCACCGACCGGCCAGTTGTGGGGCAATCCGCTCTACCGCTGGGATATCCACAAAGCCAACGGATTCAAATGGTGGATCGAACGCATCCGGGCCACGCTCAAGACCGTCGACATCGTGCGAATCGACCACTTCCGGGGCTTTGCCGGCTACTGGGAAGTCCCCGGCGATGCTGAAACCGCCGAACACGGACGCTGGCTGCCCGGCCCCGGCCTGGGCCTGTTCCACGCCATCCGCAACGCGCTCGGCGAATTACCGATCATCGCCGAAGACCTGGGCGAAATCACCCCAGACGTGATCGAGCTGCGCGACGCGCTCGGCCTGCCCGGTATGAAAATCTTCCAGTTTGGCTTCTCCGGGCCAGATAACCCCTTTTTGCCGCATCACTACACCAAAAACTGCGTCGTCTACACCGGCACGCACGACAACGACACCGCCCTGGGCTGGTACCGCACCTGCCCGCCCCACGAACGCGATTTCTACCATCGCTACGTCTCCCGCGACAATGGCGACGTGCCCGGCGACATGATTCGCGCCATTTGGGCCTCGGTCGCCGTCTTCGCCCTCGCCCCCCTCCAGGATTTTCTGGGCCTGGGGACCGAAGGCCGGATGAACTTCCCCGGCAAGGTCGGCGGCTATTGGGCCTGGCGCATGGACGAAAGTCACCTGAGCGCCGGCCTGCTGGGACGCCTGAAAGAACTGAACTGGCTCTACGAGCGCTAAAAGGCTTCATTAAATAAAGAAAATCCGCTGAGGGGAGAGACTCCTCAGCGGATTTTCTGTTAAGCGGTCAACGATTGAGTTTTACCCGAATTTAAGGGGGATAGGCTAATACGGAAAACCGGTTGTGTTGCCGTTCGGCCCCAGAAGCTGTGAGAGCTGCGGCCAATCGCGGATGAGTTCCCAGCCCCAGCTCAAGAAAAGCAGGACGACCGCCAGCAGCGCCAAACTGAGCGCCAGCTTGCCAGCGCGGGAAGCGGCCCAGGTTTGGCGCAAGCCGTCCCAGCCGGCACGCCAGCAGAGAGCACCTAAAATTGCCAGGAGCGGGATGAGGGTATAGTGGAAGCGCTCCTCGGCCAGCAGAAAAATATGAGGCGCGGTGTATCCCGCCACGGCCAGAGGCAGGATAAAGGAGTCGCGCCGCCAGGGCCAGAGGGCCAGCCCAAAAGCGGCAGAAGAGGCCAACACGACGAAGGGCGAAAACAGCAGCAGGGCTGCAACCGCCAGCCAGGGCGGGGCAAGATAGCCGAAAAAATTGTTCGAGTAAAAATATTGCAAGGCGCGCCGCTCGAGGCCGAAGAAATACCCGGCCCGCGAGACAGGCAGTTTGACAAGGGCGCGGATTGGGTCGGCCTGAATGAATTGTCGCCCGGCCTCGATCCCCACCCGGTCACGTTCGCCATCGTCCAGATAGGGCAGCAGATCGAGCGAGATGCCGTATTGGAATGTTCCGCTGCTTTCAGGGTGAAAGCTGACGTACAGGCTGTAGCCCATCGCCGTTTCGATGCCCATCGGGCGGCCATAAAGCAGCGAGTTGCGAATCACCCACGGAGAAATCGTCAGCGTTAGGGCCAGGGCCAGCAGGATTATATTTTTCCGCTCGCGCAGGTAGAAAAAGCCCGACAGGATCACCAAAACTGCGAAGGCCAGAATCACGCTGCGGGTGAGAGCGGTCAGCCCGAGCAGCAGGCCTGAGAGCAGGAAAAAGCGGGTTAAACGGGTTTGAACTGCCAGCGTAAGCGCAAGCACCGATCCCAAAAATAAGACGTAAAACAGGTTTTCGGTCGCGAGCGCGAGCGGATAGAGGACGAGCATCGGATAAAGGGCCACGATCCAGGCGGCGATGGGGGCAATCGGCTTTTTTTCAGGGAAGATGCGGCGCGCCAGGGCAAACGTGAGCGGGACGAGGCCCGCGTTGAGGAAAGCCTGGACGAGGCGGGCGGTGAAGAAGCGTTCGGAATCGACGCCGGTCAAAAAGTAGATCAGGGCCAGGAAAGCCGGGTAGAGCGGCGGGCGGAAGGAGGTCAGCACGCCGCGCGGGTCGTAATCGGCGGGAATTTGGAACTCAAGGGTTGTGAAGTAGTTTTGGACGAGATGCAAATCATCCTGGGCATACCAGCGGTAGCCGTCTCCGGCGACAATCGAACGAGCCAGCATGTCGTACTGGAACATATCGTCCAGGCCGATCGGCATGGCGCGCAGGGCAATCACCAGCCCCAGCCGCAGGGCGAGCGCGATCAAAAAGATGAAGACGAGCGAGGTGGAAAGTTTTTTGAGCATGTAAAATTTAGCGTGAAGGTCACAGGCGAAAACTGCCTAGCGGCCTTCGCGTCCCTGGTATTTCTAGATGTTAAGAAAATAAACTTTACATATCAGCCCTTCGACTGCGCTGAAAAACGCTCCGCTCAGGACAACGTTTCGCGTTTTGCATAAAGCGTCACCGTCCTGAGCGGAAGGCGAAGCGCCCTGAGTTTATCGAAGAGTTGCGCCGCCCGTAGTCGAAGGACGCTCCGCTCACCTGTACCGCCGGCACAGGCGGGGTCTGGGTGCAAAATGATGCTCTTAATATCGATAGAATGTGCGGCTTTTAGCTGCGGGGCTGTTCGGAAACCCACAAATAGCCGTCTTCGATTTTCGTATCGTAGACCGGCAGGGCTTTTTCGCGGGCAATCGCCCCAAGCACACGCCCCACGCCGGGCGGCCAGGGACTCCACTCTTTGACATCGCCTGTTTTCAGGTCGAAAGCCGAATGGTGGAAGGGGCAGATAATGCCGCAATCCTCGGTCACTTTGCCTTCAGACAACGGGAAGCGCAGGTGCGGGCAGGCGTTATCGACCGCAAAGATTTCGCCCTGAGCGTTGAGCACAAGGACTTTGCGCTGTCCAACATCCACCACGCGCCGTTCACCATCAGGAAGTTCCGAAAGGGGGAAGAGTTTTTGCATGTTGTTCATGGCTCACCTTTCAAGATTCAGAAAACAGATTGACCCGCGCCAGGTTTTGCGAAAAGCGACTCCCGGGCAGGCAAGCCCCAGACATTACCGGAGCAATTCTTCAAAAATAGCGCGGGCTTTGGGCGCATCGGCCTTGCCGCCCATTTTGCGCATAAGCTGGCCGACAAACCAGCCCATCAGGCCGACTTTGCCGGATTTGTAGGATTCGGTTTCTTTGGGGTTTTCTGCCACGATGGCTTCTGCCGCCGCCCGAAGCGCGGAATCGTCACTGACCTGAGCCAGGCCTTCCGCTTCGACAATTTCTTTCGGCGATAGGCCGCTGCGGTTAACCTTCTCGATCAGTGATTTGCCAGTGTTGGTATTGATTGTGCCGGCATCCACCAGCTTGATGATTTCAGCCAGGTATTCAGGAGTCAGCTTAAGCTCAGCAGCCGTCAGACCGGTTTCATTCAGCAGGCGCATCAGATCGTTAAGCAGCCAATTCGAGACCCGTTTTGGGTCGCCGCCTGGATAGGCCGTCACGGCCTGTTCAAAATAATCAGACAGGCTGCGCTCAGAGGTCAGCAGGTCGGCGTCATATTCCGGCAAACCGTAGGTGCTGATAAAACGGGCGCGGCGCGCAAGCGGCAGTTCCGGGAAATCGGCCAGAATCGCGGCCTTCCAGGCCTCAGACAGGTAAACCGGCAAAAGGTCTGGCTCGCGGAAGTAACGGTAATCGGCTTCGGTCTCTTTCGAGCGCATTTTCTTGAGCGATTGGCTGTCCTCGTCCCACTCCAGCGTCCAGGATTCAATCTTGCGCCCGGCGGCATATTCCTTTTTCTGGCGCTCGACTTCCTTCTCGATGGCCGTTCGGACTGCTTCGATTGAATTGACGTTTTTGATCTCGGTCTTGGTGTTGAGATAGTCCGCGCCCAGCAGTCGAATCGAGACATTGGCATCGCAGCGCAAATGAGCCTTTTCCATATCCGCTTCCGAGATGCCGATCCAGCGCAGAAGCTGGCGCAGGCGGCTCAGGTATTGGGCGGCTTCGTCGGCGGAGCGCAGGTCTGGTTCCGTGACCATTTCGACGAGCGGTACGCCGCAGCGGTTGAAATCGATCAGACGGCGGCTGGTGTCCCCCAACGATTCGTTTTTCGTCTTGCCGGCATCTTCTTCGAGATGCAGTTTGTGAATCCGCACCCGGCGCAGATAAGCCGCAGATTTCTCCGTTGCAGGCATCGGCAAATCAAGCCAGCCGCCCCGGGCAAGCGTGCAATCGAACTGTGAGATTTGGAATCCTTTGGGCAGGTCGGGGTAAAAATAGTTTTTACGGTCAAAATACGAAACCGGCGGCACTTCGGCGTTCATCGCCGCCGCCAACACGACCCCCTTCTCGACCACCGCCCGGTTCAGAACCGGCAAAACGCCCGGCATACCGGTACAGACCGGGCAAATATTTGTATTGGGGGCTTCGTTCCAGGAATCCGCTTTGCAGGCGCAAAAAATTTTAGTTTGGGTATTAAGCTGGATGTGGGTTTCGAGACCGATGACAACTTCGTAATCCATGCAGCAATCCTTTCAGGCGAGACTAAATCGTAACTGCTTTGGCCATGTCAAAATAAATAAATGTTCTATCAACTTCTCCCTGAGCGGAGGCCTGCCGCAGTCGAAGGGAGCGCAGTCAAAGGGGGACGACCCATTTTAACATCTATAAAATTGGTTCTCCCCAGATTTGTGGGAGAATATCGCCTGATTTTGCAGCTTTCTGTGATGCGAAATTTAAGTCACAGTGCAATTTGTTCAGATTCTTAGCGCGAAGCGCGCCAAGCACGCTCAGAAAACCTTAAAAACTTCACGTTCTTGGTGGCTTCGCGGTTCGATGGTTTGTTTTTACAAGCCAAACCTGCCACTCATCTGATGAGAGCCTAAAAATTTTGCCCGTTAGAGACTTGCGCGGGCCAGGGCCGCCGGACGAACCGTCCGCCAGGGCTGGGAGGCGCTGGCCTGTTCGTAGGCCCGGCTAGCCCGCAGAATGAGATCTTCAGAAAAATCGGGGCCGAGCAGCTGGATGCCAATTGGCAGGCCGTCCGCGTCCAGCCCGGCCGGGATGGAAATGGCCGGAATGCCGGCGTGGTTGCTGGGCACAGTCAACTGATCGGCGTATTGCATCAAAACCGAATCGCCGTACAAGCCGCCAATCGGGAAGGCCGAGGTGGGCGTGGTGGGCGTTAGCAGCAGATCAACTTTCGCAAAGGCCTCGTCGAAATCACGGCGCAGGAGGGAACGCACGCGCAGGGCGCGGTTGTAATACTGCTCGCTGTATTGAGCGGCAGAGACGTACATTCCCATCAGAATCCGCAGTTTGGGCTGCAAGCCAAAGGCCTCGGCCCGGGTCTTACGATACATTGAGCGCAAATCGCTAATTCCAGATTGGGCGCGATAGCCATATTTGACACCGTCGAAGCGGTGCAGATTCGAGGCCGCCTCGACCCGCGAAATCACAAAATAAGCCGGGATGCCATAGCGGGTATGCGGCATGGGCACGTTTTCCACAATTTCGGCTCCCAGCTCCGCCAGGCGCTGGGCGGCATCCAGGACGGCATTTTTCATGACCGCCGGCACGGGCTGGGTTTCCAGCCCGCCACTCTCTTCGTGGAAGTAGGTGATCTGGAAATATTCGGGCGAGAGGCCAATTTTCAATCCGCGCACGCCTTTTTCAAGCTCGGCGACGTAATCCGGAACCGGGACGGTGGCAGCGGTCGCGTCGCGCGGGTCGGCCCCGGCGATGACGTTCAGCATCAGGGCCGCATCGCGGACGTTGCGCGCCAGCGGGCCGGGACAATCGAGCGAGGAGCCAAAAGCGATCAACCCATAACGCGAGACCCGTCCATAAGTCGGTTTCAGGCCGACCACGCCACAAAAGGCAGCCGGCTGACGGATGGAGCCAGCGGTATCCGTGCCAAGCGAGAGCGGCGCTTCATACGCCGCAACCGAGGCCGCCGAACCGCCCGAAGAGCCGCCTGGCACGCGCGAAGTGTCCCAGGGGTTGCGCGGAGCCGGTTGGAAGGCCGAAGATTCATTCGACGATCCGTAGGTGAACTCATCCAGGTTGACCTTGCCCAGCACGAGCGCACCGGCCTGCTCCATCCGGCCAACGGCAGTGGCGGTATAAGGGGCGCTAAAATTCGCCAGAATTTTGGAGGCGGCAGTCGAGAGGGTATCTTCAACGCAGAAAATATCCTTGACCGTGATCGGCACGCCAGCCAGGGGGCCGGGATTTTGACCCGCGGCGATTTTTGCATCGACCGCCTGGGCCTGGGCGCGGGCGCGGGCGGCGGTCCGCGTGATGAAGGCGTGGACTTTGTGCGGCTCGGCGGCGGGGTCGCCGTTGAGCGCGCCGGGAATGCCGTCAACGGCTTCGATCTGACTCAGGTGAGATTCCAGCACTTCCGCGGCGGAAAGCTGATGAGATTTGACCTTGTCGGCAATTTCCAGGGCAGTCAGTTCGTAGAGTTTCATGTTAGAGGTCCTGGTGCGGGATTTCGGGTACGACAAGATAACCCTGATCGGTTTCAGGCGCGCCTTTCAGCAATTTGGCCGGGTCGGGGTGCGGATGGCACTCGTCGGCCCGCAGGAGGGCGGAAGTGGCCGGGGTGTATGAAACGCCGCGCGAGGCGACCGGCGTCTGCGGGTCGAGCGGGACCTGGTTTAAGTCATCAATAGCCGTTAGCTGATTATTCAACTGCTTGCGCAAGTAGTCCGCTTCCGCTGGAGTCAGTTCCAGCGCAGCCAATTCGACCAGGTGATTGAAGATTTCAGGGGTGATCGGTTCGCTCATTGTTTTCGTCCTGATTGGGGGTGAGCAGGAAGCCATTCAGCAAGGCTGATTTGCCCGGGCCATCCTGTTTGAACATTTCGGTATGCAAGCCGCATTCGGTTTTGCCCTTGCCCGACCAGCGCCCGGCGCGTTCATCTTCATCCTGTTGGACGGCGCGCGTGCAGGGCTTACAGCCAATGCTGCGATAGCCTTTTTCAAGCAGGGGGTGGCTGGGCAGGTTGTGTTGACGGGCATACTCCTGCACGTCCTGGCGCGTCCAGTTGAGCAGGGGATTGATTTTGAGCAGCCCGTCCCGCTCCAGTTCGAGGATTTTGGCGTTTTGGCGGTTGGCGGTCTGGTCACGGCGAATACCGCTGATCCAGGCCCGAACGGTGGTCATGGCCTTCTGCATTGGCTGAACTTTGCGCAGAAAACAGCACAGGTCGGGGTCTTGCTCATACAAGTTTCGGCCAAAGCGCCCAAGAAAATTATTCCACTGCTTATCCGGGTGCAAATTTTGGATATGCAGGCCAAATTCGCGCTGCAATTTTTCGCGGAACATCAGCGTTTCCCAAAAATGGAGGCCGGTATCCAGAAAAAACACCAGGATGGTCGGCTCTATCTGTGAGACCATGTGCAAAAGCGGCACGCTTTGGCTCTGGAAAGAGGAGCTGATTGCGATCTGTGGGGAAAAGTTTTCAACCGCCCAGGCGATGATTTGTTGCGGCGGCTGGTTTTCCATCTCAAGCGCAAGCTGGTTGATTTCTTCTTGAGAAAAAAATATCATGATTTTTACCAGTACAAGTTTCGGTCAGTATATCCCACATTCTAGGCCTGTCAAGCAGCGCGCTTTGAGAGTGCCAACCTCGCACTGCGCATTACAATCGGAAAGGGTATAATTTAAAAATATTCGCCAAAAACCGGAGGAAACCCATGAGCGACCTGCCTATTTTCCCTTTAACCAGCGAACACAAGATGCTGCGCGATGCGACGCGCGATTTCGCCCAAAAAGAAATTGCCCCGATCGCCGCTGAATTTGATGAAAGCGGCGAGTTTCCGGCCAAAACGGTCAAAAAAATGGGGGAAATGGGCCTGATGGGAATCGAAGTCCCCGAAAAATACGGCGGTTCTGAAATGGACAGCCTGGCCTATGTCCTGGCGCTTGAAGAAATTTGCAAGGTGGATGCGGCCCACGGCGTCATCATGTCGGTCAATAACTCGCTTTACTGTCACGGCATTCTCAAATTTGGGAGCGAGGCCCAGCGCGAGAAATTTGTGCCGCCGGTTGCGGGCGGACAGGTGATCGGCGCTTATTCACTGACCGAGCCCATGTCTGGATCCGATGCCGGAACGATGAAAACACGCGCGGTGCGGGAGGGGGATGTCTACGTTCTCAATGGACGAAAATCGTGGGTCACAAGCGGCCCGGTTGCCGGGTACGTGGTCCTGTTTGCGATGACCGACCCGCAGAAAGGCCACAAAGGCGTCAGCGCCTTCTTGCTGGATGCCAGCCAGCCCGGTTTCATTCGCGGCAAGAAAGAGCCGAAGCTGGGCATCCGCGCTTCGGCGACCAGCGAGCTGATCCTGGAGAACTATCGCTGCCCGGTCGAAAACCGGCTCGGCGCAGAGGGCGAGGGTTTCAAAATCGCGATGACCGTCCTGGATGCGGGCCGGATCGGGATCGCCTCCCAGGCACTGGGGATTGCGGAAGCGGCCTACGAAGCCGCCCGCCAATACGCGGGCGAGCGCGAAGCCTTTGGTCAGAAAATCGGCCAGTTCCAGGGGACGGGTTTCAAAATCGCAGATATGAAAACCCGGATCGAGGCCACGCGCCTGCTGATCTACAACGCCGCCCTGGCGAAGGAAAAATCCAAAACCAGCGCAGGCCGTTACTCGCTCGAGGCGGCCATGGCGAAGTTATACGCCTCTGAAACAGCGATGTTTGTCACCCATCAGGCGCTCCAAATTCATGGCGGCCTGGGATACAGCAAAGAACTGCCGGTCGAACGCTACTTCCGCGATGCAAAAATCACCGAAATCTACGAAGGCACCAGTGAGATTCAACGGCTGGTGATTGCAAGAAGCGAGTTGGGGATGAAGTAACACGATTATTCTTAAAAAGACTCTATGCAGAAGGAACTATTATGAAGAGGATGATTAACTTCGCAAGGAATAATCGCACCCTTCTCTTGAGCTTGGCTGAAATGGGTGTCATTTTCATTTGGGCATTATGGGTGGGTAGAATCTATTTGGATCTCGACCCGTATAATCTACCTGGACGTGGCAACGACGATTTCTTAATATCGATCTTTCCATATTATCCACTTCAGCGTTTGTTTGCATGCGGGGATTGCGTTTTGTGGAATGGCTTGTTGAACGGTGGATCTCCTACATTTGGGGATAGCATTGGGGGAATGCTGCATCCCATGATGCTATTCTTGATTATCGGATTTGGTGTTCATAACGGCATCAAATTATCGCTAGTTGCCGCGCTAGTCATGGGAGGATGGGGGCAATGGTGGGTAGGAAAAGTCTTAAACTTCAATTTACCAGCCCGACTATGGATGGGTATTTTCGCTATTACAGCCGGTAATCTAGCAGGGGCTAGCATTGGGGGAGCAATTGGAATAATTTTTTCTGTGGCGGCCACGAGTCTAGTGATTGCTCCAATCATAAATCTGTCAATTACAAATAATAACTTGAGTTTAGAGATGGCTAAAACAGCGCATTACTGCGCTGATGTGATTAGAACCTTGAAAATTGAGAAGCAGTAACAAATTTAGCAAGTTTTTGGCTGTTTTTGCGCCTTTTTGCTTTTGAAA
>JAVEWN010000184.1:0-2638 GCA_034004515.1 Anaerolineales bacterium | reverse complement strand
CACGCGATACCGAAATACCCACGTTCACCGCCGGGCGAATACCGGCATTGAACAAGTTACCTTCGAGATAAATTTGGCCATCGGTGATGGAAATAACGTTGGTCGGCACATAAGCGGATACGTCGCCGAGCAGGGTTTCGATAATCGGCAGGGATGTCAGCGAACCACCCGTGCCCTTTACCTTGACAACCTTGAAGTTTTCATTGCCCTCGAGTTTTTTGAGCGCCTGTTCGGCCTCATGCTGCGAGAGCGGCCCGGTATAAACCTTGCCGTCAAAAGCGTCCGCTTCGCTGGCTTCCGCTGCGGCAAAATCCTTGCGGGTGATAACAAATTTATAGGCCAAACGCGCGGCGCGTTCGAGCAAGCGAGAGTGCAAGTAGAACAAGTCACCGGGATAGGCTTCGCGTCCGGGCGGGCGGCGCAGGAGCAGTGAAACCTGACGATAGGCCCAGGCGTGCTTCGACAGGTCATCATAAACGACCAGGGCATCGCGGCCGGTCTCCATGAATTCTTCACCCATGGCGCAGCCGGCATAAGGGGCGATGTACTGAAGCGCGGCGGCTTCGTCAGCCGCGGCAACGACCACAATCGTGTGATCCATCGCGCCATACTTTTCGAGCAGGGCCACCGTTCGGGCAATCGCCGATTTCTTCTGGCCGATGGCGACATAAATGCAGATAACGCCTTTGCCCTTCTGGTTGATGATCGTGTCGAGCGCGATGGCCGTTTTACCGGTTTGGCGGTCGCCGATGATCAATTCGCGCTGGCCGCGGCCAATCGGAATCATCGCGTCGATAGCCTTGATACCGGTTTGGACGGGGGTATCCACATCCTGGCGGGCAACCACGCCGGGGGCAATGCGTTCGATCGGGCGGAAACCGCTAAAGTTGATCGGGCCTTTGCCGTCAATCGGCTCGCCCAAAGCATTGACTACACGCCCAACCAGCCCGTCTCCCACCGGGACTGAGGCGATCCGCCCCAGGGAGCGCACCGTCATGCCTTCGACGATTCCGGCGTAATCACCCATAATGATTACGCCGACTTTGGTTTCTTCGAGATTGAAAGCAATGCCAATCACCCCGTTCTGGAACTGGACCAGTTCCTGCGAACGGACATTGGCCAGGCCTTCTACACGGGCAATACCATCACCAGCTTCAAGCACCGTTCCAACATCGCTGATGCTGTAATCAGCCTGGAAGGAATCGATCTGCTTTTGAAAATCGCTCGTGATTTGCTTAATCAGGTCTGACATTTGGCCTCCACCATTGGGATTTTTCGATGATTCAACCCCGCCTGAACTCCAGGCGTAACCGTACCCACGTGTTAAATTGGAAAATGCCGTGATAAGCGGCGGGCAGAACGCTCCAATCATACCTGAAAGCATAGGGATTGTCCAGTTAGCGGCCTGTGCGGCAAGGGGCGGGCCGCGCAGGCCGACCGGCAAAATGTTAACAAAACAAAAACACAACCCGCTTTGATTCCGGCCCGTGTTTTGCTATACTGATTCTGTTGTTTATTCCAAGAAAGGAGAATTTCTTATGACCGGTTTTGGTTTTCTTATCGGCCTGGCAGCCGGATTTGTGGCCTGGTTCTTCCTGCGCTATGTGCTGACTTCGCTTTACACCGTTGATCAGAACGAACGCGCCGTCAAGACCATCTTCGGGCGAGCCGAGCGAGTCGGGAACGCCACCACGGCGGAATCGCCCCTGGGCGAAACGTTGAGCGAGGAGCACAAACTGCGCTACAACTACCCCCAGGTGCGGGTCATCCCGCCCGGCGGACCGTACTTCAAGTGGCCCTGGGAGCGAATCTACAAAGTGTCCATCGCCACCCAGACCATCAACATGGCCCAGGACCTCGAGGACCCGCGCGCAAACGTCGGCGGGACGCTGCTGGAGGCGGTCACCAAGGATCAGCTCAATACCGGCCTGACCGGGCAGATCCGCTATCGGGTGGCCGAGAACAACCTGTACGCCTACCTGTTCGGGGTCAAACGCCCGATCCTGCATGTGATGGGCTACTTCGTTTCGGTGCTGCGTGAACGTATCGCCAGTTTTGTTGCGCCGAATGCAAATGAGGAAGGGATTGGCGGCCTGAGCGGCGTTTCCGGAGTGTCGATCAACGATCTGCGCAAAAACCTGCGCGACCTGAATGACCACATGGAGCGCGAATGCGCCTCCTCCACAGCGCGCTACGGCATCATCCTGGACGCTTCGCTGATCACGGGCATCGACCCGCCGCCCGAAGTCGAATCGGCGCTGGCGGCCATCAACACCGCCCACAACCAGGTTTCGTCCGATATCAGCCTGGCCCAGGCTGCCGCCGACCAGAAAATCGTGCAGTCGAAGCGCGCAGTTGAGATTGAAACCTTGAACGCCCAGGCCGAAGTCGAGCCGCTGGTGGCCCTGGCCGAACAGTTGGCCGCCCTGCAAAAGAGCGGACAGGGCGCGCTGCAGGCCTACCTGCGCAACGTGCGCCTGAAGTTGTACAACCGCGCCCAGCAAATCGTACGGGAGGTGGAATAATGGAAGGCTTCCTGGTTGAATTTTTGATTGGAGCAGCCATTTCGTTCGTCGGCATGTGGTTCGTGATGCCGATTGTGTTGTTCTTCCTGCGCCTGATCGGCCTATATACCACG
>JAVEWN010000098.1:0-12078 GCA_034004515.1 Anaerolineales bacterium | reverse complement strand
AAAGCGGCGCTGCGCGGGATGAGCAGGCTGGTTTTGGCGTGGAAAACCAACTCGTGATCGAGGTGGTAGCTTGCCAGGCGGAAACCATCCGCGGCGGTCAGGCAAACCTTTTCGTTGACCAGGGCCAACTGCACAGCGCACAGGGCAGGCCGGGACTCATCGCTGGATGCCGCGATTGCTACGCGCTTGAGCGCGGAGCGCAGCTCGCTGGCCGGGACCGTACCCATCAGCTTGGAGTCAGGCGCGGCTGTCTTGGGGAATTCATCGGCGGCCAGGCTCTTGAGTTTGGCCTTCGTTCCCTGCGAACCAAAGCGCAGGGTGGCGCTGTCTTCTTCCCAGATCAGGTCAATCTGTGCGCCGGGCGCAGCCGAGGCCAGGTCGGTCAGGGTTGTACCGGGGGCGCAGGCCGCCCAGGCTTTCGTCACTTTAGCGGGAACTGCAACGCTAATGGCCGTTTCCAGGTCGGTCGCGGTCAGGGTCAGCGTGTCGCCTTCGGCCCGCAGCTGGATCGTGGTCAGGATTGGCAGGGCCGATTTAGTCAGGGCTTTCGAGACGAGGCCCAGGGCGGCCTTGACGGTCTCGGTCAGGACGGTGGTGTCAGAAGTTTTCTTGGTCATATAGCCTCCTTGTGGTAAAAAAAGAGCCCGACCGTTAGGCCAGGCTCTTGTGATGTTGCCTGTACTGGATGTATTTCCAGTGCTTGTACTGGATATTTCTCCAGTGCTTGTACTGGATATTTCTCCAGTGCTTGTACTGGATATTTCTCCAGTGCTTGTTCAGGGCTGCGAGATACCGCAGTTCCCTAGAAGGGGATATTCTCGTCGTCAGCAGCGGGGGCGGTGGCGGGCATATTGCTTTCGCCGCCGTTGCCTTTGCTGTCCAGGAAGCGCACGGTTTGGGCGACCAGTTCGAAGCCGGACGCAGGTTCGCCCGCTTTGTTGGTCCAGGCGCGCGGCCCGCCAGTCTCGCGGTCATAGGCCAGGCGGCCTTCGACCAGGACTTTCGAGCCTTTCTTCAGGTACTGATTGACGACCTCAGCCTGCTTGCCCCAGGACGAAACCCGGAACCAGACCAACTCTTTGACGGTCTCGCCGGCTTTGTTGGTGTACTGGCGGTTGACGGCCACCGAGAAATCAGTAACCGGCTGACCTTCAGGCGTGTAGCGCATTTCAGGATCGCGCCCCAGGTTGCCGACGATGATCAGGTTGCTCATGTAAGATGACATAGTGTTACCTCCTTGAATGTGGTCAGAGAATGTGATTTTGCGGGAGCCGGGGCGATTGCTCACCCCGGCAAATATAACGATGGGTGGGCGACTATTTGCCGCCGCCAGTGGTGCGATACCAGGCGCGCAGGGCCTCCAGAGAAGCTGGCGAGTTGTTATTCGCTTTGGTATAAGCGTCGAAAGCCACGCGCTCAGCGGGATCGTCCTTGCAGAGCGTGCCGTCCTGGTACTTGCGGACAAGTGCGCCGCTGGCAGGTTTCGGATCGCCAGGCAGGGCGGGCAGCGGGCCGGTGACAGGCTTCGCGGCGACCGCGTCGTAGCGGACGAGAATCCGCTTGTGCGGTTCGAGCGCGCCACTGGACTTGCCGCCTTCCGCGCTCCAGGTTTGCCACTTGGGATTGACTTCCCAGACGATGTTGACCGGGTGCGGCAACGGGATGATGTATTCATCAGCCTGGCGGCTGTCCTTGTCAATATCGCGTTCACCGGGCCAGAGCGGGATCGCGTCCAGCCGCAGGCCGGTAGCCGCCTCGAAGGCCAGCACATCCTCCTGATTGTTCAGGTAGGCATGGAGAAACTTCTTGACGGTCTTCGGGTGCGCCAGGTAGAAGGCGACAATCGGGGTGGAGTCCTTGCTCTCGCGGCGCGAGACCGAGACGACTCCCTGTTTCTGCTCGCCTTCTTCGAGGCCGGGAGCATTGACCTGGAAACCAGCACCGAGATAGGCATCCACCTGGGCGTACATGTTACCGGCAGCAGTGTAGGCAATCGGCAGGGTAACTTGTGCGCCGGACGAATGGTACAGGCGCGTCCAGCCGGTGACGGGGTTGGGGGTGGTGGGTTCGTTCATTTTGGATTGACCTCCTTCTGGAAAAAGAATGTGGATGGCGCAGATGTGTTTGCACATGACGCCGTGTTTTTCGTTATGTTGAAAGTCTTTGCATTCGCAGGTTTGGGGAGTGACGCGGTAGGGCGTGTTGTCGCCGTTGATGATGCTCCAGACGCCATCTTCGAGCGGAGTGATTTTGTATTCTCCGTTGGCGAGGGCGGCGCGGGCGCGTTCAAAACGCTCATCCTGCTTGCTGGTATCCATAGGCTGACCTCCTTGTGTGAATTTTTGGGAAAGTATTGACAAACGGGGGTGTTTGTATCAAACGGTTTTTTTTGAAGTTCTCTCGATAGGAGCAGAACAGCAAATTAGCCCCGCCCACCAGGAAGGTGAGCAGGGATGGATTTATTGTTCTGTGTGTGTACTTGTGTTGGTATGAGACTTTCCAGGCGACGGCTTTCTCGGCGCTTCTCTCGATATGCCCGACCAGGCGGACACCGGCCACCGCGCCCGCCGGATTGCTGGCGAACGACGCGCTACTGAAAAGGTGCTGTTTGTCAAGGTGCTGCGGTAAAACGAAAAACGAGAAGCAAAAGGCCAGCCTTTTGAAAGGCTGATTTCTCCTTGTGCTTCTCGTTGTTTTCAGAGATGGTATTGCTTTGAAGTGGTTTTGCTGTGCTTGTGGTTTGTTCGGTTTTGTGTTTACTTGATAGCCGGTTCGCCCGGTGATTTGCTGCGCCGGGGTGGGGTCTCCATGCGTACCACGCGCTGGGCTACCACTTCGAGGATGCCGCGATCAATCTTGATTTTGTCAGCATCATCCACGTCCGGGGCTTCGCCGTTTTTACGGGCCTTGCCCAGGAATTCGGTAAGCGATTCCTTGAAGTCGCGGCTTTGCAGGAAGCCGTGTACGCGCACCCGGTCGCCGCGGGTGGCGCTCATCAGGGATGTTGCGCCGCCAGGCACACGCACGTTGACATAGTCCGGTTCATCCCGGCCAGGTGTTATATCGGGCTTGGTGGGCATGTCGGCGTCGCGGTAGGAGGCGACCCGAAAGAAAAGGTCGCGGTCGTACCGCCAGGGATCTTTGGCAATGATTCCTTCAATTTGTACTTCGTTGAGCATGGTGATCCTCCTTGTTGGAAATTAAAATAAAAAAACGCGGGCAGAGATTCTTATCCAGTAGGAAAAAAATCTCTGCCCGCGTTATCAGCGGACCGTTCAGTCTGTCACAAGGGTGTGGCAGGTTGTTCGCCGGACAGCGAACAGGGGACGAAGGAAATAGGGTGAAACTGGGTGGTGCTATTCAGTTGTAGGATTGATTATACATAGGCCGCGGGGGTTGTCAAACAAATTGAAAACGAGTTTGTAAGTATCGAGGCTTTGTGATTCGTGTTCTGGATGCCCAGCAGTTCTGTGATTGAATTAATCAAACTTTGACGGCGAGGTGACATTCTTCCGTGAAAGTCGTGTAATCTCCATGTTGTATAAACGAAAGAATACATCTACAATAATTAAAGCGTGTTTTCGTAAAAGGCTTATCATAGAATTATGGAGGGTGACTTATGCAGCGCGAACAACAGAAAACATTTAAGATTCAGCTTGTTCTGGTAGGTTTGGCACTTGCACTGATACTTTGCGCTTGTATCGCGTCTGGTATTTCTATGTTTTTTTACACTTGGGGCGGAGATATGGCACGCAGCGGCATCTCCCCATCTGGTAATACACAAGTGGATGAACTCGAGATACGCATCGGCGTCTTGGAGCAAGAGCAGGCGTCCTTGTTGCGAACCATTGCCTGGACGCTGGATATGAAGCTATATTACATTACCGGCGCGGCATTGTTCATCTCCAGCCTGGCGGCATTCTTTGGATGGAAAACTTACGATGATTTAGAGAAGGTCATCAAGAGACGTGTAAATGTCGCTCTGGAAGAAGCGCTTTACCAACTTGATCCAACGTATCTGCCAATTCATATTTATAAGGGTCGCGTGCGCAGGAATATCCCAGAGGGAGAGTTGCCTCGCTCTACAGCACGCATGGGATTACTCGATGTAGACAAAAGGCTCAAACTGACTGGTTTGCTTAACAAGGAATACATCACCTATCTCGATAAGGTGACACAGACAGGCATTACGATTATCCCAATTGATGATGAAGCAGATGAAGAAGAATTTATCCAATTCATCAATGAAGTCAAAGTAAAAATTAACCCTGAAAATGCCGGGTTCATTCTCTATGCTCCTTTTGGTTACACCATAAAGCAGGCACAAAGTGCCTTTGAAAACACTGCCATTGCTAATATGCCTGCAACTGTTGCCAGTATGGTACTGGTTGTGGGGCGTGGCCTGAAAAATAGAGAAGGGATTCCAGTAAAAAAGGAGGAAAAGATATGACTCACTTTACACTGACCCTGCTCGATACCACTGGCATCCAGGATTACATCTTTGCCAGTAACCGCTTGCAGGAAAACATCGGCGCGTCGGAATTGGTTTATCGCGCGACTACGTTATGGGCTTTTGATGCACTCGAAAAGGTGGTCAAGAGCAGCCATAACATCAAGAATCCTTACTCTCTCGAGTGGGATTATCAAGACGCAGCCATTGAAAAGGATGGCACACTCAAAGCGGAAGTTGTTCAGGCGGCGGGTGGGAATACTCTCATTCTTTTCCGCGCCAAAGACGATGCGATCGCTTTTGTCAAAACCCTGACCCTGCGCCTGCTCAAAGATGCGCCGGGATTGACAGTATTGGCCCAGCACAGCGATTTCGATTTTGCCACTGGCAATTTGTTTGAGGCGCGCCAGACTCTTGAAGTAGCCATGCGCCAGCACAAACAAACCTGGCCGGGGCAGGCCGCCACGCTTGGGTTGGGCGTAACTGCCATATGTGAGTCGACCGGGTTACCGGCGGTCAATAGTCTGGCTGGAAACGTCAAGCTGGCAGGCGAACAAAAAGCAGAACCATTAGGACTTGATGGCGAAAATAACGAAACCCTGCTTTCATCCGAAGTAGTCGCCAAACGTGCCTGGCGCAGCGCATCCAATGAACGGTTGGATAAACAATTGCGAAACGCCAGGGACATTTATTTCTTCCCTTACGACCTGGAGAAGATTGGCCGTGACAAAGGCGATGAAAGTTACCTGGCAGTGGTTCATGCGGATGGCAATCGTATGGGCGAGCAGGTTGCCAAAATAGCCCAAAGCGCAACGGGCACACGTGATACCATTTTGAAATTGCGTAAATTCTCAAAACAAATCAGTCGAGTCAGCCTGGCCGCTCTGGAGCGCGTGGTTGCCCTGACTGTCCAGGCGGCAAAAAACCGGGCGGTGCCGGTTGTTTGCGAAACTGTAAAAGGCGAAGAGAGAAAATACCTACCCCTGCGCCCACTGGTCTTTGGCGGCGATGATCTGACGTTTGTCTGCAACGGCAAAATTGGCCTGGAGCTGGCTGCCTTTTATATGCAAGCCTTCCGCGAAGAAGCTCAAAAGGAAGATCTGGATTTGCACGCCAGCGCTGGGATTTCGGTGGTCAAACTGCACTATCCCTTTGCCCGTGCTTATGCTCTGGCCGAAAACCTGATTGACAGCGCAAAATCGCTCACTCGCGGCGAGAACTGCTCAGCGCTCGACTGGCACTTTGCTCAAAGCGGTCTGAGCGGCTCGTTGAAACATATCCGTGAACGCGAGTACCTCGCCGAAGATAATAGCCCCTTATACCGCCGTCCACTAACCCTGGAAGAATGGGGGAAGGTGGAAGCAGTCATCCACAAATTCAGTGACGGTTGGGCGCGCAACAAAGTCTTTGGCTTGCGTGAGCCACTTCGCAAGGGTGGGCCTGCGGTTGAAAAATATCGTCAGGATTTTGAACTGCCATTGCTTCCAGAAATTGCAGGACGAGAAGCGTGCAAAACTGGCTGGAAAGATGGCAAGTGTTACTACTTCGACGCCATTGAACTGCTGGATCACTATGTAGCGCTGAAATCCGGGGAGGGCAAGAAATGACACTCACTAAAATTGTGATTACCCTGAAAAGTGCGGCCACCTTTGGGCGTGGCGATGGTGTTGCCGGTCTTGTGGACCGTGAAATTGAGCATGACGCGAAGGGCTTTCCTTTTTTGCGGGGCAAGACGCTCAAAGGTTTGTTGGCCGAATCGGCAGAGAATGTGGTTTTTGCGCTTGATAACGCTGAAAAGTGGCGCAATGCCAAGAATGACCTGTTCGGGACCGGTGGGCGCGGCCTGAAAGAACGTGGCAGCTTGCATATCGGCGATGCCCAATTGCCGGCATCTTTACGCGCGGCTGTTTCGGCGGAAGGGCTGTCGAAGGAAGATGTACTGTATAGCCTGACCGGTATTCGCCGCCAGACTTCCATTAATGAATACGGCGCGCCCGAAGATGCATCCCTACGCTCCATGCGGGTGCTCCTGCCGGGCGTTGTCATCGAAGCGCAGATTTCTTTTGATCCCAGCCCGACAGACGAGCAGAAACAATTGCTGGCCGCCGCCGTGCTCGATCTGCGCCGCGCCGGAACAGGCCGCAACCGGGGTCGCGGATGGTTGCAAGCAGAGTTGAATGATGACGAAAAAACAAAAGCCTTGTTCACGGCATTTGAAAACGCCATCTCAAAGGAGACGCTCCAATGAACGGACTTCTCTACACCCTGACCCTCGAAGAGCCCATCCTGGCCAGCGGCCTGGGGGGCGAACCGAACAGCGCCCAAAGCCTGTTGTATGTGCCCGGTGGCGCGCTGCGCGGCGCATTTATCCAGGCCTTTGACGGCAAGATGGATGCAGATTCTGCTGATTTTCGCCGACTGTTCTTGAATGGTGATACCTGCTATCTGAATGCCTACCCGCTGGTAAAAGGGGAGCGGGCCTTACCTGCGCCCATGACCTGGCAGGTGGAGCGCAAACCCCTTCCGAATGCCCCGAAAAAAGTATACCGAAAAGCCCTGCAAGGGTTGGACACAAAAAGCGCCTCGTTTGCCTTCTGGACACTGACTGACGATATTCTTCACAGCGTAGAGGTCGACTGGCAGATTAACGTTCACACCCAGCGCGATGCCGTGCGTGGACGTTCCACCAGCGATGCCGGGGCTGTCTATCGCTACATCGCCCTGCCGGCCGGCATGCAGCTCCGGGGCGCGATCCTGACCAAAACACCTGAAGATGCAATAGCACTGAAAAACTCATTGGATGGAAAAACCATCCTGCTCGGCAAAGCGCGCACTGCCGGGTACGGCGCTGCGCGGATTGACCTGAAACTTTTACCGAATGACTGGCAGGAATGGAAGCCATCTGGCAACCTGGACGGCGATGTCACGCTGACTCTGCTTAGTCCGGCGATTATCCGTGACGGTAACGGGCAGTATTCGCTCGACCCGACGGAGGCCCTAAAGGCCCGCCTCGGTCACAAAGTCACGGTGAGTCCCGTCCATCGGCGCGCCATGTTGATCGGCGGATTCAACCGCACCTGGGGTTTGCCGTTGCCCCAAATGACGGCTATCGCGCCGGGTAGTGTCTTCACCGTTAGCGGGGCGGAGGTCGCTGGGCTGAAAATATTAGCTGAAAGCGGATTCGGCGAACGCCAGGCTGAAGGTTTTGGGCGCATTGCGCTTAATCTGGCCCTACCCAAAGATGAAATGATAGCCCAGGATGCCCCGATTGATGTTGCGTCCATCTCAGGAGCGGCTCTGCCGGCTGGCGACAAACTGGCAAAACAAATGCTGGAACGTTTGATGCGTCGTGAACTGGATGAGCAGGTGATCAGCGCGGCCCGTTCACTGGCGACCGCATACAAAGGCGGTTTACCCAACAGCCAGTTGTCTCGTTGGCGAATTATCCTGCGCGATGCCCTCCCAAAGAAAGACATCCAACGCGTAAGCGAGTTCTGCGAAAAGAGCAAAGGCAAACCTGGCTGGAAAAAGATGGAAAAAGCGCGACTCTCGTTGGGCGATGACAAGAGCATGCGTCTGACCGAGTGGATTGAAGCCATGCTGAAAAACGTTGACGGCTTGACGCAAGCCTTTGGCAAAGAGTTCAAGCCAACCATGAAGTTGGGCACGGTCACACTTTTAGCATCAGACTATTATGACGAATACCGTCTGCGCCTGATGGACGCTGTCCTGGCGGTGCTTTCCAAACAAAATAACACTGCTGATGAAGACCTGAAAGTTGAAGGAGGTTCCAATGGCTAACACGCGCACATTGCACCGTTCGATTAGCGAGCGCTGGGTCATTATTGGAACTCTCGTGCTCGAATCGCCCGCTCATTTTGGTAACGGCGACGCCGACCCGCTGACGGATATGCCCCTGCTGACCGATGAAGCCAGCGGTCAGCCGCTCCTGCCCGGCACATCCATTGCCGGGGCCCTGCGCAACTACCTGCGTGAGCGCGCCCTGGGCTACGGGCAGGCGGAAAAATCTGACACCATTGCTTCGGCTTTGTTCGGCGGCTACCGCGAGGATGAAAATGGCGCCCAAAGCCCCTTGATTGTTTTTGACGCGGTCAGCGAGGCCTCGGGTTTTGAACTGCGCGACGGTGTTGCGATTGACCCGGAAACGCGCACGGCTGCCGACCAAAAGAAATTTGACCTGGAATTGCTGTCCACCGGAACAACCTTTCCCCTGCGCTTTGAGTTGCAGGTTGGCGATTCGGCAGAGGGGCAACAGTTGCGCAATATCCTGGCAACGGCGCTCTCCGGTCTTGAAGGCGGCGAAATCACCCTGGGTGCGCGCAAACGGCGCGGGTTTGGACAGATGACAGTCAAAGGCTGGCAGGTTTGGAAGTATGACCTGAAATCCAGGAAAGGCTTGCTGGCCTGGCTTTCCAGCGAACGTGGTTGGAAAGAAGCCTATCCAAAACAGGATGGCGCCAGTCTCACAGATAAACTGGGCGCAACGCTTCTGAGCGAGAATGAACGCAAGCAAGCCAGGCTTTCAGCCACCTTTGCGCTGGATGGCACGCTGATGATTCGCTCCGGCTTTGGCGCATCTGACAGCGGCCCGGACATGGTTCACCTGCACGCTGCCCGCCTGGATGGAACGCCCGAACCGGTCATCCCCGGCACCAGTTGGGCGGGCGTCCTGCGTGGGCGCGCTTTGAAAATTGCCCGAACGGTTTCAGGAGATAATCAAAAACTGGCCCGCGCATTTGTGGATGGAATGTTTGGCCCGTCTGAAATCAAGCCAGGCCAGAAGGATGTGCGCGCCAGCCGGATTAGCATCAAGGAATCGGAAATCGAACATGTTGATTCGCTGGTGGTGACGCGCGTCAAGATTGACCGTTTCACCGGCGGAGCCTTCGAGAGTGCGCTATTCACTGAGCAGCCCGCCGTGGGCAAACCTGAAACGCGGGTAACACTCGACCTGGCTTTGCGCAACCCCGAAGATGCTGAAGTTGGCTTGCTCCTGCTTTTGCTCAAAGACCTGTGGACAGGTGACTTGCCCATCGGCGGCGAATTAGGCATTGGGCGCGGGCGGCTGAAAGGGATGGAAGCAACGCTGAAAACAACTCAGGGCGAGTGGAAGTTTGTTGCCGAAGGTGAGAGGGTAATAATCACACCCGCTGCAAAATCATTGGAAACCTGGGTGACGGATTTTAATACCGAGATGAAGAAAGCGCAGGTGGAAGCATGAGCGGCTTTATCAAAACCGATGTTTCTGTGCCAGAAAGCGGCAAACTGCAAACGTGGCTAACCGAACAGATGGGAAAATACGGCCAAACACTGTTGGCCTTCGCTGATGATGGCGTGATATGGGGTAGCTTGGCCAATGGCATTTTACAATGCGCGCCTGAAGCGCCAGCGCTGCGTGAAATCACCCTGCAACAAGCCTTTGTCTTTGGCGCAGAGTGCGAAGTACGCCTGTTCCGCGATGAAAAAGGTGACTGGCAAGCCCTGCGTGTGGTGGATGGCGATGACCCGGAACTGGTGATTAAAGAAAGCCTTATTTTGTGGGGCAATGAAGCCCTTAAACCCGCCAAAGACGGCTTTATCTATGCCAGCGAATATCGGGCCGGTATTCCCGGCCAGTGCCTGCCTTTGGCAGAGACTTTCGGCCCGGAGAAATGCGCCCGGCTGGAAGTTCATCACCTGGTAGAAGTTGACCCAGATACCGGTGAATCCCGCATTGCCGCCAGCCGTCTGGCCGGTTTGACCATTGGTGATCGAGCGATGGAGGTGGAGAAATGAGTATTTTAACGCAGCCAAAAGTTGATGATGATCGTGAAGCCTTTGCACCGTATAACTTTATTCCGTTGCCAGAAATGGTGTTAACCGTTGATGTGAAGGATTTACCCGATCAAGGTATCTTTGACGCTAACTTGCATACAGGCTATTTGGATTGTGAGTTGACTACAGCCTCCCCAATGTTTATTCGCGCCGGGCTGACTCCTGACCAAGTGAAGGAAAAGAAAGAATCAAAAGACTTGCCGGTGTTTTTTTATTTGAACAGTGAAAACCAGCCAGTAATTCCGGGTAGCAGCCTGCGCGGCATGTTGCGGACGCTGGTGGAGATTGTAACCTTCAGTAAAATTGGTGCAGTAAGCAAGACACCGTTGGTGTACCGCTCGGTAGGCGGAAAAACCAACCATGATGAAAGTTATCGCTTGCAAATGCTCCAATCTGATAACAAGGTTTATAAAGCTGGTGAAACCAAATTGTATACGCCCTTGATAAAAGGCGGCTATATGGTTCAGTTGGGGGCACGCGATTGGGCAATTCGTCCTGCAAAAATGATTGGAGGAACTACATACGCTCATATTGGGCGAACAAATCTAGGCTTAAGCAAATTGACCAAAATCAAAAACTGCAAAAACGCCTATGAAATCTTCATTAAGACGGGTACTTATCAATACCAAGATGTAAAAGAAGGTTTCTTGAAAGTAAAGTTCGCCAAAGTTATCGAGTCCGATGCATCCTTGCGGCCAGGTTTACGACCTGCAACATTGGCAATCAGTGGTGATATGTATAGCAAAAAAAGCGAAGCTGTTATTTATGAACCAGACAGCGCTGCCCCACTTTTCCATCTTTCAGATGAACAAATTGACAATTATGTTCTGCAAAAAAGCAAAGAACAGGAAGACTTGCTTGGAAAAGAAGGTGCATTAAACCACGGACAGCCGGTGTTTTATCTGTTGGATGATAAGACCAACCAAGTTATCTTTTTTGGACATGCCCGTATGTTTAGGGTTCCTTATCGTCACTCCCCATTGGATTATGTACCAGAATATGCCAAACCCGCCGAAGAGCCATCAAATTTAGATATAGTTGATTTTGCCGAAGCGATATTTGGATATACCCGTAATATTACGAAAGCTGAAGGCGACAAAATACCGCAAAAGTTCCACGCTTATGCCGGGCGTGTTTCTTGTACCGATGGAATATTGGAAACTGGTCAAACTGATATCTGGCTCTCTGAAGACCCAATTACGCCAAAAGTGCTTGCCAGTCCTAAGCCAACCACATTCCAGCATTATTTGGTGCAGCCAGAACCCAATTATTATCCATCCGGCAAATCAAAGCCCGATACAAAACTTCTGGATTATGACTCTAATCCCAACCAAGGAGCGGTGATTCGTGGTCATAAGTTTTATTGGCACAAAGGCGCTGTTCAAGCCAAAGATATTGTCCTGCAGGGAAAATCGAAAGACACCGTCCTGACAAAAATTCACCCGCTTAAAGCCGGAGTAACCTTCAAGTTCCAAGTACGTTTTGAAAACTTAACAGATATGGAATTGGGGGCGCTTATTTGGATATTCAACATAGCGGCAGATGAAAACATGCGCTTAAAACTCGGCATGGGCAAACCACTGGGTCTCGGTGCAGCACAAGTGTGCGCCCGTTTATTTATAAGCCGCACGGCAGAACGGTACACTAATTTGCTAGATGAGCAAAACTGGTCTGGTTTACCGAAAGAAAACTTGTAACTGGCAGAAAAAATATTTCAGGATTTTGTAAAAAGCATGGGTTCTGAATTGGAAGTAGTTTTTATGAAGCTCCCACGCATTGGCGCACTCTTGCGG
>JAVEWN010000097.1:0-12088 GCA_034004515.1 Anaerolineales bacterium | reverse complement strand
GGGAAAACTACCGCGCCAGTTATGCCGCTCGCGACGACCTGGGCGGCGGTGTTGTTCGCACCTTGACCCATCCGCTCGATTACTTGCGCTTTCTTTTAGGCGAAGTTGTCTCGCTCCAGGCTTTAAGCGGACACATTTCTCCGCTCGAATTGAGCGGCGTGGAAGATGTGTCCGAGATCGGGCTCAAATTTGCATCCGGCGCGATCGGCGGGGTGCATGTCAATTACTTCCAGCGCCCGGCGGTTCACAGGCTGGAAATTGTCGGCACGGCGGGCACTCTCCGTTGGGACAACGCTGACGGGACGCTGGTCCACTTCCAGATGCCGGATGCTTTTGGCGGGATCTACCCCCAGCCTGCCCCCGCCATCGAAACGCGTTACCCACTCCCGGAGGGGGTTGAGCGCAACCAGCTTTTCGTGACGCAGACCCAGCATTTTCTGAAGGTCGCCGCAGGTGAGTCCGCTCCGATCTGCACGCTGGAGGATGGAGTCCGGGCCCTGGAACTGGCCCTGGCCGCCAGAAATCCGCGATAGAGCAGACCTCTTGTATAAGTCCTGCCTGCGCCAGTGCCGCCGGCGCTGGTGAGCTTGTCGAAGGGTTGCAGGACGTTCAAAAGCCAACATAAGCCACTTTTGCAAGAGGTCTCTTACAAGGACGACGGGTATCCCATTGCCCTGACCGCTTACGCTGCCAAAAATTTTCGCACCGATGAAAAAAACAGACTTGCTAAAAATTGCATCGCTAATCTTGATCCCGGCCCTGGCCTACCTGCCCCTGCTGGCCCAATTTGGCTATGCCTTTGATGACTGGTACTTGATGTGGAGCGCCAAAGCCTACGGTCCGCAGGCTTTCTTCCCTATTTTTAGGATCGACCGCCCTCTGCGCGCTTACCTGATGTTCCCCGCTTACCAGCTTTTTGGCGAAAATCCGCTTGGATACAACTTGAGCGCATTTGCGCTGCGTGTGATTGGCGCTTTTTTGTTTTGGTGGATGCTGCGGATGCTCTGGCCCCGGGCCCAGACCGCGACGATGGGCATAGCCTTGCTCTTCGTCATTTACCCCGGATTCCTTTCCCAGCCTAACGCCATTGACTACCAATCCCACATCGCTGCCCTGGCCCTGGCCTTGTTCTCTCTGGCGCTGACGGTAAAAGCGCTGACCGGGGCCAACTCCACCCCGAAGCGTATTGCCCTGCTGACGGCAAGCGCCGTTTTGGGGTGGCTCTATCTCGGCCTGATGGAATATTACATCGGTTTTGAGTTGATTCGCGTTCTGCTGGTTGGGCTGCTGGCTTTCCGCGCCGAAGATCGCTGGCCGTTGAGAATCAGAAAAACCATCATCAATTGGCTGCCGCTTGCAGTTGTCCCGTTCGGATTTGTCTTCTGGCGGGTCTTTATCTTTGTCGGCGAGCGCAAAGCCACTGATGCCGGCGCGCAGCTGGCGCTTGCAATAGCATCCCCTTTGCGGGCTGCTCTCGGTTGGGCAATGGGATTATTGCAGGACATTTTTCAGACCGTATTTATGGCCTGGGTCCTACCGCTTGCACAACTCTTGGGGGGACTTACCGTCTGGCAGATTGCAGCAGGTTTGGTTCTCGGAATTTTGGGCGCACTCATCGCAGGCTTGGCTTTAAGAAATGACAAAAATGAAGACAGGGATTGGCGCGCAGAAGCCTTCTGGTTGGGCGCTTTGATGGTGACTGCCGGGTTAATTCCGGTTGTGCTTGCCAATCGCAGCGTTGAATTCCCCTATTATTCGCGTTACACCCTGATAAGCTCCACCGGCGCAGCGATGATGGCCGCCGCTTTGGTTTTCAGCTTGCCGGGCCAGAAACTGCGTCAGGTATCTTTTTCTATACTGGTATTTTTATCCGTCCTGACCCATTTTGCCAATTCGGTCAACGCCGCCAACGAGACCGCCTCCATGCGCGATTTTTGGTGGCAGGTGGCCTGGCGCGCGCCCATGCTGGAGCAAAATTCAACCCTGATTGCTCAATATCCGCTCTCTCCAATGCAGGAAGATTATTTTGTGTGGGGCCCGGCCAATCTGATTTACTATCCCCAAAAACTTTATCCAAAAGACATCCAGCCAGGCTTGTTTGCCGCGTTGCCGACCGATGAGACTTTGCAAAAAGTGTTGACGCGTGAGCGCCAGCAATACGATAAACGCCGCAACATCATCACCTATGCCAATTATCGCAATATTTTAGTGCTGGTTCAACCCACCACCACTTCCTGTGTTCGCATTTTGGGGCCGGAAAATGCAGATATTTCCAGCCTGGATGCGGAAATCTTTATCCAAATGGCGCCATTTTCAGAAATTGAGCGCGTCCAGGCAGGGGGCGATCAACCCACGCCTCCATACTTTGCGTTTGGCGATGAACCTGAACATGGCTGGTGCTATTATTACCAAAAGGCATCCCTGGCGCGTCAGTATAACGACTGGCAAACAGTACTGGCTATGGGCAGTCAAGCCCGCCTGAAAAATCTCAGCCCTTACGATGAAATAGAATGGATTCCCTTCTTGCAGGCAGAAGCCCTGCTTGGGGAACCAGAACGTTTAAATGAAATTGGCGCACAAATGAAAGACGAGTTTGCGCGCGGACAAGCCTGCCTGGCCTTGAGTGGAATGGACGGGGTATCCAGCGAAACAGCGAGTCAGATTGATGCAAGTTTTTGCGTTTCAGAATAAGATATTACTTTTTGCTCGTCATCTTCGGTGATTCGGCGTAGGTTGAAGCGGCAACCCGGCCTATCCCTTTAAATCAAAAACTTTATAGGCAGTCAGCAGCGACAGGGCGTTGCTGAAATGCCCGGCGCGGATCTCTTCCTTGAGTTCGTCGAGGCTGAGTTCTGCGACCAGGATGTCTTCACTGGCATCGAGGGCGGTTTCTGCCGTTTTGACGACATTCCGCGCCAGCCAGAGGTGGCACTGGTTGTTCAGAAAAGCGGCGTTTGCATCCACGTTCCCCATAAAAATCCAATTCTCAGTCGTGTAGCCGGTCTCTTCGCGCAGTTCGCGTTGGGCGGCGGCCAGCGGCGCTTCCCCTGGCTCAACCAGCCCGGCCGGTAATTCAGCAGTGGTGCGCCCCGTCCCGAAGCGGAACTGGCGCACGATGATGATTTTGCCTGCCGGGGTAACAGCCGCCACGTTGACCCAGTCATTGCCTTCGAGGACGAGCGTTTTCAAGGTTGCGCCATTGCGCGGATTGCTCATCCAGTTGTAGCGGGTGCGGAAGAGCAAAATTTCAGGGCCGGGTTCGCTGTGAGTGCATTGCCAGGGTAATTGTGGGGGGTGTGGGTTCATTTGAAAATCTCCAGGGCCGGGGCTGGCGTATAATGAGAAAAATTTTTAGACAGGATAAATCTATGTTAACCTTATCAAAACCATTATATCAAGTGCTCTTTTTTGCTATTCTTTTGTCTGGTTTGACGGCTTGCAGCGCCAGCCCTGCCCTCAAGGTCGGTTTGCTTTTCCCGGAGGTCGAAAGCGAACGCTACAAGGTGGAAGAAGCAATGTTGGCCCGGCTTTTGGACGAAAAAGGGTACGAGGTGCTCCGTCAACAGGCCAATGGCGATGCGCGTCTCCAGGCGGATCAGTTGGAAAACATGCTTAAGGAAGAGGTCCGGGCGATCATTCTCGTTCCGGTCGATGGCGATGGGCTGGTTAAGGCCGTCGATGCTGCGATTGCTGCCAACGTTAAAGTGATTGCCTACGACCGATTGGTCAAGAGCGCCAAGTTGAGCGCCTACATTTCGTTTGATAACCGCCAGGCTGGCCGGTTGCAGGCCCAGGCCTTGCTAAACGCCTTGGATATTGACAACCGCCCCGCAACCCGGCGGCAGGTGCGCCTGGTGCGGATTACCGGTATGCCGGCAGACCACAACGTCCGCCTGTACCGATTGGGGCAGGATGAAGTATTCGCTCCTTACGAAGCCTCGCGTCAAATCCGGTTTCTGGCCGATGAGAGCCTTGATTCACGCGAGCAAATTTCGGCCCAGCGTTTGCTCGAGAAAATTTTGGAAGAAGAAAATAGGCTGGATGGCATCCTGGTTTCAAACGAGATAATTGGCTTGGGCGTTCTGGACGCCCTGCAAGCGGCAGAATTGCAGGATGTGGTGATTGTGACAGGCCAGGAGTCAACCGTTAGGGTCAGCAGCCAGGTGGCCGGCGGGCAGTTGACCATGTCCGTTTTTCGCGATGCGCGCGACCTGCCGCCCCTCACCGTGCGCGTCCTGGACCGGCTGCTGAAGGAACAACCGCTGCTCGACCTGCAACGCTGCGCGCTGGCCGACCTGACCGGCGATCCGGCATTGGACGGCACAATTTTTTGCGCTCTGCTGCCCGTCCAAACGCTGACCCAGGAGAATTTGTTTGATCTGGCCGTGCGCAGCGGATACCAAAGCTACGACGATGTTTATCGCGAGATCCCCGAAAGTTTAAGGCCTGTCAGACCGTAGGGCTGGAATAGATCACGTTTGCGAAAACCAATCTCTAAAACAATAGAAAATCAGGGACTGCCTATCCATAGGCAGTCCCTGATTTTTGAAACTGTTCAGAAACTTTACGGGCGAACGTACTTGCTTACATCACCACCCAAATCAGCAATCGAGTCGATCAGAATTTGGGCAACATACTGGCTGTTGTGAACATACCCGCCCGGGTCTTTCATGGCGTACTGGTAGTTGTAGGCAGCTTTTAGCAGGCGCGGGGTCCAGGTGCTGTAGCCTTTTCCTTCTGCATTGAAGAAGTACGGATAGCGCCCAGGGTTGTAGCTGATTTCACTGCCCGCAGTTTTGGAGTACTTCTGCATGGCAGCGTAGAGCGCGCTGCGCAGGGAGTCGATTTCGCTGTAGACGCCTTCGCTCGTATCGCCGTCGCCGTCATAATCAGCGGTGGAGGGCATTCGCAACGCGCGCACATCCTTGACTTCGCCGTGGCAGGCTGCGCATTTTTCAACATCGGGTTCCAGCGCGTGAACGTTGTGGCAATCTGCGCAGGCTTTGACGGGGTGGGCCGTCAGCCCGACATAGGTATTGCCGTCATATTCATACGCGCCCTGCGCATCGCTGCCGAAGATGGTCACGCCCGCCGGGAAGTAGTGGATGTTCTTGAAGCCAAATGAAAGGGTTTTGCCGTCTTTTTCAAGCGGCGCAACCACTTCGTCGAGCTTTTCAGCGACGCCGAAATTGGCAATGGCGTTATCCACCGTCATCTTGGACTCGCGGCCCTGATGGCATTCGAGACAGGTGTTCGAGCTGATGCCTTCGCCAAATGAAACCACTTTGCCGCTTGGGAAGGTGACTTCGTTAACCACATACAGCGCGGGGAAATTGGAGGCATCGTGGCAGGTGGTGCACATCAGGCCATTGCCCGCCGGCAGGCCCGCTTCAGGGATTTCTTGTCCGGCCAAAACGAGCGGCAAGGCGCTGCTGGTGTGGCACTTGGCGCAGCTCGCTTCCACCATAAAGACCGGTTGGCCCTCCGCGTCCATGTCCCAATGCCGCCAGGCTTCGGCGGAACCGTCGAAGTGACCGGCGTCGTTGCGGGTCAGGGTGGCGAGATCCAGCTTGGTGGTCAGCTTTTCGCTGGCGTTGACATCTTCAATCGAGTCGAAGAGCAGTTCGATGATGTACTTGCCGCCGTGCGCGAAAGCGCCCGGGTCTTTCTTGCTGGTCTGGTAGTTGTAGACCGCTTTGACCAGCCGCGGAGTCCACTGGCTGTAGCCAACGCTCTTTCCGTCTGCCTGATCGGCAACGCCATCTCCATCCGCGTCAACAAACCAGTAGGGGTAGGCAACCGCGTCATACACAATTCCGTCGCCGTTTACTTCCCTGGCATAGGTCTGAATCGAGGCATACAATGTTTCTTGCAGGCCTTCGATTTCATAATACACGCCTTCTTGCATATCGCCATCGCCATCGTAATCCATGGCCGAGGAAGGCTCACGGATATCTTTCAGGCTTTCCAGGTCTGCGGCATTCTCGCCGTGACAAGCCGCGCAAGTTTCGAGTTCGACCTTCAAGCTGTGTTGGTTATGACAGCCCACGCAAGAATCGGCCAGGTCGACATGTGAATTCTTAATGTCGTAGCTCTTGCCATCGTATTGATAGCCACCCTGCACTTCGCTTCCGTAAAGCGAAACGGCAGCGGCGTAGTAGTGGATGTTGCTGAATCCCAGCCGGACTTCTTTCCCCTGATCGTTCAGGTACGGGGCCGGGACAGCATCAGGCTCAAGCCCTTCGCCGAAACCGGCCAGGCCTTGATCGACGGTGGCTTTGGAAGCGCGGCCCTGGTGGCAATTCAGGCAGGTGATTGAAGCCCCAGCTTTTTCAGCGCTGATCGTCGCGCCAGAGGGGAAGGTCACTTCGGTTTGGGCCAGGCTCACATCGCTGTGGCAAACATCACAGGTCAGCGGTTGGCCGGGAACAGGCGCGCCCGCATCCACTTTGCCATCAGCCACAAAATCCAAAAAACCGGAGGGCGAATGGCACTGGGCGCAGGCCATCGGAATTTCAGTTTCCTTATTCCAGTGGGCAAAGGCTTCAGACATGCCATCCGCGTGGCCGGATTCAGCAAAGACAGCCTGAATGGCGGCTGCCGGGTCTTCGGTGGGGGTCGCTTCGGGAGCCTTGCTTGGCTCGGCGGTCGCGGCAGGGGCCTCTGTCGCAACCGGGGCAGGTTCGGGAGTGGTAGTTTGTCCGCCACAGGCTGTTACCAGCGCGGCCAATACCAGTAGGGAACCTATAACGAGTAACATTTTCTTCATCATTTTTGCATTCTCCTTGTGCTATAGGTTTTTAATGGGGTAAAACAATCATCAGGTTTAAGAGCCGGTCGCCTCCTATTTGGACAATTTAGTCATGATTAGACACATTATATAATAACCTTAAATTGCGATTAAATGCCCTACCAATTTACATAAAAACAGGATGATTAATGTAATGCGACCAGCAAGCTCTAAATTACAACCCTGCTTCCCTACTGATTGAAATTTATAACCTGCGCTTATAAACCCACTTCACCGCCTGTTTTTTTTGGAAAATACAATTGGTGACAAAGCTCCTCAAATATTAAGCTATCTGGCTGTTGATTTCGTATATCTTTTAACCCACAATAAATCATATTCTTTTTTCAAGGAGAAGTCATGCTCCGTCGCCTGCCGATCCTCGTCAAAGTTATCATTTTGCAAGTGGTTTTTCTCGTTCTTCATTATGCCTATGAATGGTTCCCCGGTTCGCTGACGTTTTTTATCAGCGCCACCAACGAAAGCATTTACCAGCACATGAAGATTGCCTTTTATGCTTATTTTCTGTTTGCGCTCCTGGAATATGCCCTGAAAGGCCCAGCGGCCATTGAAAAATCCCGTTTTTTGTATGCGCGCCTGCTGGGGCTGGTGCTGATCCCGCTCCTGGTTCTGCCTTGTTTCCTGCTGGAGTCGGTCTTATTTGTGAAAATCGAAAGCATCCCGCTGGAAGTTATTTTTGCCAACCTGGCCCTGGCGGCCACCTCTGCCAGCACTTTGCTGCTGGTCGAAGCATTCGAAACAGGCAAAATCTCACGCGGCGCGCAATGGGCCTTGCTGATCTTGTTTTTCGTGACGGCCATTGAATTTGCCACCTTCAACTACCGTTTGCCCTGGTTCGATATATTTGCAATCCCGCCCGGTTGGTAGATTCGCTGCGAAAAAGGAGTAACCATGGGAAATTATTCATTCGGCCTGGCACTTTTTGATTTTGTGCCGACTTTCTTCTTTCTGATCGGCGCATTTTTCCTGGTAAAAACGGTTTTCATTTGTGCGGGCAAGCCTGCTGCCCGAATGTTGATGGCCGGTTCTCTGTTGGTATTCATCGGCGGATTCTTAAAAGCATTTTGGAAATTGCTTTATGCCGCCCAGCTGGCCGATATTGTCTGGATGGCCGAAGCCCAATTCTTGCTGCTCGGGATTGGTTTTTTTGCTATGTTTGTAACCGTTCTGCTGATGGTCCGCCAAAGAAAAAACAGCGCGGCCGCGGCCGCGCTGTTTTTGGGAATAACTCCCTGGAAAATCCCTTTTTTATTTTTAATGACCGTTACCAGCCTGGGGGCCGAAGGAATCTTGGCCTACCTGGCTTTTCGGCGCAATCTGCGCCTGGCCGCCGCCGGGTTTGTGGTGGGCGTGCTTGGCCTGCTGGCGATGGGCTCGCTTGCCAGCGCCGAGCAGTCTATCGCCATGCAGTGGGTGGAGGAAACCGTCAACACCCTCGGACAAGGCGGTTTTATGCTCGGCTGCATTCTGCTTTATCGTGATTTCAAAGCGCACGGCTGCGCGCTGCCTGCTCCTTCAGCCTAAAATTCCAACAAAGCCTCTACAATTCGCTCCGCCGCGTGGCCGTCGCCATACGGGTTGACGGCCCTCGCCATTTTCTCGTGTTCGGCAGGGTCGTCCAACAGACGTCGCGCTTCACTCATAATCTTGTTCTCATCCGTCCCAACCAGGCGAACCGTCCCGGCGGCCACGCCTTCCGGGCGTTCGGTCGTCTCACGCAGCACCAGCACCGGCACACCCAGGCCGGGCGCTTCCTCTTGCAGTCCACCCGAATCGGTCAGCACCAGCGCAGCGCGCTTCATCAGATGAACCATCGGCAGGTAATCGAGCGGCGGCAGCAGGCGCACGTTTGGCAAGCCCTCCAACATCGGCCTGGCTACTTCCTGGACGTTCGGGTTAAGGTGGACCGGGTAAACAAAACGGACGGCCTCCCGATAATGTTCAGACAAAGCGCGGATGGCGCGGCAAATCGACTCAAGCGGCGCTCCGAAATTTTCCCGCCTGTGGGCAGTTACCAGCACCAGGCGCGCAGCGGATTCACCCGTCAGCCCGAGTTCCGTTAAAAGAGCCTGGCTCTCGCTGTCGGGCGGCATCGCGCTGACGGCTTGCAACGCGTCGATGACCGGGTTGCCCGTCACGCGGATAATTTCCGCGGGCACATTTTCCCGTAAAAGATTCTCTCGCGACCACTCCGTTGGCGCAAAATGCAGGTCAGCCGCCACCCCGGCCACCCGCCGGTTGACTTCTTCTGGAAAGGGCTGGAACTTATCCCCGGTGCGCAGACCGGCCTCTACATGTCCAAAGCGGACGCGGTGATAATAACTAAGCAGGGCGGTTGCCATGACGGTGGTCGTGTCGCCCTGGGCCAGGACCCAATCGGGTTTAGCGGAAGCAAGCACCGGGTCGAGACGTTCGAAGATCGCCGCAGTGATCCGGGCCAGCGTCTGGTTCGGTTTCATCAAATCCAGGTCAATATCCGGCTTGATATCGAACAAATTTAAAACCTGGTCGAGCATCTGCCGGTGTTGGGCAGTGACGCACACAACCGACTCAATGCCAGGCGTTTCGCGCAGCTTTTGCACGACCGGCGCCATTTTGACTGCTTCGGGCCGCGTTCCGATGACTGAGAGAATTTTCATGGGTCTCCTGGAGTCCAACGTCTCCTGACGTTGGATTTCAAAAATCGGGAGATTTTTGACTCCCTTTTAGATAAATTTCAACCGAAAGGCCGCAAACGCCACCATCCGAATCAGGAGCATTCCGTGCCGCCAACGGTCGATGTTGGTTGAGCCGTAGGTGCGCTCCTGGTAACGAATGGGCAGATCGACAATTTTCAGGTTTTGTTTGGCCGCGCCAAAGATCAGATCGTAATCGCCGAAGGGGTCAAATTCGCCAAAGTAGGCCCGGTTGGCGGCGATCCGCTCGTAATCTTTGCGATAAAGCACTTTTGTGCCGCAGAGGGTGTCTTTAAGCGGCTGGCCGAGCAGCCACGAGAAGGCCAGACTGAAAAATTTATTGCCAAGCAGGTTCAAGAAGCGCATGGCTTGTTCCTGCATGGGGTAAACCAGGCGCACCCCGTTGATGAACTCACCTTTGCCGCTGACCAGGGCTTCGTAGAAGCGCGGCAGGTCTTCGGGACGCACCGTCAAGTCGGCGTCGAGGATCATCAGCACATCGCCGCTGGCTTTGGCGTACCCCAGGCGGACGGCGTCGGCTTTGCCTTTGCCCGGTTGTTTGTGCAGTTGGCACTTCCATTCGGGGTGGGCCGTGATGGCTTTTTGGATGGTTTCGTAGGTGTTGTCTTGCGAGTGACCTTCGACAAAGACGATTTCGGTCTCTCGGCCCATGCGTGGCAGACGGTTGAAGACGGCTTCGATATTTCCGGCTTCGTTGCGAGCCGGGATGATGACCGAGACGACCGGCGCGGCGGGGGCAGGTTGGGCCTGCGGGCGAGCAACCAGCAGGTTGCTCCAGGCCAGGCTGTCGAAGAGCGGCAGTTTCGCCAGAAATTTGTTGAAGAATCCGGCGACCAGCGGCAGCGGCAGCAAAACTTCCTGCTGGCGTTTGATGACTTCAAAGCCGGCCAGCCCCAACAGGTTTTCGAGGTCTTCACGCGTCAGCCAGTTTTGGGGCAGGGTGCGGTTGGCCAGGCCAAGCGCGGAGGCCAGCCCCAGCGCGGGTTGGTGCAGGCGGCTGTGCAGGTTGAGCATGATGCGCGTAGACGGTGTGCAGAGCGGCCGTAGTTTTTCGAGCGCGGTTTGAACATCCCACAGGTCGTTGACCAGATCTGAGAGGATGATGGCGTCGAAGGTTTCGTCCAGCGCGAGGGTGTGCGCTTCGGCTTGTTTGAAGTTGAGCTGCGGGTGGCGTTTGCGGGCTTTTTCGATCATCTCTGGCGAAAAATCGATTCCCAGCCCGTAGACCGGGCGCGTGGCGGCCAGCAAATCACCCAATCCGCAGCCGATTTCAAGGACACGCTGCCCGGGCGAGATCAACAGGCTGTAGACCTGCCTCAAGCGTTTTTGATAGGCGCGGCTGAAGATCGAAGGTGAAATTTTTGCGGCGGCCATTTTGTCCCAGTGGGCGCGGCGCTGGGTGTTGTAGTCGTTCAGGTTGCTGATTTGGGCAGAAATTTGATCGGACATGAGCCTTCCATTTTGCGGGAGATGGGCTATTATAAACATAATAAGACAAAGAAGCGGGTACAATAAAGCGGTCTAAGTATTCTTGAGCGGATAGATTTCGTAAGAGTTTGTTATTTTGAGCAAAAGCGAGAAACGTCCAGTCTGGGAAGCGAATTTTGACTCATATTATTTTGACCGTTAGAAAATTTAAGTAGAAAAAAGGTGAAAGATGGAAGAACGCTTGCAAAAAATCATGTCGCACGCCGGGTTAGGCTCGCGCCGCGCATGTGAAGAACTCATTTTAGACGGGCGGGTAACGGTCAATGGACGAATTGCCGAGATCGGTCAAAAGGCGGACCCTCAATCCGATAGAATTGTGGTCGATAGCCGCGTACTCTCGGTTGCAGAAGCGCCCATTTACATTGCCATGTACAAGCCGCGCAACGTACTTTCGGCGGTGGAAGCAGAGCCAAACGATTATCGCAGAACCGTGCGCGATCTGATTCCGCTGGATGGCCATCTTTACCCGGTTGGGCGGCTTGACTTTGACAGTGAAGGCCTGGTCTTGATGACCAATGACGGCGAACTGACCAACAAGCTGACCCATCCGCGCTTTGGACATCTCAAAATTTACCGGGTGCTGGTCGCGCGCCGGCCAGACAATGAGCAGCTTGCCACCTGGCGGCGCGGGGTGGTGCTGGAAGATGGATTTAAAACCGCCCCGGCAGATGTTAGCCTTGAAGGCAGTTCTGGCAAAGGGGCCTGGCTGCGGGTGGTCATGCGCGAAGGCCGCAAACGCCAGATTCGTGAGATCGGCTCCCTGCTCGGCTTGCCGGTCGTGCGGATTTTGCGGATTGGGCTTGGTTCGCTGCGCCTGGGGTCGCTTAAGCCCGGCGATTGGCGTCACCTGACCGAACAGGAAGTTGCGGAGTTGAAAGGGGATTCTGGCCCGCGCCCTGAAGCCAGTCCCAGACGCCCGGCCCGGCCCGGCCCAAAGCCGCAGCACGGCCGCCGCTCACAGGCGGACGAGTCGGGTTCACGCCCGGAGCGCCCGGCCCGGCCCGGCGCAAACTCGCAATACGGACGCCGTTCGGATGCGGACGAGTCGGGTTCACGCCCGGAGCGCCCGGCCCGGCCCGGCGCAAAACCGCAATCT
>JAVEWN010000096.1:0-12264 GCA_034004515.1 Anaerolineales bacterium | reverse complement strand
TCTGCCTGAAGGTTATGAAACCCTGGTCGGGGAGCGCGGACTGAGCCTGAGCGGCGGCGAACGTCAGCGGGTGGCTATTGCGCGCGCCCTGCTGAAAGATGCCCCGATCTTCCTTTTCGACGAACCGACGGCCAACCTTGACCCCGCTACCGAGAAAAAAATCATCGCTACCCTGGATAACATTTTGGATGATGCTTCGGGTCAGGCTCACTCCGCGCCAAAAAAATCTGTGATTTGGATCACGCACCGTTTAATTGGCCTCGAACAAATGGACGAGATCGTGGCGCTCGAGGCGGGCCAAATCGTCGAGCGCGGCAGCCATGCCCAGCTGCTGGCCCAAAATGGACTCTATAAAAAAATGTGGGATTTGCAAAACGTCGCCCTGATCAAATGAACGTCCTTCGACTGCGGGCGGCGCGGTCACAAGGCCCTGCCCGTTTTGGGATAGGGAGTGAGTAGTTCGAGCGGTTTTTCGACCATTTGTGCTATAATTTTTAGGCCAGCGACTTCAGCTTGGCCTTTTCCTTATGCCTGCCAAACTTCCCTTATCTCAAAAAAAGTCATCCAGGGCCAAGCCTGCTCCCAAGAAACAAACTTCATCGACCAAGCCGGGCGCGGTCCCCAAAAAAGCATCCCCCGCTCAAAAATCCTCGCGCGCGCGCGCTGCCAGGGCCAGGAAGCCTGAACCCCTGCCTCCGCTGATCAGCCTTTCCCCCGAACGCAAACTGGATTTGGTGGGGATCGGACTGGCACTTTCAGGGGTCATTCTCGCCCTGCTGATTATGTCCTCCCAAAACTCAGCCGCGATGGGGACGCTGCTCTCAGCGGTCAAGACTCTCTTTGGCTGGGGCGCATACATTTTGCCAGCGGGCCTGATTCTGTTCGGTCTGTGGCTGATTCTGCGTAAAATTGAAACCATTCCGCCCGTTTCGGCAGAACGGATCACCGGCTTTCTGCTGTTGAGCCTGTGGCTGCTGATTGTTTTTCAGGGCGTGAGCGGCAACCCGGCTTCCGGTTTGGGGATCGGCGGAGGCTGGCTGGGCAGCGTCTTCTACCGGATGTTCTTCAACAGCCTCGGCCCGGGTGGCTTGCAAGTTGTCCTGATTGCCTGGCTGGTAATCGGAATTTCGCTGGCCTTCGATTTGACCGTCCCTGAAATTGCCGCCCGGCTTGCCCCGCTCTGGTTCGCAATCCGCGCGCTTGCCCAAAAGATATTCGCTCTTTTTGGGCACAAGAGCGGGCCAGCCCGCCGCCCCGAAGCGCCGCTTCAGGACGGGTTTACACCGATCCAAAGCGCGCCGCCCGCCGAAAACAGCCCGGCAGCCGCCGGCTTTGCCCCGCTGCCCAACGGACAAGCCCATGTCTGGACTCTGCCCGACCCGAAAGACATCCTTTTGCCCGGTTCGGCCCCCAACCAGAACGAAGATTTCATCGAACAACGCGCCCGCCTGATTCAGGAGACTCTGGCCTCCTTTGGCGCGCCGGCCCAGGTGGTCGAGATCAACCGCGGCCCGACCGTCACCCAGTTTGGGGTCGAGCCGCTCTTTGTCGAATCGCGCAACGGCAGAATGCGGGTGCGCGTCAGCAAAATCGTCTCGCTTTCAGACGATCTGGCCCTGGCCCTGGCCGCTCCGCGCATCCGCATCCAGGCCCCCGTACCGGGACATTCCTACCTCGGCATCGAAGTCCCCAACGACGAAATGACCGTCGTCGCCTTGCGCGACCTGGTCGAGAGCGAAGCCTTTCGGCGCAGCCGCAAACCGCTTTCGTTTGCCCTCGGTCAGGATGTCTCCGGCCACCCGGTCGGCGCAGATCTGACGGTCATGCCGCACATTCTGATCGCTGGCACAACCGGGTCTGGTAAATCGGTCTGTGTCAACTCGATTCTGACCTGCCTGCTGCTGCACAACACCCCCGACGACCTGCGCCTGGTCTTGGTCGACCCAAAACGGGTCGAGCTGACCGGCTACAACGGCATCCCGCACCTGCTTTCGCCGGTGGTGGTCGAAATGGAAAAAGTGATCGGCGCACTGCAATGGATGACGCGCGAGATGGATCGCCGCTATCACCAATTCGCACAGGTTGGTGCGCGCAATATTCAAGACTACAACACCCGCATGAAAAACGACGGCCAAAAACGCCTGCCTTACCTCGTAGTCGTGATCGACGAACTGGCCGATCTGATGCTGCTGGCCCCCGACGAAACGGAGCGCACCATCACGCGCCTGGCCCAACTGGCGCGCGCCACCGGCATTCACCTGATCCTGGCAACCCAGCGGCCCTCGGTCGACGTGGTAACCGGCCTGATCAAAGCCAACTTCCCGGCCCGGGTCGCCTTTGCAGTCGCCTCCAACACCGACAGCCGCGTGATCCTGGACCAGCCCGGCGCAGAACGCCTGCTCGGACGCGGTGACATGCTCTACCAGGCCCCCGACGCCCCCGCGCCGGTGCGTTTGCAAGGCGTTTTTGTCTCTGACAGCGAAATTCAACGCATGGTTGAATTTTGGCGCGCCCAATCCGAACTGGCCCATCCAATCGTCCCCGGCGGCCCGGTCGATGCCGCCGGGACAAACCTGCCGCTCAAGCAAATTCCGATCTGGGAGGAAATGGCCGCCGAACAGGGCGACCCGCTCTACACAGAAGCAATCGACCTCGTCCGGCGCGAAGGGCGGGCCTCGGTCTCGATGCTCCAGCGCAAAATGCGGATCGGCTATACCCGGGCCGCGCGCCTGGTGGACAAGATGGAAGAAAAAGGCATCATCGGCCAGCCCGCAGACGCCACCGGCGTGCGCCAGGTGCTCGACTACGGCCCGGCCGCCCCGCCGAAAGAAAAGTAGGGGTGTCTGGGAATTTCCGCGATTAAAAATTTTAGCCAGCAATTATGCGGACGAACACAGATTTTTAAGGTATCTTCCCATCAGATCGGGGTGGAAGAAACCCAAAGAGCCAGCGTTAGGCGGTTCACTTAGGAAAAAAGCGTGCGGAAGATATATTCTCTTTTGGCTGTCACAATATTTTGGGTAACTGCTTGTAGTTCAGGAAATGCCGTCACAGGCGGCAATCCCAATCTGCCTGTCAGTGAACCAGTCTCAGTCAATAAAATTATGAGTCTGCTTTGCGGTTCTCAAACAAACTGCCTTTCTACAATTTGTGCCAGCACTGAAAAATGTCCATTAGTCACCGCTCTATCAAACAAAGCCGTTTTTGATTTTGTCAAAACTTATTCAGAATGTGAAGGATGCAATACGCCGGTATTCACTGCTGATAAAGGTATTGGAAAATGTGTTGAATTTAAAATAGCCGAGCTGTTGCAAACCCAGAAAGTTACATTTTGGGTGTCCGAAAATTGCAAGTTTCGCCATGGCAGCCCAACTCAATCCAGGATAGTCGTAAAAATAAATAAGAAAGAATCAACGATAAAGAGAATAGATCCAGCCGTCGCTTATATAAAAGACCGCGAGTATTGCAGCATTGACAGCGATTGCAACGGCCTTTCAGGGAGTGGAGTGCCTCTGATAGGGTGCAGCAATTTCCTTTATGCACCCTTGAATTGGTCAGGCTATTACAGTCATTCCAGCGATACATGCACATGCGCAGCGAATCGATGCAAGCAAAAGTAACCTGCAATAAACGCCGCCCATCGCTACATACAGTATTGGTATGGAAATTCACGTTCAAATTCAAAGCCGTCTTGCAAATCCCTGCCCAAAATAGCTGGCAGGGATTTTTGGGAGTGTGCGCGGTTTACAAGCCTTTTGCCCTGGCTCGTCGAGCGCGGACCGGCTGCTTCAAGTTTTTGCCGCTTCCAAACAAAACCCGCGTCCGCCCCGGCGCACGGAACACCAGCCGCTAGCGTCCATCAGGTATAATCGAGGCGATGTCCACCCTCAAAAATTCCCCATTAATTTTGCTGATTGTGTTCCTGGCAGCTTGTTCTGCCGCACCGGCCAGCGAGACGCCGATCAGCCCCAGCCTGCCCGCCGAGACTGCAACCCCGGCCCCGCCGACAGCGACCTCCGTCCCGATGGCTTTTACGGTGAACGGTGAAGGCCTGCCGCTCGTAGAATTTAACGCTGAACTCGAACGTTATCGCCAGGCTCAGGCCGCGCTTCAAATCGAAATCAGCGAAAAACAGGCCCGCCAAAACGTGATCGAAGACCTGACGGCCCAGGTCTTGCTGGCCCAGGCCGCCCGCCAATCTGGCTTCAGCCTGGACGAAGCCGCCTTGCAGAAAAGAATAGACTCTTTAACGGCCCAACTCGGCGGGGCGGATGCGCTTTCAGCCTGGCAGCTGGCCCACACATACGACGAAGCAGGCTTTCGGTCGGCTTTGAAACGCGATATCGAAGCCGCCCAAATGCGCGACCAGATTATCGCCAGCGTCCCCCCTACCACAGAGCAGGTACACATCCGCCAGATTTTGACCTATAATCAAGAAGATGCCGAAAAGGCCCTGGCCCGCCTTGAATCGGGCACGGATTTCGACGAGTTGGCCGTGCTCTACGACCCGGCCACGCGCGGCGACATCGGCTGGTTCCCGCGCGGTTATCTGGGCCTGACGGTCATTGAAGAGGCCGCTTTTGGCCTCGAAGTGAACGGCACGAGTGCCATCATCGAGAGCGAAATCGGATTTCATATTCTCAAACTGATCGAGCGCGACCCGGCCCACCCGCTGGCTTTTGAAGCCTTACTGGCCTTGCAGGCCAACGCGCTCACAGAGTGGGTTGAAACCCGCCGGGCCGAGAGCGAAATTGTTATTTTGACCCAATGAAAGATCACAGGAGTGATGGATGAATGCAGCTTCCTCCAAAAAAATAAAAAAAACAGGCAAAAAAGGCAAATCTGACGGCCTGCTCAACATCCTGACCATGCTCTTCGTTTTGGGCACGCTCTGCCTGTGCGGTCTGTTTGGTACAATTTTCTTCAACCCGTACACGCCGATCAACCCCTTCCCGCCCGATACTCCCATTCCGCCCAGCATTACCCCAACCATTACGCCCCTCCAGCCAGACGCCACCTGGACCCTGGCCCCCACCAGCATCCCGACCGAGACCAGCACCCCGCGCCCGACGATTACGCTTGAGCCGAGCAGCACCCTGCTGGTTTTGGTAACGCCCAGCACCGCCACCATCACGCCCTCGCCGACCCGCACGGTGCGCCCAACCGGCGTGCCGTATGGCACCACCGTCCAGCTTTTTGACAGCACCACCTTCAGGCCAGAAACCAGTTGCGGCGATTTTCTGATCGCTGGTCAAACGCTGGACAGCAAAAACAACCACGTTATTGGGCTGATTGTTAAATTGGGCGGCAGCCTGCCGGGCCAATCGTTCAACCCGGTCCTGACCACCCTGACCGGAATCGTGCCGGCCTATGGCCCCAGCGGATTTGAATTCAACCTGGACGTGCCGCCCGTTGCCAGCAACAAAACCATCTGGGTTCAGTTATTCAGCCAGGCTGGCGCGCCGCTTTCAGAACAGGTCTACCTAACCACCTCCGGCGACTGTGACAAAAACCTGATTCTGGTACGCTTCAAGCAACGCTAGGCAAGTGGCTCAAATGCCCGCGAAAAGATGAGCACCCTCAACCTGCAACTGCTAAGCCTGCACCGCATCAAAGATCAGGAAATCCCAATCCTGCCGGGTTTGCTCGCTCAAAACGCGCCCAAACGGCCCGCGCGCGGGCGCGAAAACGACCGTCTGCTCATTTACTTGAACCTGGCCGGTAACATCAGCTATACCCCGGCTGAGTATGCCCAAATCACTGCCAAACTGGCTGAACGCTTCTACCAGACCAGCGGTTCTTTAACCTTCGCGCTCAAATCGAGCATCGAAGCGCTTAACGCCGTCCTGGCCGAACGCAATATGAAAACCACCGGTCAGGGCAAATACAGCATCGGCGTTCTGGTGATGGCCGCCCTGCGCGGCGAACTGCTTTACATCGTCCAGGCCGGCCCAACCCGCGTCCACTGGCTCAGCCAGGGCGCGACCAAAATCTTTCAGGATGCCAGCCTGGCCGGCAAAGGGCTTGGCCTGAGCCAGAATACGCGCATGTACTTTGCCCAGGCCCAGCTTCGGCCCGGCGACCTGCTGGTGATGAGCGCCAACCAGCCCAAAGAATGGCAAGCCGCCCTCGAATCGCCCGGCCCGGTTTCGCTCGAAACCCTGCGCCGCCGCCTGGCGACCGTCACCAGCGACAGCCTGAACGCCGTCCTGATTTCGGCCAGCGAAGGTTTGGGCGAAACTTCGATCTTGAGATCGGCTAAAAGCGAGAGCGGCAGCAGCCCGCTCGCAGCTCCCGCCCCGCCGCCCGAGCTTGTACCGGCCCCGGAACTGGCCGAACCCGCAGCACCCGCAGCCTTGCTTTCGTTGCAAGAATCCGAATCCACGCCTGAGGCTGCGCCCGCGCCGTCCATTCTGCCCGTTTCGAGGCCGCCCCTCGCACCCATCCCAATTCCAGCCGCCCCGGCAAGCCGGATTTCAAAGACTGAAAATAAAAGACCAAAGCCCGCGCCTGTCCTGACGCCTGAACGGCGCACCCAAATGGTGCATGTTGGCCGCCGCTCCGCGCGCTGGATGGCGCAGGCCATCCATGCGGGCCGCGACATATCGCAGCGCGTTACAGAGTTTTTCAAAAAATTTGCCCCGCGCCTGCTGCCGCAGGAAGAGGGCCAGCCCGAAACCCAGCTTTCCGGGGCGTGGATGGCCTTTATTGCGGTCGCCATCCCGATCCTGATTGTGACGGTTGCGACCACCATTTACACCCGGATAGGCAACCCGGCCCTCTACGCCATCCATTACACGCGCGCCAGCGAAGCTGCCACCCAAGCCCAAGCCCTGAACGACCCGGCAGAACTGCGCCAAAAATGGCAGGCCACCCTCGATTATCTTAAACTGGCTGAAAGTTTTCGGATTACCCAAGAATCTGAAAGCCTGCGCAACAGCGCCCAAACCGCGCTCGATACGCTCGACCGCGTTACCAGAGTGCCTTACCGCCCGGCGTTCAATGCCCCACTGTCTGCCAACCTCAACATCCGCCGTCTGGCCGCCTCCGATTTCGACCTTTACCTGCTAACCGGCGAGGGCAACGTCCTGCGCGCCACTTTGAATAACGGCATGTACAACCTGCAAGACTTCAACTGCAAACCCGGCAAGTATGAGGGCATCACCGTCGGCCCGCTGATCGACATTATTGCCCTGCCGCGCACCAGCCCCGGCGGCGTAACCCTGATGGGCATGGACGTTTCTGGCAATTTGCTCTACTGCTCCGCCGGACAGCAACCGACCGCCAGCTTTCTGATCATGCCCGACGGAAAACGCGAAGAAATTAACGCCTTCACCTATGATGCCGGTGTCTTGTATGTGCTGGATGCCAAAGCCAACGCAGTCTGGACTTACACCGGTCAGCCGGGAAAAGCCTTCTCTGAGCCACTCTTCTTCTTCGAGCAGGACATCCCACGCCTGACCGAGGCCATTGATATGGCTGTCAGCGGCGACGATCTCTACATCCTGCACGCGGACGGACACCTGACGACCTGCACCTACAGCAGAATCTTCACTTCTCCCACCCGCTGCACGGACCCCGCCACGCTGATCGACACCCGGCCCGGCTATCAAAGCGGCCCCACCCTAACCGACGGTATCGCCCGTCAGATCTTCTTTACCCAGGCCCCCAACCCGGCGGTTAACCTGCTTGAACCCAACCGGCGCACAATCTCCCGTTTCAGCCCGCGCTCGCTTGAATTGCAAAGCCAAATCCAAAGTCTGCCCGCTGATAACGATCCGCTGCCTCAAAGCCTGCCCATTACGGCAATGACCTTCAGCCCAAACAAAATCCTGTTTGTGCTGGCGGGCGGCCAGGTCTATTTTGTAGCCAGCGCTCCCTGAACCTTTTTCCAGGAGCAAGCATGAAAAATTTTATGGATTTTCTTCTCTCGCTTTTCAGCGAAAAAAAGCCTGCCCAACCTGCCCCCACCCCGCTGCAACCCGTCAATCCCAACCTGCCTCAACCGGCGGCCATTATCATCCGCAAAGTGCTGATGGTCGTTTACGACCCGCTTGTCGAGCCGGCAACGGGCAAAAAACTCTCGCAGGTCATGAAATGGCAGCCCGTAGATAACTTGAGCGCGGGCTATATCGCGGATATTCTCGAAACCAGCGGCGGACTGGCGCGCTATCAAGTCGTGGAAAGGGTTGAAGTGGATGACTTTCCGCTTAAAGCGGACGGATTCCGCTACACGGCCCAATCGTATGGGCAAGTTTTGGCAGGAAAATCTCCCCACCACCAACCCGATTTATTTAATTATGAGGACTTCATCCAGAAGTTTGACATTCTGAAACGGGTTGCCAACAACGAAATTGACGAAATTTGGATTTTCGCCTTCCCGTATGCCGGGCTGTATGAATCGGCAATGGGCGGGCTGGGCGCATTTTGGTGCAACTCGCAGCCGTTGGCGCGGACCCTGAGCTGCTCACGTCGTTTTGTGATCATGGGGTTTTCCTATGAGCGCGGCGTAGGCGAAATGCTCGAAAGTTTCGGGCATCGCGCCGAATCGATCATGGAAAAGGTCTACGCGCGCGAAGCCCCTCAAAATAACCTCTGGCAGAAATTCATCCGTCACGACAAAAGCCATCCGGGTAAATCTGAGTGCGGAGATGTCCACTTTGCCCCCAACAGTGACCAGGATTATGACTGGGGCAATCCGCGCCTGGTAAACAGCTTCTGCGACGATTGGTACCAATTCCCCAACTTCAGCGGTCTCTCGAAGCGAGTCAACGCCAAAGATTGGGGCAATGGCGATATTCGCGCCCATCACAAATGGTGGCTTAATCATTTTCCAAAAGTGGGAGGCCGCCTGAACGGGATCGCCAACAACTGGTGGCAATATATTTTAGATCCCAATCGAATCTCGATCTGAATCAAAACTGCGAACGAGTTGCCTCGTTCGCAGTTTTGATTCCGGCAAAGGATCGGTTAATCATCGGGGGTTTTGTAGATCGGCAAGACCACTACAAATTTACTGCCTTTGCCGACCGTCGATTCAAGCCAAATCCGCCCGTCATGATTTTCGACAATCGATTTGACGATTGCCAGACCGAGACCTGTGCCGGGCGTGTTCTTGGGCGTGTTGCCCGCCCGATAAAATTTTTCAAAAACATGCGGCTGATCTGCGACGGGAATCCCAACCCCGGTATCGATTACTTCCAGAATCACCTGGTCGGTATCCTGGAACAGATTGACCGTCAGCGTGCCGCCATTGGGCGTATATTTGACCGCATTCACCAAAAGATTATCCACCAACTGCCGCAAACGAATTGGATTGCCGCGCAAGGCCGGTAGTTTTTCCTCAATCGACAGTTTGAGCGTTTGTTCTTTTTCAATGATCTGCTGATTCAGGTTTTCAAGGGTGTAACCCAGAATCGAATCAAAGGCGACTTCATCTTTGCGGGTGTCGAATCCGGCTTCGATCCGGCCCAGGTCCAACAGGTCATTGATCAGGCTGGTAATATTTTGGGCGCTGTTTTGAACATGGCGCACGAATTGTTTCTGCTGGTCGTTTAATGGCCCGACCCGGTCGAGCAATTCCACATATCCCATAATGGCGGTCAACGGCGAGCGCAGGTCATGCGAAATCGTATGGATAAAATCGCTCTTCAAACGGTCGAGCATTTTAAGGTGAGTAATCTCTTCAAAAGTGATTACCGAACCTATCTCAGGCAGGGGCACATATTGGGCATTGAAGACGCGCCCATCATCGAAAGCCATCTCGTGGTGATTAAGTGGATTCTCGCTAATCGAATCCATAATTCCTGCAAAATCACCATCCGGGATGACCTTGAGCACGGCCTGGCCGGTTAAATCGCTCAAACCCAAGCCAAAAACTTTGCGAGCGGCAGGGTTGATCAGCAAAATTTTTTTATCAGCATCGAGCAGGATGACTCCATCCTGAATATTATTAATCGTTGCGTCGAGCTTCTGTCTTTCCTGATCTGTGGATTGAAAAGCCTGGGCATTTTCAATCGCGATTACAGCATAATCCGCAAGCACAGACATCAGCAATTCGTGGTGCTGGCTGAAGGGGCGTTTGTTTTGGCGGTTATCGACCCCCAGCACGCCCACAACCCGCTCGCCCACACACAGCGGCACATAGATCAGCGCATAAACCAGGTAAGCTGTTTTGATTTTACTGGGAGAATCCTGACAGAAGGAAACCGGTTTTCCGCTGTGAACGACCTGCCCGGCAATCGAATCACGAATGGGCAAACGGAAGGTGCGCGCAAACTCTTCTTCAAAATTTCGCCCGGCGCGCATATACAGTTCATTGGTTTTCTCGTCCAACAGGAGCAGTTGTCCCTCTTCAGCGCCGGTCAATTCAACGGCAGCCGTGACCACGCTGGTCAGGACGTTATCCAGATCGAGCGAACTGTTGATGGTGCGCCCCAGCTTGACGAGGGTTTCCATCTCGTCCATCCGCTTTTCGAGTGAGGCGGTGGTGCGCCGCACCTCGCGCCGAACCCAGTCGCCCATCCGTTCCGCCCGTTTTTGGTTATGTTTGACAATATTGACAATATCGTCAATGCGCAAGGGCGGGTGCATGAAGTCGCTTATCCCGGCTCGAATGGCCTTTTTGAAGAGGGCGTTGTCCTCTTGATCGGCATACAACAAAACAGGCAGGGTCGGGAAACGCTCAAGCGCTTGCTGGGCGATTTCGATCCCATCCTGGCCGTCAAACGCCTGGCTTATTAATAAAACCACCGGAGAGGTCTCAAGCAAAAGGCGGTTAAGACCGTCCACATTGTGGGCCAGGGCAACGTCGTAGCCACTGGCGCGCAAAGCCCGCTCAAGCAATCCAAGAGTGGGCGAGGTATCCATTGCAAGCAAAATTAGGTCAGCTTTTGCCATCCAGTCAATTCTATCCTAATCTCGTGACTTTGGCTGCGTTATCTGCTGGTTGAGCATAAAACTAACGCGTTTGATTGCGTTTTGGGCACTGGTCAGGGCTTGTTTTTGTTCTTCGCTGAGCGGCCCCATTTTTTCTGCAAGCACCACTTCAAGCGGGTAGATGGCCGCTTGCAAGCTGGACTGGGATTCCTGGCGCAGTTTTTGCAACATGTCGTTCTTGCGCCGCTCGCCGGCCCGGGCCTGTTCCACATTTTGGGCCACTGCCCGAAACAGGCGCGAGTTGACCAATGAAATTGAGGCATAATCTGCAATGGCTTCCAGTAAATGCTGCTCCGCCTGCCCAAAGGGCCGATTCGCCTTGCGGACCACCACCATTAAACCAATTACTTGTTGTTGAACCTTGATCGGAACCGCCAAAACAGCTTTTCCCAGCGCGGCAATCTTGAACTTGAGCAAAGCCTGGCCGTGAATGCTCAGGCTCTCGGCAGACATGGCAACCAGGGGGCTGACGCCATCGTCCACCACCTGGTTGAGACGCTTGGCCCAGGCCTCTGGCAGACGGCGATGAGCGGCCATCAGAAAAGAATTGGTTTTCTCAACCTTCAAGGTCAGCCAGCCCATATCCGCTTCAGAGACGGTGGTCATCGCCTGGACGATTTTTTCAAACAAAACGCGCTGATCGGTGATTGAAATTACTGCCCGCCCGACCGAAAAAATCGTGGTCAGTTCACGCAAGCGGCGCTGTAATTCGGCATTGGCGGTCTTGAGCTGTTCATCCAATTTTTTGCGCGAGCGCAGTTCACGGACCTGCTTTAACGAGCGTTCGACCGTGGCAAGGACTTCCGGCTCACGGACCGGCCGCAGGAAGTAATCTGAAGCCCCCAGCCGAAAAGCCTGGACGACCTTTTGCTCTTCGCCCTTTTCAGCCATCACAATCACCGGGGTATTAATTCCCTGCGAAGAAAAAGCCACCAACATATCTTTCCCGCTCAGGCCCGGCAAATTCAAATCTGCAATAATCACATCCGGCTGGAATTGGAGAGCCAGACGGATGGCATTGCCGGCGTCTTCGGCGGCCAGCACCTGATAACCGTAAGGCTGCAAGGTTTGGCGCACGATTAAATCACGGCTGTGATCGTTGGAATCGATAACCAGAATTTTCTCGTTTAATTGTGGACTCATATCAATTTATGATAGCATGAATCAGTGTAGAATGAAAAGGTATTAGAAATTTGTAACCCTGACTGTCTAATTGGTGTAGAATGATAAGTAAACGAACCCGACCCAGGAGACAGCCGATGGAAAAACGACCGCGCAATCGACCTGTTCGAAAGTATCCAGATGCAAAGCGGAAAATATTCAACA
>JAVEWN010000095.1:0-12341 GCA_034004515.1 Anaerolineales bacterium | reverse complement strand
CAAAACCATGAAATTTGACCCCAAAATTCACCACCGCCGTTCCATTCGTTTGCCAGGATACGATTATTCCCAGGCAGGCGCGTATTACGTCACGATTGTGGTGCATGGGCGCGAATGTATTATTTTGGGCGAAATCGTCAGCGGCGAAATGCGATTGAACCAATTCGGCGGAATTGTGCGCGATGAATGGGAAAAATCGGCCCAAATCCGCGCCGAAATTGAATTGGGCGCATATATCGTCATGCCCAATCATTTCCACGCCATCGTTATTATCCACAACCGTAGGGGCGACCGGCCGGTCGCCCCTACCCGGAACGCATCACCCAACGGCCCGCGCCCGCAATCCATCGGCGCATTAATGGCTGGGTTCAAATCATCCGTCACCAAACGCATCAACGAAATCCGCAAAACGCCGGGCATCCCGATTTGGCAGCGCAATTATTATGAACACATCATCCGCAACGACGAAGAACACAACCGCATCCACCTTTATATCGAAGCCAACCCCGCCAACTGGCTGGATGATAATGAAAATCCGGGTAAGGGCGACCGGCAGGTCGCCCCAACACAACCAGAGACAAAACCATGATTCTCTACGAATCCGAAATCGAACAAATCGCCCTCGAACTGCTGCGCGACGAGAACGGCTATACCGTCCTGTACGGCCCCGACCTGCTGGTAGGGGCGAATGGCATTCGCCCCCCTGAGCGCACGTACAGCGAAGTCATCCTGGCCGCGCGTCTGCGCGCCGCCATCGAGCGGCTCAACCCCGGCATCCCCGCCGAAGCCCGCGAAGACGCCTTCAAGCAGGCGCTGCGCGTGACCGCCCTGACCGTCACTGAAAACAATAAAGCCTTCCACCGCCTGCTGACCGAAGGCGTCGATGTCAAATTCAGTATTGGCGATGGCAAATCCCGCACCGACAAGGTCTGGCTACTCGACTTCGCCCACCCCGAAAATAACGAGTTCCTGGCGGTCAACCAGTATACGGTGGTTGAAAACAACACCAACAAACGCCCCGATATTGTCCTGTTTATCAACGGCCTGCCGCTGGTGGTGATCGAACTCAAAAACGCGGCAGATGAAAGTGCCGACCTCCAGGCCGCCTTCCGCCAACTGCAAACCTACCAGTGCGTCATCCCCTCCCTGTTTACCGCTAACGCCTTCCTTATTATCAGCGATGGCTGGTTTGCAAAAGCCGGAACCATCTCCAGCGATTACGCCCGCTTTATGGAATGGAAAAGCGTCGATGGCGAGCGCGCCGTCGATTCACAGCACGAACCCGAGCTGGAGCCGCTGATCAAGGGCCTGCTCAACAAACGCACCATTCTGGATGTCCTCCGTTACTTTATCGTCTTTGAAGAAAACACGAGTGCTGAGCGAAGTCGAAGCACTGTCAAGAAAGTAGCCGCTTATCACCAATATTTTGCGGTTAACAAAGCGATTGCCTCCACCATCCGGGCATCGTCCGATGAAAACGATCATTTCACTGCCGAACACCCGGCCATCTATGGCCTGCCCAGCGTCGAACACCAGCCCAGGGGCGATAAACGCGCCGGGGTGGTCTGGCACACCCAGGGCAGCGGCAAGAGCCTATCGATGGTTTTTTATGCCGGGAAGCTGGTGCTGGCCCCCGAAATGAACAACCCGACCCTGGTGGTGCTGACCGATCGCAACGACCTCGACCAACAGCTTTTTGAAACCTTCACCAACTGCCAGCTTTCCCTGCGCCAGACCCCCGTCCAGGCGGCCAACCGCGACGAACTGAAAAAGCTGCTCTCTGTCGCCTCCGGTGGAATTGTCTTTACCACCATCCAGAAGTTCCTGCCCGAAGAGAGCGGCGCAACCTACCCCACCCTGACCGAACGCCGCAATGTGGTTGTCATCGCCGATGAAGCCCATCGCAGCCAGTACGATTTTGTGGATGGCTTTGCCCGCCACATGCGCGACGCCCTGCCGAACGCCTCCTTCATCGGCTTTACCGGCACCCCGATTGAGAAGGAAGACAAAAACACCCAGGCCGTCTTTGGCGATTACATCGATGTCTACGACATCCAGCAAGCCGTGGCCGATGGCGCCACCGTGCGCATCTACTATGAAAGCCGCCTGGCCAAGATCGAACTCCCGCCCGAAAAACAAAAAATTCTCGACCAGCGCGTCGAAGAAATCACCGAAGATGACGAGCTGACCGACCGTCAGCGCCGCTTTGCTAGATGGACCGGCAAGGAAGCGGTGGTGGGCAGCGCCAGCCGCCTGAAACAGATCGCCGCCGACCTCGTCCAGCACTTCGAACAAAGGATTTCCGCTGCCGATGGCAAAGGCATGATCGTCTGCATGAGCCGCCGCATCTGCGTCGAACTGCACCGCGAAATCATCGCCCTGCGCCCGGAGTGGTACAGCCCCGAAGACAATCAAGGGACGATCAAAATCGTCATGACCGGCTCGGCCAGCGACCCGCTCGACTGGCAGGAGCACATCCGCACCAAAGACCGGCGCAAAGCGCTCGGCAACCGTCTCAAAGATCCCCAGGATCCACTGCGCCTGTTGATCGTGCGCGACATGTTCCTGACCGGCTTCGATGCGCCCTGCCTCCATACCATGTACATTGACAAGCCGATGAATGGGCACACCCTGATGCAGGCTATCGCCCGCGTCAACCGCGTTTTTGGCGACAAGGAAGGCGGTCTGGTGGTCGATTACATCGGCATCGCCCAGGATTTGAAAAACGCCATGCTGATCTACGCCGCCAGCCAGGGCAAAGGCCAGATCGCCTTCGACCAAGCCGAAGCGGTGGCCAAGATGCAGGAACTCTACGAAGTGGTGGTGGATATGTTCGCGCGCTTCCCCTACCGCCGCTACTTTACCCTTGAACCCAGGGCCAAACTGACCTTCATCCTGGATGCGGCCAACTACATCGCCGAACTCTCCGAAACGAGAGAAGGCAGCCTCGTCCGCAACGGCAAGGAACGCTTCAAAGAGAACGTCATCCGCCTGCAAAAAGCCTTTGGGCTGGCGGTACCGCATCCCGAAGCGCTCAAAATCCGCGATGACCTGGCCTTTTTCCAGGCCATCAAAGCCCGCTTTGCCAAATTCGATGACCAGACCAAAACCCGCACCAACGAAGAGATCGAAACCGCCATCCGGCAGATCGTCAACGACGCGATCATTTCCGGCGAAGTGATCGATGTCTTCGACGCTGCCGGCATCAAGAAACCCGATATCTCGATCCTGTCTGATGAGTTCCTGGCCGACATCCAGGGTATGGAACGCAAGAACCTGGCCTTTGAACTGCTCAAACGCCTGCTGGCCGATGAGATCAAAACCCGCTCCAAGTTGAACCTGGTGCAGGGTAAGAAATTTTCCGAAATGCTGGCTGAAGCCGTCAATCGCTACCAGAACGGGCTGATTGACTCAGCGCGTCTGATCGAAGAACTGATCCAACTGGCCAAAGACCTGCGCGCCGCCGACCAGCGCGGCGAAGCCCTCAACCTGCGCCCCGATGAACTGGCCTTCTTCGACGCCCTGGCCGACAACCCCACCGCCGAAACCGTCCTGGGCGATGCCACTCTCAAACAAATCGCCCACGAACTGGTCGAAAAAGTCCGTCAGAACACCAGCATCGACTGGCAGCTCAAAGAAAGCGTCCAGGCTCAACTGCGCGTTCTGGTCAAACGCATCCTGCGCAAATACAAATATCCCCCCGATGATCCTACGACTGGCGAATACACCGTCTCGGTGACGAAGGTTTTGGATCAGGCCGAACAATTGGCCGATTTTTGGACGAGGGAGTAACCAGTACTTGTTGAAATAACCGGAGGTCAGAATGCAATTTAGCAAGAAAACAGTTCTGGAATTGTTCGATAGCTCTCAAAAAACATTTGTCATCCCTGTCTACCAACGGGCATATTCCTGGGAAGAATCCAACTGGAACACCTTCCTGTCCGATTTGTGCGAGCAGGCCGAGGGAGAAAACAATTATTTTTATGGGAATTTGTTGCTTGAAACTATAGCCAGGGGGCGGCAATACGAAGTAATTGATGGCCAGCAAAGGCTTACCACCCTCACCATTTTTATGCGCTCATTGCTGAATATTTTTACTGAAAGAAAAAACCTTCAGGAACAACTGGACGAAACCACAAAACAGCAACTCGCAGAAATGGACATTGCCCAAAGAGAAACCATCTACTTTAAGAATGGCGGGACAATCAAACTGCATCCCGTCGAATACGACGAGGTTTATTTCAACACGCTCATCATTGACAACAACCCAAATATTCAGCCTGACTCAATTTCCCAGAAGAGGATGAAAGCCGCCAAGGAGTTTTTCGACAAAAAGTTGTCAGAGATAGATACAGGCATCTTGCTCAAAATTTTTGCCAAACTCGAAGCAACCGATATTACATGCATCGAACTGGATGGAAAAAAAGATTCTGCTCTGATGTTTGAACTGCAAAACAATCGTGGCGCAGCGCTCACAAACATGGAAAAGCTCAAGTCATTTTTTATGTACCAAATGTACGTTTACAGTGACAAAGATGAAATTGAGAGCAACGTAAAATATTTGGCTCAGCTTTACGAAAAAATTTATATAATCCTGAACGATATCAAAGATGAAAATCAATCTTTGCAAGAAGATAGTATTTTGCTCTATCACTGCCAAGCCTATCTTAATGGATTTAATTATCGGAGCATTGACGAGGTAAAGACTGCCCTGAAAAAGTCAGGTGACAAAGTGGCGTGGATTAAGGCTTTTGTGCTTGAGTTGGATACAACATTCAAAAATTTCAAGCAGTTGAGCAAAAATCATAGAAATGATGCACTTGATGATATTAGACGTATTGGAAGCCCGGCCTGGATTTACCCATTTTTAATCAGGGGCTACAAATACCTTGAAGAGAACTCAGATAACTTCAATGACCTGCTTCGGGCACTGGAGATTCTGGTATTTCGGGATAAATTGGTAAATAGCCGGGCAGGTCTTGAGGGGCGTATCAACTGGATTTTGCTAAACTTCATAGGCGATGTGCAAGCCTTAATCAAGAGCTTGAAGCAGAAACTAAACGAAGAATACCACTGGAGTGATTTGCGTATGAAAGCCGAGTTGGATGGTGTCATGTACGGAGACTCAGTACTCCACTACTTCCTGTGGAAATACGAGGAAAGCATCCAAGGCAAGGGTTACAAGATTGGTTATCTCAATGGACAAACCATCAAAATCTTAGATGAAGAAATCGAACACATTTCTCCAGTAACGCCGCCAAATGGCGAATCCATCAAAACCGGGTACGAAGTTGGCCTAGACGGAAAATACACTCAAGAGTTCACGGAAAAATACTTAAACAGGTTAGGAAATTTGTTGCTGATTAGCAAATCGCATAACAGTTCCATCGGCAACCAAAGTTTTGACGATAAGCTAGATTCCTATACCAATAGGAACATCTTATTGCAACAGAAAGAAATTCGTGACTTTGCAAACCCATTAGGCGGAATCCGATGGGACAGTGCAGCCATTGATAGACGCCAAAGTCGCCTTTTAGAGTTTGGCCTGAAAAAATGGAATTTCGATCAACTCATCAAAATTCCATAAGTCATAGAGATAGAAGATATAGTTGTCATTTTGCATTTCTGCGATGTTCTGAACAAAATTGACGGAGAAACCAGGTTTGAGAACTCTTCCCGAACCCTTCCTGCAAGACCTGCTCCAAGCGCATGGCCACTTGCATCCAATTCTACGCCGGGTGAAAAAAGACCAGACCTTGATGCTTGCCATCCGTGAGAACGCCATAAACATCTACTATCGCGGCGGGAATCTTGTCAGGATTGCCGGGCAAACTTCGAGCAGGTATAAGGCCGATTTTGACGCAAAGTACAACCTTTCAGGGCAGGCGCTGCCCGCCCTGCCAGCGAATATCCAGAACCAGGAGGAAGCTGTCCAATGGATGGAGGCTTTCCCCATCCTGAAACAGGTCATGGACGAGTATTTTTGTATCCATAGCAAGCCGGAACGCGAATTCCAGCAACTGGTGGCGCGCGAAAATAACCACTCTACTATCTCCAACGAGAGTGAATACTTTATCTCCGATATCGAATTCGCCGACTCTGATCTGCACGCCCGTTTCGATCTGCAGGGCATTCGCTGGGACGCATCCCGGCGCAGCAGCGGGCAATGTCGCCCGGCTTTGTTCGAGATGAAGTATGGTGATAATGCCCTGGGGGGCGCTTCCGGCCTGCTCAAACATTTGCAGGATATCGATGCGTTGGTGCAGGATAAAGTTCGTTATGGACAATTGCTGGCAACGATGGAAAGCCAGTTCTGCCAATTGGACCAGCTTGGCCTGTTGAAGTTCACCCGCAGTCAGGTCGGCATACAGGTCAGCCTGGCTACGGAAATAAAGCCGGAAGTCATCTTTGTACTCGCCAACCACAACCCGCGCAGTACCAAACTCATGACCATGCTCGAGTCCGTCAAACTGGATGAATATGCCCGGTCGGCGCATTTTGACCTGCGTTTTTTTGTCTCCAGCTTTGCCGGGTACGGCCTGCACACCCGTAACATGCTGACGCTGGGTGAATTCCGCAAGTTGTTGTGATACTATAAATTCAATGCTCCGATTCTGTCCCGCGTGGGATTGAGTGTTCGAGGAAATATTGAGAATTTCAAGGAGACGCAATGTTGCCGCAACTCAGAAACATGGATGAGCTGGTTGCCTATTTGGGAACTCTCGAAAACCGCATCCAACTACTGGAACAAGAAAACAAGAAATTGTTGGCAAAACCTGCCAGCAAAGCCGTCGTCGAAGGTAAAACAATTGCAAAGTATGTTTACCGCATCCTGCCACAATCGAACATCATCAGCCCAAGTTTTCTTAAGCGAGCTTTTACAGTTTGGGGCCACTTTTTTGTCGCCAATTTGATCATTGGAATCATTGTCGGTGCAGCCTATATGTGCCTGGCAATGGTGTTGTTCGGGTCGATCTTTGGTGGTTTAATCCAAAATTCAAAGTAATATTCTTTGGTATCCATCGCCACTCAACTCTTTCTGCGATCTTTCTCTAAATCGGAGCCTTGCCCATGCCCATCAACCCCTATATCGCCGGAGACCCGGTTGGCAACAGTGCGGCCTTTATTGGACGGGAGGATGTGCTGCGCGAGGTGCTCAAAACTTTGCGCAACCCGGCCCAGAACACCATAACGCTCTTTGGTCAGCGGCGCATTGGCAAGACATCCATGCTCCAGTATCTTAAAACCTGCCTGCCCACCGAAGGCGCTTACAGCACCGTTTATTTTGACCTGCAAGACAAGGCTGCCTGGCCCCTGCCGCGCCTGCTGGCCGAACTGGCGCGCACCATCGCCGATAGCCTCGGCTGGCCGGTGCCGACCCTTTCGTCCAGCAACACTGAACCTTTTCGGCTGTGGATGCGGCAGCGATTGGATGGATTCGAGGATGGCGCGGCGCTCGTTTTGCTCTTCGACGAGTTCGATGTGCTGGCCGACCCGCAGACCGGCAGCGCCGCCGCCGAATTTTTCCCTTACCTGCGCAAATTGCTCTCGCTCGACCCGCTGCGCCTGCAATTTGTCTTTGTGTTGGGGCGCAACATTACCGACATGAGCAGTGTTGCGCTCTCGGTCTTCAAAGGCGCGCCATCCAAGCGCGTCTCGCTCCTCAACCAGGTGGAAACCTTCAAGCTGGCCCGGCTTTCCGAACAGAATAATACGCTTTTCTGGCCGGAGAAAGCCCTCGAAACGGTCTGGGATTTGACCCACGGCCATGCTTACCTGACCCAGGCCCTGTGCTCGCAGGTCTGGGAAGCGGCCTACGACGAATCGCCCGGGCAGCCGCCCAAAGTAAACCCGCAGATGGTGGAAGACGCAGTCGACCCGGCGCTGGATGCCAGCCGTAACATGCTCGAATGGCTGTGGAACGGCTTGGGGCCTGCCGAAAAAGTAGTCAGCGCCGCCCTGGCCGGAGCCGGGCGAACCGTGGTGGACGAAGCCCGCCTGGGCCATATCCTGCAAGAGAGCGGAGTCCGAATCCTGATCCGAGAGCTGCAAAACGCCCCGCAAATGCTGGCAGATTGGGACATCCTCGAACCCGCCGAGGACGGCTACGTTTTCCGGGTCGAATTGCTGCGGCGCTGGCTGGCAAAATATCATCCCCTCAGCCGCACCCAAACCGAGTTGGATCGTATCCAACCTGCCGCCGATAGTCTTTTCCAGGCGGCGGATGCCTTCTACGGTCAGGGCGATCTGGCGCGGGCTGAGGACCTGCTCGAACAGGCGGTCGCCATCAACCCCAATCACCTGCGCGCCAACGAAATGCTCTCTGAAATATTGATCGGCAGCGGAAAACTGGAAGCCGCCCGCGATAAGCTTGAAAAATTGATCGAATTTGCCCCCGCGGTGGCCCGCCCACGCCTGGTGCAGGTTTACCTGGCCCAGGCCGGAGCCGCGCCCGATGACAAAACCCGCCTGACGCTTTTCGAGAAGGTGCTGATACTGGACCCGAGCCAGCCCGGAGCCCGGGCCGGGCTGGAGCGCATCCAGCAGGCCGAACGCCAGGATAAGGAAATGGCGTTCAATTTCATGGAAGGCCGCCAGGCGTTGCAGCGCGGCGAGTGGCAGAAAGCCGTTGAATTGCTCAAAAAAGTAACCAGCATCCGGCCTGGGTTCAGCGACCAGACCCACAAAGACTCTGAAACTGCCGCCGACCTGCTGGCGCGCGCCGTGCGCGAGGATAAACAGCCGCCGCAGCGCTGGAAAGTTTGGCTGCGGAACAACCTGGCCCTGGCCCTGCTTGGGGCCGCATTCAGCCTGACGCTGCTGGTCTTTTCATTTTCTTTTGGTGGGACAGCTTTCCAGGCCGCGGTCGACGGGCGTGTCGGCGTGTTTGGCACCCTGGCCCCCACATTTACACCAACATTTACACCCGCGCCTGATTCGACCTCCAGCCCGCGCGCCGTAGATGGCATGCGGATGGTCTACATTCCGGCGGGTACTTTCCAGATGGGTTCGGAAAATGGCGGGGGTGATGAAAGCCCCGTTCACACCGTCACGTTGGACGCCTTCTGGATGGATCAGCATGAAGTCACCAATGCCATGTATAAATTATGTGTGGATGCCGGGGCCTGCAAGCCACCATCCAATAGCAATGATTACAACAATAATCCGAATTATCCGGTGGCGTATGTGGATTGGAACAAAGCCAAAGCCTACTGTGAATGGACAGGCGGCCGCCTGGCGACCGAAGCCGAGTGGGAATATGCCGCGCGGGGAGGCTTGACAGGCAAGACTTACCCCTGGGGTGACGAAGCCCCGGTCTGTACGCCGGGCGCAAGCAATGGCGCAAATTATAATTCGTGCGCAAAAAAAAGCGCAATTGTGGTTAAAACCTTCCAGCCCAATGCTTATGGCCTGTACGATATGTCTGGCAATGTTTGGGAATGGGTTAATGACTGGTATGGGGACTACCCCAGCGGCGCAGTCGCGAACCCGACCGGGCCGGAAAGCGGTAAATATCGGGTTCTGCGGGGCGGCTCGTGGGTCAGCAGCGATAACGTCCTGCGCGTTTCCTATCGCGGCTGGTACAGCCCCGATCTCACCGACTTTAGTGTCGGTTTCCGATGCGTCCGCTCGCCTTAATCCTGGTTTTCTGGTTTCTGATGTTCTGGGTTCTGCGGGTTTTCTTCTCCCTGCGTAGCAGGGTCGCGTTAAATTTTTGAGCAGGCTTATATGACCAGGCACAAAAACGAAGACCCTTGGTTATGGGAACGGCTGGTTTCTTTTGAAAACCTGCTAATGGCATACAAACAGGCGGCCAAAGGCCGGCGTGGGCGCATTTCAGTGGCTGCTTTTGAGCACACTCTTGAAACCGCCTTGTCCGAACTGCGCAATGAATTGCGCGAAGGGTGCTACCAGCCTGGCCCATACGTCAGCTTTTATGTGCATGATCCCAAAAAACGCTTGATTTCTGCCGCCCCCTTTCGCGACCGGGTGGTACACCATGCCTTGGTCAACATGATCGAACCAATTTTTGAGCGCAAATTTATTTTCGATACCTATGCCAATCGTAAAGGCAAAGGCACTCATGCCGCGCTTGATCGCTCTACTCACTATATGCGCCGCTTCGCTTACGTGCTGCCGCTGGATGTGCGCCAATTTTTTCCGTCCATTGATCACCAGGTCCTGTTGGCGAACCTGCAAAAAAACATCCAAAACGAAAATGTGCTGGAGCTGTGCCGGGTTGTCCTTGCCAGCGGGCGGGGCGTCTTGCAGGAAGAATATACGCCGGTTTATTTCCCGGGCGATGACTTGTTCTCCATCAATCGTGCGCGCGGCCTGCCCATCGGCAACCTGACCAGCCAATTTTTGGCCAATGTCTATCTTAATTCGCTCGACCACTTCATCAAGCGCAATTTGAAGTGCAAAGGCTACCTACGCTATGTTGATGACATGCTGCTTTTTTCAAACGACAAACACGAATTGCGAGCCTGGCGCACCGAAGTCATCCAGTACCTGGCAGCCTACCGCTTGACATTGCACGAAAACAGCGCCCAGGCGCGGCCCACAAATATTGGAGTGCCTTTTTTGGGCTTCCAGGTTTTCCCGGATTACCGGCGGCTAAAACGGCGCAAAGTCATTCATGCCCGGCGCCGGCTAAAAGCGCTCGCGGCGCGCTATCAAGCGGGTCAAATTGACCAGAAAGCTGTGAAGACGCGCATCCAGGCCTGGGTAGCCCATGCCGCGCACGGTGATACTTGGGCTTTGCGGCAGGCAATCTTTAGCCAAATCCGTTTTGTTCAACCCAGCGGAGGCACGCATGACACAGGCGCAGTCGCCAATTTTTAGTAAAACCTATGATTTCCTGCTCTGGGTTTTGAACCACACGGACAGCTTTCCCAAAATTGAACGCTTTCGGCTCGGCAAGCGCCTGGAAGACAGTGTTTTCGCCTTTCATGAATGTATCTTGGAAAGCACTCGTCCACAAAAAGCGCGCGCTTTGCTGGCCCAGGCAGACTTGGAACTGGACAAAATGCGCTTCTATGTGCGTCTGAGCCATGCGCGTAAATTGTTGGATGCCAGACAATATGAATATGCAGTCGATTCTATGATGGAGATCGGCAGGCTCTTGGGCGGTTGGTTGAAATCCCTGCCCGGGCAAGCCGAAAAACCCGGGGACACCGGGACGGGTTCTGCGGGGCGGCTCGTGGAACAACAACGATAACAACCTGCGCGTTTCCAATCGCAACAGGAACAACCCCGATAACACCAACAATAATATCGGTTTCCGTTGCGTCCGACCGATTTCTTTTCTTGTAATTTCACAACCAGAATTTGGGCAGTCGTAACCGAAAGTGAAAATTGCCCAAGCGTGTTTTGAAATCGAGCGCCGGTTGTCCCCGTCATCCCGCTTGCGGGGTGGCAAAGAAACAAAAGCCTGGCTTCCTGGGTTTGTCCTTGAAGCCAGGCACCCGAAAAATCCTAACAGGAGGCGGTTTATGCAGAATCCATTCGTATTTGGTAACCCGGTTAAAGAACAAGAATTTCTGGGGCGCGGGCGTGAAGTCCGGCGGATTGTCAGCCGCATTTCGAGCGGCGGGCAGTCGGTGGCCGTGACCGCCGAGCCAGGCATGGGCAAACATTCGCTGCTGCGTTTCCTGTCCGCGCCAAAGCGCAGGCAGGAGCTGTATGGCGAGCTTGCCGCGCGTCTGTTTTTCCAGTACATCGATGCTCCCACCTTCAGCGATACCTTCTCGCAAGCCCAGTTCTGGCAATTGGCGCTCCAACCGGTGGCCGAAAACCTGCATGTTATCAATACTCCGCTGGTCACAGCCGCTTACGAAACCTGCAAAAGCGAAGGTTTTGGCGTCTACGGGTTGGAAAGGCTGTTTGCCCAAATGCAGTTGGCAAACTGGCGGCTGGCGCTGATGTTGGATGAGTTCGACAACCTGCTCAACCATCCCGTGCTGAACAAATCCGAGTTTTACGGTGGCCTGCGCTCACTGGCCAGCCGCTTCGAGTCGCTTACCCTGGTCACAGCCAGCCGCCAGCCGCTCGAAAAGCTCAACGAATCAACCCAGAACTACAGCCGCCTCGGGTCGCCTTACTTTAACTTTATGGTGCAAATTGCCCTCAGCGCATTCTCTGAAAAAGATAGCAACACCCTTTTGATGCGCGGCGACCCTTATTTTGACAAAGCCGACCGCGACTACCTGGCCTATATCGCTGGCGGGCATCCTTTTTTGCTGCAAGCCGGGGGCTACGCCTTGTGGGAAGCCTATCTGGATGGTGAAACTGAGCGCCAAACCCGCTGGGAAAACACCGCCCGCGAATTACTTGATTCC
>JAVEWN010000094.1:0-12347 GCA_034004515.1 Anaerolineales bacterium | reverse complement strand
GACTTCGGCAGTCTCAAGGTTGAACTTCATAATTTTCTCCTCGCTCAATGATTGCAAAGTTTACCCTGTTTTATGGGCCTTGTGCAATAATTGGCCTGAATGTCAGAATTTGATAACCGCTCTCAATATTGAGTAAAATAGGTTCAACCGCGCCGGAAAATTTAGCCCGCCTATCACAAATGGACAACTCGCCCCGGCTGTAGTATCATTCATGTAAACGCTTACAGAGCAGGAGAAAACACTTTGGCCACCCTTATTCCCATTCCCAGCCACGTCCACCTCAGAGATGATCACTTTCACCTGAAATCCAACGCGCGCATCCTCGTTCCGGGCGATTCGAGCGAAATCTTATGGATTGCTTCCTTTCTGGCCGCGCGATTGCGGCCCGCGACCGGCTTTGCCTTGCCTGTTTTGATCGGGACGCAGCCCGAGGCGGGGGATATTTTCCTGACGCTCTCCGCAGACGACCCGTCATTTGGCGAGCAAGGCTATCAGCTTCTTGCCATGCCTGATCTGATCACGCTGCGCGCGGCCCAGGCTGCTGGTCTCTTTTACGCGACTCAAACCCTGCGGCAGATGTTCCCCGCTGAAATTGAGAGTGCCCACGAAAGCCCTGATTTGCCCTGGACAGTTCAATGCGGTCAAATTCGGGATGTGCCGCGCTATCCCTGGCGCGGTATGATGCTGGATCTTGGCCGTCACTTTTTCCCGGTGGCAACCGTCAAACGCCTGATCGACTTACTGGCCTATCACAAGATCAATGTCCTGCACCTGCACCTGAGCGACGATCAGGGCTGGCGGATCATGATCGAGTCCTGGCCCTGGCTGGCTCTGCATGGCGGCGCGACCGCCACGAACGGTGATCGCGGCGGCTTTTACAGCCAGGACGATTACCGTGAAATTGTGGCCTATGCCGCCCAGCGCTACATCCTGATTGTGCCGGAAATCGACATGCCGGGCCACACAAACGCCGCCCTGGCTTCTTATGCCGAACTGAACGAGAATGAGACCGCCCCAAAGATTTATACCGGCATCAAGGTCGGTTTTAGCTCCCTGGCCGTCCATAAAGAAATCACCTATCAATTTGTCGAGGATGTTGTCCGTGAAATTTCGGCGCTGACTCCCGGCCCCTATTTTCATATTGGCGGCGATGAAACCCTTGCCACCTCGGCCGAAGACTATATTTATTTTATTGGAAGGGTGCAGGAAATTGTCCGCAAACATGGCAAGCGCATGATCGGCTGGGAAGAGATTGGCAAGGCCCGCCTCGATTCGGATACAATTGCCCAGCACTGGTGGAACAAAGAAATGACGATCAAAGCGATTGCGCAGGGCGCAAAAATCATTGCTTCGCCCGCCACAAAAATTTACCTGGACATGAAGTATCATGATCACACCACCATCGGCCAGACCTGGACCGGAAGTTACATCGAACTGCGTGACGCCTATCAGTGGGAGCCTGCCGACCTGATTTCCGGCGCGCCCGAAGAGTCCATCCTGGGCGTTGAAGCCGCCCTCTGGACAGAAACCATTTTTACCGAAGGTAATCTCGATTTTATGGTTTTTCCGCGCTTATGCGGCTGCGCTGAAGTCGCCTGGTCGCCGCGCGAAAGCCGCGACTGGGAATCGTACCGCCTGCGCCTGGTCGAGCATGGCAAACGGCTTGCCCATCTGGGCGTACAGTTTTATCGTTCCGAGCAAGTGGACTGGAAGTAATCCGCCTGTCGGGTTTATTTCGACAAGGAGTAAAAGAATGAAAAGAGTTTCAATTTTCTGGCTGCTGCTAATTCTGGCCCTGACCGCTTGTGGGCCGAACCAGCCCAGCAGCGAAGCGCTTGCCTCGCAAAATGGCATCGAAGTTTTTGATGCCTGGGTGCGGGCGGCAGCCCCAAAACCAGAGATGGACCCCGGGGCACACGCGGGCGGAGCCGTTACTGGCGCGTTCATGCTGCTCAAAAACAGCACAGACCAGCCCGATGTTTTGATTTCGGCCAGCAGTGATGTCGCCGAAGATGTCCAGATTCACGAAACGACCATGCAGGATGGCGTTATGTCGATGGCAGAAGTCGCGGGCGTAACCGTCCCGGCCGGCGCTTCGACAGAATTGAAACCGGGCGGCTATCATGTCATGCTGATCGGTTTACAGCGCGAGCTAAAAGTGGGCGAAACAATCACGCTCAGCCTTGTTTTCAAAAATGCGGGAGAAATTACGCTCCAGCTGCCGGTCAGAATGCCCTAGCCGGGCTGGCAGAGCGTTTTCTTTGAAAGTTAATTTGGCTCTCATCAGATTCGTGGGAGTTTCCGCTTGTAAAAACAAACCATCGAACCGCGAAGCCCGCCCAGATCGCGAAGTTTTTAAGGTTTTCTTAGCGCGCTTTGCGGGCTTCGCGATAAGAATCTGAACAAATTGCACTTTGACTTAAATTTCGCCTCACAGTAAATTGCAAAATCAGGCGGCATTCCCCCATAAATCTGGGGAGAACCATTAATTTGGCAGTCTCCAGGCGGCTACTAATTGAGGGCAAGCCCGGCAAAGTAGCGCGGGCGTGAAACTGCGCTTATAATCAACTTATGACCGATTCAGACAAACGCTTACTGGACCCCGAACCCAAGCCGGACGACCGTCTCGATCTCTCCCTGCGCCCGCAAAGACTGTCAGATTTAATCGGCCAGGATCAGGTCAAGGAGAATCTTGCCATCCTGATTGCGGCGGCCAAACAACGCGGCGAAGGACTCGACCACGTTCTCTTTTATGGCCCGCCGGGCCTGGGGAAAACGACGCTCTCGCATGTGCTTGCCAACGAAATGGACGTCAACATCAAGATCACCTCTGGCCCGGCAATTGAACGGGCCGGAGACCTGGCTGCCATCCTGACTAATTTGCGGGCCGGGGATATTTTGTTTATTGACGAAATCCACCGTTTGGGGCGCGTGGTGGAAGAAGTGCTGTACCCCGCCATGGAAGATTTTGCGCTCGATATTGTGATTGGCAAAGGGCCTTCAGCGCGTTCCATTCGTTTGAAGTTGCCGCGTTTCTCAGTAATTGGCGCGACCACCCGCCTGGCCCTGATGACGGCTCCCCTGCGGGCGCGTTTCGGCGCAATCTATCGCCTCGATTACTACGACCAGCCCGCCATCCAGACGATTGTGCGGCGTGCCACCGGAATTTTGAACGTTCGCGCCGAAGAATCGGGCGTGGCTGAGATTGCCCGCCGGGCGCGCGGCACGCCTCGGATTGCCTTGCGCTTGCTGCGGCGCGTGCGCGATTTTGCCCAGGTGCGCGGCGACGGGATTATCACGTCCGAATCAGCTTGCGGCGCGCTGGATCTGCTTCAGGTTGATCCGCTTGGCTTGGACGATGTCGACCGGCGGGTCTTAAAAACCATCATCGAGAAATATAATGGCGGCCCGGTCGGGTTGAATACGATCGGGGCCAGCATTGGCGAAGAACCTGAAACCATTATGGACGTGGTGGAGCCTTATCTTTTGCAGTTGGGTTTCCTGGACCGGACGCCGCAGGGACGGGTCGCTACCCGCCTGGCCTACGAACATTTGGGCCTTCCCTTTTCAGACGATTCGCCTCAGCCGCGCCTGATTTAGCCTGCCAATCGAAAACGGGATCTTGAACGCTCAAGACCCCGTTTTTGATTCCCATCGATGTTAAATTTCATTTTGATACGCAGGCCCTGAACGGAGCGTTCTTCAGCGTGGTCGAAGGGCCGATCTGCAAAATTCACTTTCTTAACATCTATCGCACATCACTCTGTGCCTGCTTTTAATGCTTCGCTGATCGGCACCCGCTCGATTTTCCTTCTGCTGAAAAACTTTGCAACCTGATAAGTGAACATAACCACGATCAACCCAAAAAGCAGGTACCAGCCGTTCAATCTGGCGGGGATCGTCATTTGCATGCTGCCGGCCAGGCTTTGGAGCAAGGCCGTGATGGTCGCCAACAGGACGGGTACGCCAATCAGATAGCCGAGGATCACCACCAGCGTATTGCTGTCGAGAATGAGCTGGTTGACTTCTTTGGCGCGATAGCCAAACACTTTGAAAAGCGAAATGGTAATCCGATTTTCTTCGATGACCATCCCGGTAACGAGGAAGATGATAATCAGCCCGACCACAAAAGCCGAAATGGTCAGCATGTAAACCAGGACGCTGGTCTGGTCGATCAGGTTTTTAATCCCCGCCGCGACGGCATCCATCGACTTGGTGCTTCTGAGAACGCCTGCGGGAAACTGCAGCTGCTGATCGCCCCAGATGCCAATGTAGGACTTGGCGGGCAGGCCCAATTGCGCATTCAGCTTTTCAAGCGGCATGAAGACAAATTCCCCGGCAGATGAGTCGGCAATCGCCTCAATCGTCAGTGTATACGCTTTCAAATCTATATCGTTAACAATCTCAATTTCATCGCCCACGCCCACCCGCAGTTTATCCGCCAGCATTTTGGTTATAACGACCCGGTCTGGAATTATCTTTTTCCCAGATCGATCTTTCAGCCGAATTCTGGTGCTCTCTGGCAGAGCGCCGACCACATAAAAGTTTGAATTCTTGTCGATTGGCGAAGTAACCCGGATGGTGTTGAATTGTTCAAAGCCGGTGGGCGGGGCATCGACGCGCAATTCTTTGAAGATGTATTCGAACTTTAAATTATAGAGGGATGAGATGCCCTCTTGCAGCATGTAATCAAGAGAACTTTGCAGGGTAAGACCGTACAGCAGCAGCATGGTTGCCGCGATCACGCCGAACAGCAGGAAACCTGTCCGCGCCAGGCTTCTGACCTGTTCTCTAATCTGAAACTTGGTGTTGAAGTTAAAACGCTCCAGGTTTAAGGCGCGTTCGATGAAATTTAATCTTGCCGAGAGTCTGCCTCCTTTCATCAATTCGGCGGGTGAAATCCGCAACAGGCTTACAATCACAACGTACGAAGTCAGGCACAGAACGAGGACAGGGGCCAGCAGGCCGACCAGAAAGACCGCGTTGTCATAGCGATAGACTGTTACCGGCATCGTGAAGACGGTCATAAAGAAGTTGACCATCGGTTTGACGATTGCCAGGCCCAGCAATGCGCCCAAAATGCCGCCGGCACCGGCCACCAGCAACGGAAACGTCAGATAATGGCGCAGCAGCTCTGTCTTGCGATACCCCAGCGCGTAGAGACTGCCCAGCACGACTGCTTCTCTTTGAATCATTCGTTTGAGCACAATCGCAATCAGAATAACAGAGAGCGCCAGCAGTGTCCCAGGGACGGCTTTGCTCATGGTTGAGAGGGTTTGGACTTCCAGCGCGACAAATGAGACGCGCGGATTATCTTGCGTGCTTTCCCAACGCGTAATCTCAAGACCGCGGGTCAACAAATAGTTTTTGAAGAGCAGTTCCTGTTCATGAATATTTTGACGGCTGTTAAATCGAACCGTGTAATAATCGCTTTTGTTAGCCAGGTTTTCGAGGTCTTGTCTGTCCAGCACCGCCACCCCAAAAGTTTGGGGGGTGTTAATCATCTCTTCCTTGGAGCGAATGATGTAGAGATAGTTGGGCAGAGCCATCTTGCCGGATATTTTGTAGCTTCGCCCGCCAATTTGCAGGCTGTCACCCGTCTTCAGGTTATTGGCGGCGGCAAACAAGGGGTCGATCAGAATATCCTGACTCCCCAGGTCTCTGCCCTCGAGGATTGCGTGGCGGTTAAGCTGTTTGTTTGCCGAAAATATCCTCAGCGTTTGCCCGGGGTTTAGCTCGTAATCAGCCAGGCTGCTCTGTTCTATGACGGCGTTGAATCGCTCTGGCAGGTCTTTCAGATCCATTTCAGATGCGAGGCTGAATTCCGCGTCGGCCAGCTGATTATTGCTGGAAAAAATATTGAAGAGATTTTCCAGGTTGGCAGCCACCAGAGTCATGGCGACCATCAGCATACTGCTGATTAGCACCATCAAGAAAGCGCCCAAATATTGGGCTTTATTTTCGAGCATGGTCCGCAAGGTTTTGCGAAAGAGAATCATCACCATTCGATCCTTTCTGCGGGAAGAATGGTTTGGTTGAAGGTTTCTTCTACAATCTCTCCGCTGCGCAGTTTAAAGACCCGGTGAGCCATCGCCGAAAGGGCCGTGTTATGAGTAACCATCAAAATGGTTGTGCCATAGCGTTGATTGATTTGCTGTAAAAGGCGCAGGATGTTACGGGATGTTTCGTAATCCAATGCGCCGGTTGGCTCGTCGCACAGCAGCAGTTTCGGATTTTTGACGACTGCCCTCGCAATCGAGACGCGCTGCTGCTCGCCGCCGCTCAACTCTCTCGGAAAGCGCTTCTTTTTATCCCCCATTTCGACTGCCGCCAAAACTTCGTCTACTTCAAACGGCGCTTGGCTGATGTTGGAGACGACCTCGATATTTTCAGCAACCGTCAGGTTGGGGATGAGATTATAGAACTGGAAGACGAATCCAACCTGCTGCCGCCGGTAATCGGTTAACTGTTTGTCGTCTAAGGCTTGGAGTTCGACCCCGTTGACCAGGACGCTGCCGCTCTCGCCGCGATCCAGACCGCCGATGATGTTCATCAAGGTCGACTTTCCCGAACCGGATGGGCCGAGAATTGCTCCAATTTGAGCCGCTTCCATTTTTAGCCCGACTCCTTTCAGAACCTCGGTTTTGACGAGGCCAGCCTTGTAGCTTTTCTGTAACGCTGAAACATGGATGAAGGCAGGCGGGGAGGTTGGGCCGGTCTGCACAGACTGGGCATCTGGAATCATAAAAATCTCCTTAATTGAGAGTGTCTCGGCGAGCTAAATATCTTGTCCTGCATGTGGAGCCAGATGAGCCAGAGCGCGTGGCTAGGGCTGACACGTAAGTTTGCTTTGAACCAACTCTGCCAGCGAACCAGTCCCACAGGCAAACATCGCAATTTCAATCTGACGTTGGGTCAGGCGGATGGCTTCAATCACTTTTTCGACGCTGACGGCGGCCGCTTTCAGGAAAGGCCCGGCCATACCGCCCAGGGCCGCGCCCAGGGCAATCGCTTTGGCAATCTCAATCCCGTCTTTGATGCCGCCGCTGGCGAAAATCGGCAGCCCGGGAGCGGCCTGGCGCACTTGCAGAATCGATTCGGCGGTGGGAACGCCCCAGCCGACAAAGCTGGCGGCCAGGCTGCGGGTGAACTCGTCCGGGGCGCGGTACATCTCGACTTGCGACCAGCTTGTTCCGCCGGCTCCGGCCACGTCGAGGGCCTGGACGCCGCACCCGGCCAGGAGTTTGGCCGTTTGGGCCGAGATGCCCCAGCCGACTTCTTTGGCGATGACAGGCACTTCCAATTTGGCGCAGATCGCTTCGATCTTTTTTGCCAGCCCGGCAAAATTGGTGTCGCCGCCGGGCTGGACGGCTTCCTGGATGGCGTTCAGGTGCAGGTAGAGCGCGTCGGCCTCGATCATCTCTACCGCGCGGCGGCATTCGTCGAGGCCGTAGCCGTAGTTGAGTTGGACAGCGCCCAGGTTGGCAAAGAGCAGAATATCTGGCGCGATGTCGCGGACTTTGAAGGATTCGGCTTGTTGGGGGTGTTCGAGGGCGGCGCGCTGGCTGCCAACGCCCATCGCAATCCCGCAGGCTTGGGCGGCTTCAGCCAGATGACGGTTGATGCGGCCCGCCTCGCGGGTTCCGCCGGTCATCGAACTGATCAGGATGGGAGCGCTCAGCGCGCGCCCAAACAGGCTGAGGGTCGTATCGACCTGCTCCAAATCCAGCTCGGGCAGCGCCTCGTGAATGAAACGGTAGCGCTCCAGGCCAGAATCCAGCCCTGATTTCACGTCCTTCTCAAGATTGATTTTGATATGATCGGCTTTTCGTTCTTCGATCGGCGCAACTTTTGACATTCTGCTGTGTTCCTTCTTTGTGATTTACATTTGCCCAAAAGGGTGTAAAATACTTGCTAACCTTATCCAAAACTGGAGGATATTATGTCTGATACATACAATGAAATTAAGGCGATTATTGTGGACTTGCTCGGCGCTGACGAGGGCAAGGTGACGATGGAAGCCAGCTTCCGTGAAGATTTGGAAGCCGATTCGCTCGATCTGGTCGAACTGATTATGGCTTTTGAAGATAAGTTCGGTGCCGAAATTTCGGACGACGATGCCCAGAAAATCACGACGGTCGGCGAGGCGGTGCGCTACATCGAGAGCCATCGTTAATTTTTTCTGATCGTGATTATACATCTCTCAGAACCAGTTCGTCTGTAACTGTGGACATGCAATAATGCAACAGAGACGCCTCTCAAGGCGTCTCTGTCTTTTTTTTTGGCTTTGGTGCGCTATTTAAGCAGTTCGGCGATTTCTTCAGGGTGACGCGCAACCCGGACGCCGGCCGATTCGAGCGCCTTGATTTTGTCAGCAGCAGTGCCTGAACCGCCCTCGATGATCGCTCCGGCGTGGCCCATGCGTTTGCCGGGAGGCGCGCTTTGCCCGGCGATGAACGAGACGACCGGTTTGCTCATTTTTGTGGCGATGTATTCGGCGGCTTTTTCTTCGTCGTTGCCGCCAATTTCACCGATCAGGACAACCTTTTCAGTTTTTGGGTCGTCGTTGAACATTTCGAGGCAATCGATAAAGCTCGTCCCGTTGACCGGGTCGCCGCCGATCCCAACGCAGGTCGATGCGCCCAGGCCGATGTTTTTCATGGCGTACAGCACTTCGTAGGTCAGCGTCCCGGAGCGCGAGACGACGCCGATGTTGCCAGGAATGGCAATGTTGCCAGGGATGATTCCAACTTTGGCTTCGCCGGGCGTCAGCAGGCCGGGGCAGTTTGGGCCAATCAGGCGGATGCCTTTCGGGTCAAGGTAGTTGCGGACGCGCATCATATCCTGGACGGGGACGCCCTCGGTGATGCAGATCACGAGAGGAATACCGGCATCGGCAGCTTCGAACATGGCATCCGGGGCGAAGCGGGCCGGGACGAAGATGATGCTGGCGTTTGCGCCGGTGGTTTCAGCGCCTTTTTTGACAGAGTCGAAAACGGGAATTTTGCCTTCCACCCATTCGCCGCCCTTGCCAGGCGTGACGCCGGCCACGACGTTGGTCCCGTAGGCCAGCATTTGCTGGGTGTGGAAGAGTCCTTCGCCGCCGGTGATTCCCTGTACCAGCAGGCGGGTGTTTTTATCTACGAGGATGCTCATGGTTAGGCTCCTTTGGCGGCCTGGACAGCTTTTTGGGCTGCATCTGCCAGGGTTTCAGCGGTAATCATCTTGGCATCTGCCAGCAGGCGGCGGCCTTCTTCGGCGTTGGTGCCTACCAGTCGAATGATCATCGGCACTTTCGGCTGAACTTCTTTCATTGCGGCCAATATGCCTTTGGCAACTTCATCGCCGCGCGTGATGCCGCCGAAGACGTTGAACAGGATCGCTTTGACGCTGGGGTCGCTCAAAATGATGCGCATGGCTGCCGCGACCTTGTCGGCGCTTGCGCCGCCGCCAATATCGAGAAAGTTGGCTGGTTCGCCGCCAAAGAGTTTGATGATGTCCATCGTCGCCATCGCCAGACCGGCCCCGTTGACCATACAGCCGATATTGCCGTCGAGCTTAATAAAGGTCAGCCCATATTTGCGGGCTTCGATTTCGGACGGGGCTTCGACATCCAGGTCGCGCATTTCGTTCAGGTCCGGGTGACGGAAAATGGCGTTGTCGTCGATCAGCATTTTGCCATCGACCGCCACCAGCTTATCCTTGCTAATGACAAGCGGATTAATCTCTGCCAGAGTGGCGTCCTTCTCGCTGTAGGCGTGCCAGAGGCCCCTCACAATTTCGCTAAAGGATTTCCAGTATTGGCGCGGCAGGTCAATGCCTGAGGCGATGTCGCGGGTCTGGTAGTCTTTAATTCCCAGGAGCGGGTCAATGTGGACTTTGATGATTTTCTCCGGGGTCGTGGCGGCTACATCTTCGATATCCACGCCACCGGCGGCAGACGCCATGATGACCGGTTTTCTCGCTGCGCGGTCATTGGTGATTCCCAGATAAATTTCCTGGTCAATCGAGGCGGCTTCATCTACCAAGACCTTGCGCACGGGCAATCCCTTGATTTCCATGCCCAAGATTTGGGTGGCGAGTTGTTCGGCTTCGTCCGGGTTTTTGGCGAGCTTGATGCCGCCCGCTTTGCCGCGCCCGCCGACCAAGACTTGTGCCTTAATTACAACGCGGCCACCGAGTTCTTCTGCAATATGCTTTGCTTCGACTGCGGTTGCCGCGACCCGTCCCTTGGGGATGGGGATGCCGTACTTGGAAAATATTTGTTTTGATTGGTACTCGTGGAGCTTCATACGTTTAGTTCTCCCTGAGATCTGACTGGTAATTTTGGCGGCCAGACTTGCCAGACAAAATTATACCACTGCCGAAAAAAGCATTCCCACAGATTGCCAGACTTTTTGAGAAATTAGGGGGAAAATTTCTGGGCCTGTACAACCTGCGGGAATGGAAATCAATTTTCGGGTTTTATTTTAGGGCAGCGCAAATCGCATCAGGCGGTTGCCGCCTGCATCTGAGACCCAGATATTCCCGTCTGTGTCGCTGGCGATCCCAGAAGGCAGGCCAAAGGCAAAATCCTCATTGCCGTAGTCGCCCCAGGCGCGCACAAACTCGCCATCTGCGCTGAATTCGATCACACGGTAGCTCTCCGGGTCTGTAATCAGGACGTTGCCATTCGGCGCAATCGTCAGATAGGGCTTATTGTCCAGCGTTTCGCTGAACCAGCCGACAACCGGCCACTCTTTGAAAGGCTGAAAGCTCAGGCCCTGCTCATCCGGCGCAAAGACCTGAATACGCTGATTCCAGGTGTCGGTCACATAGGCGTAACCGTTCGTGTCGATTTTGACATCGACCGGCTCGTAGAGCTGGCCGGGGCCGAAACCTTCGCCGCCAAACTCGCCCAAGATTTTCCCATTTCCGTCGTAGATGACGATGCGCTTGTTGCCCGTATCGGCGACAAAAACCCGGCCCTGCGAGTCGACCGTCAGCCCGCGCGGGCCATAGAGCGCCTCTGGCGTGTCGGTCAGGCCAAAGACGCCCCAGCTTGTGAGAAATTCGCCGCTGCCTGAAAACTTCTGGATGCGATGATTCCAGGTGTCGCTCACGTAAACAGAACCATCCGGGCCAACGGCGACGCCCCACGGTTCATTGAACGTGCCCGGAGCGGCAACGCTGACATCCAGGCCGCTGAACGTGCCCCAGGCGCGGATAAACTGTCCCGTGGCGCTGAATTGTTGGATACGATGGTTGCGCGAATCGGCAACGTACAGGTCTCCGCTTGGGGCAATTGCCAGCCCGCGCGGGGCATTGAATTGGCCCGCTTCTGGGCCTTCAACGCCGACCACAATCTCCGCGGGCAGTAAAAGCGTGCCTTCCTCGTACGGATTGACGATCGGCGAAACTGCCGGAACAGAACCGTATTGCCAGACCGTTGCCGCCACATCTTTGCGGATGTAAAGCCGCATCCGGTCTGAGGGCTGCCAGTCTGCATCTGTGACGGCGGTCTGGCCGACAGCCTGACCGTATTTCGTAAAATCGCGGTTTAACCAGATGTCGAAAAGCCCGGCCATGATTTGTGGATTTGTAAGCGCGTTGCGAACCCGCTCGGCGTTCAGTCCGAAGTAATCCTGGTTGGGCCAGACCATGCGGATGTAGTCGAAGCGGTAGTAGCCATCCCCGACAATCGGCTCAATTTTCGAGAAGTTGTTGTCGCCGACGATGATGGCTGGCACCTCGCGCAGGTCACGGCCCGGCTGATTGCCATAAAAGCGCGCGTTGCGGTAAGCGATCATATACCAGGACATCGGCCAGGAGACATCGTCATCGTAAGCGACGACAATATCCATGCCGCCGGTCGTTTTCTTGGAAAGCTCCTCAACCTGTTTCAAGACATCTTTTGTGCCGGTGTATCCGTGGGCGTATACCAAAAACTCGCGGCCACTGTCGAAGGTGACGTAAGTCGCCCGGAAGGATGCGCGCATCGTCAGGACGGCTAGCAGGCTGAAAATGACCACAATATTGAGATAGGCCAGCTGTTTAAGCGACCAGCCTTCCAGCAGGCGGATCAGGCCATAGCCGCTGGCAAGGGTCCCCGCCAGGGCCAGCACAAAAGTGGTGGTGGCTTGCAGTTGCAGCAGGTCGCTGCCGCTAAAGGGACGTGGATTGCCCAGCCAGCTTGAGATCATCCCGACAATGCCGAGGGTGAAGACAGCCAGCAGCGCCAGCGAAAGCCAGGCGTTTTTCTGGCGGGCGCTCTGCCAGTCAATCCGTTCGATGATTGCGCCGAGCGCCCAGCCGCCGAAGAGAATCAACGGCAGAGCGATGTGATAGGTTAACCAGGGCATTTTCTC
>JAVEWN010000012.1:0-55354 GCA_034004515.1 Anaerolineales bacterium | reverse complement strand
ACCGGTTGGATGGCCGCCGCAATTCTGGGCATCACCCTCTCCAATCGCGCTGATTTTTTACCCGTCCAAACCAGCCGTATTTTTAAGTTTTTCCTGGCGCTGGTGGTCATGGGGGCTGCCGTTCAGGCAGTTTCTGTCGTCAGTGAATGGCTTCCCGTGGCGAGCTCGTCGCTCGCCCTGGCCGGCCTTTTGTTGATTGCGCAAGGAATTTTACAGCTGGGCATGACCGTAGACCCATTTCGCGTTAGCTTGGGGCTATTAACCACGCTTTCCGGGTTTGAATTGCTCTCCGCGCCGCTCGATAATTCTATTTTGGTTGCGGCTTTGCTGGCAGCCGTCACCTTGGGGATTGCCCTGATTGGTTCTTACCTGCTTTTGCTTCAGTTTGCAACTGGGCCGGAGGCGGCTGAATGAGCGCGCCCGTCATCTGGATTGGCCTGCCATTGGCGCTGGGAGTTTTATTGCTCCTGATTCCGCGCGAGCGGCTGGTGGCCTGGCTCGGCGGCCTAATCGCCGCCGGTCTGGCTTTGCTGGCGCTGCTTGTGCCAACCGATACCGCCCTGAATGTTTTCGGGCTGTTCTCCCTGCGGATCGATGCCACGCTCAGCCTCTTGGGCCGCCAGATCAGCCTGACCCCCGCTGCCCAAATTGTATTGGTGCTGGCCTATGCCTTGGGCGCATTCTGGTTTTTTGGCGCGCTGGCCGTTGGCGGCGCCCGCCGCCTGATTCCGATTGGGATGGTGACGATTGCCCTCCTGACTGCTTCGCTCGCCATTCGTCCCTTTTTGTATGCTGCCATTTTAATTCAGGGCGCGGTCCTGCTGGCCGTTTTTATGCTGGCAGAGCCGGGTAAACCTGCTGGCCGCGGATTAATCCGCTTTCTGATTTACCAAACCCTGGCCATGCCTTTTATTTTGTTTGCCGGTTTCCTGCTGAGCGGGGTCGAGGCAGGCCCGCGTGACCTGGCGGCTATTTCCCAGGCCGCCATTCTGCTTGGGCTGGGATTTGCATTCCTGCTCTCTATTTTTCCGCTCTCGTCCTGGCTGCCTATGCTGGCGGAGGAGACGGCTCCCTATGTGGTCGGTTTCGTCTTTTCAATTTTCCCCACTTTTGCGCTCCTGCTTGCGCTCAACTTTGTCGACCGCTATTCGTGGATTCGCGAGTCTGAAGAATTTTTTGGCGTTTTGCTGTCTGTCGGCTTGCTGACTGCGTTTTCAGGCGGGCTTTGGGCCGCCTTCCAGCGCCACGCCGGACGGCTGTTCGGCTACGCCGCCGTCGCTGAGCTGGGCATTTCATTACTCGCCCTCAGCCTGCCAGACCGGGCCCTGGGTTTGCAAATTGTATTTTCGATGATTATCCCGCGCGCCCTGGCTTATGGCGTTTTGGCGATCTCGCTGGCGGTGTTCCAGGAGGCAGCGGGCAGCTTGCGTTATCAATCTTTGCAGGGTCTAGCCCGACATTTTCCGGTGGCAACCCTCGGCATTTTCTTGTCGATCCTCTCGCTGAGCGGGGTCCCGCTCCTGGCTGGTTTCCCGGTCCGCCAGGTGCTCTGGCAGGAATTGTCTGCGCTCGGCGTTGGGCCTGCGCTCTGGCTGGGCCTGACCAGCCTTGGCCTGTGGATTGCCGCTCTGCGTATTTTAGCGACCCTGACCATGGCCCCTGAAAATACGGAATGGGAATCGCGCGAAGCCCCCCTTCAGCGCACGATGATTTCAATTGGATTGGCGGCTTTGTTTCTATCCGGCCTCTTTCCACAATGGGCTGCGCCCTTGTTGACCAACCTGCCTGGCCTCTTCAGCCAGATCTCGCGCTAGGCGGCAAGGTTTTTGGCCTAAATATCGCCGTGCTATAATCAGAATTGGTTTAAATCACCCAGCTAATCGCTGAATTTTATCCCTCGGAGCACCCCCATGGAACTTGAAGACATTATCAAACGCCTGGATTGGCTTGAAAAAGAACATCGCAAAGACCACGGCCTGATCGGAGACCTGCAACAGCAAATCAGCGGTTATGAAAACCATTTCGGCTTATTGCAGACCCAAATCCAGGAAGTTGGGGCAGACCTTTCCCGCTTTACCTCCCTGGCCGCCCGCCTCGAACAGTTTGACGGGATGATCGCCCAATATCGCGCCGAAGTCACCAAAACAATAGAAGACCTCGAGAAACGCCGCGAAAAGCATGAGCGTGAGATCGAATCCCGCCGGCGGACCGAGGTGGAAAACGTCAACAAATCGCTGATCGATTTGCGCAAAACCCTCGAAGTCCTCGACGAGTTCAAAAAAGGACTCAAGTCGCGCGAAGAGGACTCCGCCCGTCTGACGCGCTCACTCTCAGAGCTGGACAAACGTATCAAGGAATTCCCGCAGGCCGACGAAGACATTCGCCGTTCAGTTCGGCTGGTCGACGAAGCCCGCAAGCAGGATTTCAAACGCCTGGCCGATCTGCAGGGCGAGATGATCGCTGTTCGCAAACGCTCAGAAGAAGCCCGCGAAAAAGTTGACATCAATGCCGATTCGATTCGCCTGATCGACAATCGCATCAATGAAGTCCTTTCGAGCGAAGCCGAACGCCGCCGGGCGCAGTTGGAATTTATTGAGAAGCAAAGCCTGGCAGATATAGACCGTGAGCGTACCTGGAAAGAGTGGCAGGCCCGCTTTGAGTCGTTTTTTCGGCAGACGGCCAATCTCGATGTTCAGATTGCCCAGCTTGAAGACACCCAGCGCGCCGTCAAACGTTCGCAGGATTCTTTCGATGACATCAACGCCCGCCTCGAACGGCGCATCAAGGAGATTACCGAGGTGCAGCGCCTGGCCGAAGACCGCTTCCGTCAGGAATGGGTGACGTTCAAATCAGACGACCAGAAACGTTGGACAAACTACTCGCTCACCCAGGATGAAGTCCAGAAAGACGTGCGCACCGAACTGGAAAAAATGAGCCAGCGCGTCGCCGCCATCGACGATCTGATTCAATCGCTACAAGACACCTTCCAGCAGACCAACGATGTCACTGAAACTCAATTGCAGGAACTCATGAACTGGACTCACGAGTGGCTCAGCAGTTACGAGCGCGTCATGGGCCGCTCACGCCCTTCCCGCTAAAAACACCCTCGTGGGGCGGGATGTTATCCCGCCCTACCAAAAAGCGGGATAGCATCCCGCCCTACTCGGAAAGCGGGATAGCATCCCGCCCTACTCGGAAAGCGGGATAGCATCCCGCCCTACCAAAAAGCGGGATAGCATCCCGCTCCACTTTGTTTGGAGACTGAATGCGCGTTATCGGCACTGCCGGGCACGTTGATCACGGCAAATCGACTCTCATCGCTGCCCTAACCGGCAGCCATCCTGATCGCCTCAAAGAAGAGCAGGAACGCGAAATGACGATTGACCTCGGCTTTGGCTGGCTCAGCCTGCCGGGCGGCGAGCAAATTGGGATTGTCGACGTTCCCGGCCACCGTGACTTCATCGAAAACATGCTGGCCGGCATCGGCGGCATCGATGCCGCCTTGCTCGTGATCGCCGCCGATGAGGGCGTCATGCCCCAAACCCGCGAACACCTCGCCATCCTCGACCTGCTCCAAATTGAGAGCGGCGTGATCGTCCTCACAAAAGTGGACTTAATCGATGACGCGGAATGGCTCGACTTGATCGAGGAGGACATCCGCCGCGCCCTGGCCGCGACAGCCCTCCAAAATGCCCCGCGGGTACGCGTCTCGGCCCGGACCGGCCTCGGTCTTAAAGAACTTTTAGCTACGCTTGCAGCGATTCTAGCCAACCGCCCCGAACGCTTGGACCTCGGACGACCGCGTTTACCGGTCGATAGGGTCTTTACCATGCCCGGCTTTGGCACCGTCCTGACGGGCACGCTCAGCGACGGCCACTTCTCGCTTGGCGAGGAGGTCGAACTGCTGCCCTCTGGCGTAAAAGGACGCATCCGCGGCCTGCAAACCCACAAGACAAAAGAAGAAATTGCCCGGCCCGGCTCACGCGTCGCCGTCAACGTCTCTGGCGTTGCCCTCGAAGACGCCATGCGCGGCGAAGTGCTGGCCCGGCCCGGCCAGTACAAACCCTCCCGCCGGATAGACGCCCGCTTGCGCCTGCTGGAAGATATTTCTGCACCGCTCAAGAATGCGGCAGAAGTCAAAGTGTTCCACGAAGCCACCGAAACCATCGCCCATTTGCGCCTGTTGGGGGCTGAGGCCCTCGAACCCGGCCAGGAAGGCTGGATTCAACTCGAACTGCGCGACCCGCTGATTGCCGTGCGCGGAGACCGCTTCATCATCCGGCGTCCCTCGCCCGCTGAGACGCTTGGCGGCGGGCTGGTGGTCGATCCGCAGCCCAAATCCCGCCATCGCCGCATGGACGAATCTGTGCAGAGGCGTTTGGCGGCCCTGCTGGCCGGGACACCCGCCGAGATTTATTTTCAGGCGGCCCTGGCGACCGGCCCGGCCGCGCTGAAAGAGATAACGGCCCGCGCCCGGCTAGAAGCCGCCCGGGCCGCAGAGGCCATCGAGGCGTTAATTGCCGAAGGAAGCCTGCTGGCGCTCGAGGCGGGCAAAACCGACCCCGAAGCCGGGACGCTCTTCGTTGCCGCGCCGCTCTGGGGGAGCTTCAAGGCTGCGGCGCTCGATTCGCTTTCGGGCTATCACCAAAGCCATCCGCTGCGGCGGGGAATGGCTCGCGAAGAACTGAAGAGCAAACTGAAACTCTCGCCAAAGGTCTTTAACGCCCTGGTTAAGAAACTGGGCCTCGAGGCTGAAGTTGTTGAGGGTGGCAGTTGGCTGGCCCGGCCCGGGCACGAGATTCGCTTTTCGGACAGTCAGCAGGCCCAGGTCAGAATGCTCCTGCGCCGATTCGACGGGAGTCCTTTCAGCCCGCCCTCGGCCAAGGAAACGGTCGCGGACGTGGGCGAGGACATCTACAATGCCTTGCTTGAATTGGGTGAATTGGTTTGGGTGGGGCAGGATGTGGTTTTCCGCAAGCCGGTTTACGAGCAGATGCTAGCCCGGCTGCGCGCCCTGCTGGTCGAGAAAGGCCAGGTGACTGCGGCGGAAGTGCGCGATTTGTTCGATACCAGCCGCAAATATGCCCTGGCGCTGCTGGAGCATCTCGATGCAACCGGTATGACCGTGCGCGAGGGCGATTACCGGCGGCTGAGGCGCTAAGTCTTTGCCCTTGCGAGGGTTCGCGAGCAGCCTTGCCCGCGATGGAGAACTTATTATGAATCTCGATCCAACTTTTAGCAACAGCCTGATTTTAATTCTGGTGGCGTTTGGCGGGGCGTTTTTGGCGGCGCTCTGGCTTTCGCTGGTGGTCTGGACCTGGCGTGACATTCGCGCCCGGGCCCGCGACCCGCTTTCGCAGATTCTGGCGGTGGCGGTGGTGGCGGTTCTCAACCTGCCGGGCGTCCTGGTTTATTTGATTTTGCGCCCGCAGCGCACGCTCGAAGAAGAATATCAACGCACGCTGGAGGAGGAAGCCCTGCTGGCTTCGATTGAAGATCAGGCGCTTTGCCCCGGCTGTGAGCGCCGGGTGCGCGAGGATTGGCAGGTTTGCCCCAGCTGCCATACCCGCTTGCGTAAATCCTGCCAGTCTTGCGCCAGGTTGATGGAGCTTTCGTGGAACTTATGTCCGTTTTGCGGCACGCCGGTTGAAGGGGTTAAGCTGAGCGAGTAAGGCCTGTTTTCAGGCGTTGCGGCCCAGCAGGTTGTCGGCCAGTTCTCGCAGGGCCTGGCCTGCCTGGCCCTGCGGATTGGCTTTTTCAAGGCTGGCCAGGGCTTTATCAGTCCATTCCTTTGATTTTCCTTGCGCGTAGGCATTAGCGCCTTCCTCGGCAAGCATTTCGGCTACAGCCTGAACATCCTGGGGCGTAATCGGGCCACTTTTCCAACGCTTTCCGAATTCCTTATTTTGTCCCAGCCCATACAAGACGGGCAGGGACTTTTTTCCTTCCAGCAGGTCTGAGGCCGTTGATTTTCCGGTTAGGGCTTCGTTGCCCCAGATGCCGAGGATGTCATCCTGGACCTGAAAGGCCAGGCCGAGCGCCAGCCCAAATTCGTGGTAGGCGTTTTCGGTTTGGCGTTCTGCGCCGCCGAGGATTGCGCCAATCTGACAGCAGCCTGCCAGCAGGGCGGCGGTTTTGCCTGAGATCATCGGCCAGTAATCATCTTCGTTGAGGTCGAGGCGCTCTTCGTAGGAAATATCCATGTGCTGGCCGCAGGTCAGGCGCAGACAGATTTCGTGCAGCACCTGGGCGGCCCGCAGGGCGCTCTCTGGCGGGTAGGATTGGGCCAGGTCGCTCAGGGCCAGGTTGGAAAGCACGAACAGGCCATCGCCGGTGTTGATCGATTGCGGAACGCCCCATTTTGTCCAGAGCGTTGGGCGTCCGCGCCGTTTTTCGGAGTTGTCCTGAATATCGTCATGCACAAGCGAAAAGTTATGAGCCAGTTCGACGCCGGCGGCGGCTGGCAGGGCCGGCTGCCATGCGCCGCCTGAGGCTGCGCAGCACAGCAAGACCATCAGCGGGCGGATGCGTTTGCCGGTTGCTTCTGCTCCGGCCCCTTCTCCGCTCCAGCCCATGTGATACGTCAGCATTTCGTGGTAGAGGGCGGTGCGGGGTTGGTCGACGCGCGCGATCTGTTTTTGGAGTTCGCTTTCGATGGCAGGCAGCATCTGGCTGGAGAAGGTTTTTAGGCTCATGTTTTTTCCTGTCAGGTAAAGAAGTGTTTTGCGATCATTTCGAGACGGCGCGCCGGAATCAGCCACAAATCCCAGGAAAGCGTCAGGCCGTCGGGCTGGCTGGCCTGGCAGGCGAGTAAATCGTCCTGCAATTGCTCGTCGCTGAAGCGGTTGACCTGATCCATCTCCACCAGGGCCAGCCCGGCAAAGATGGATGTTTGACAGGCCGCTTTGCCGCGCTTAATTTCACGTTCCAGCGTTGCAGGCTGGCGCGGCCAAATGGAACTGGTTTCGCAGACAAATTGTAACCCATCGGCTTGGGGGATGCCATACTTTTTTGCGAGCCAACCGGCCAGATGCTGAAGCTCGTACGGGATGCCCGCCGGCCCAAAGGTGTGCGGATAGATCATCAGCTTGGCCCAGTCGCAGGCGCCGGCCAGGGAGGTTAAGTCCTGCCCAACCATGCGCGCCAGGCTGGGAGAGAAACAGTCCAGGCCAATGGACAGGCTGCCCGCGCGCGCTTGTTTGGCGCAGGCAGCGACGGTTCGGGTGATGGTCTTCACCCGAAATTGAAAAAAGTTTTCGAACAGGTTGTTTTCGGCGGCTGGCGCAAACAAAGCCCGGACGAGTTCTTTCGCGCCCGCCGCATTTGCCAGGTTTTTTTCGACAGAACGGCGGACAGCTTCCAGGTCCAGCCCGTTTTGGGCGGCCAGGGACTGGCAGTGCCGACAAAAGCATCCGAGCTGATTCCCCAAATCTTCGACCGGAGAAGGCCAGCGCATCCGGTCGAAGAAAATGCCCTGATAAATGCCGCGCTGAATGGCGTGATCGATTCTTTCGGCGATCCAGGCCTGGGCGGATGGGTTGTTGGGGCAAAAGAAGCTGAATTCTGGCAGGCCGCCAAAGCCGGGAATGGGTTTTCCTTTGATCCCGATCGTTTGCCAGGCTGCGGGCGTGGCCGCGCCGCTCTCGCTGGCAAGCAGGGGATGCCAGCGGTAGAGGGCTGCACCTTGCCGGCTGGCTTCGCTGGCGACGGCCTCTTCGAGCGCGGGCGGCAAATCCCAGCCCAACAGAACGCTTTCAATCGGCATGATCTGGCCCGCCTGCCGCAATCGCTCGCGGACGGCTTGCGGCGAGGCTGCCGGGTAGGCGTTTTCGAGAAACTGGACGGAGATGCGCGGCATGGGTTACTCTTCAGGCGGGAAAACATCCAAAACGGTAAAATCCACCCAGAAAAGCGAGACGGTATTCGGCGATTTCGCCAAAATGGCCTTGCCAATCTCGCCAGCCGGGTCTTCGAGTTTGCTCCACCAGCCCTGATCGGCGGGATAACCGTATTGGTAGCCGACCCCGGCGGGAGCGAAATGCGCGCCCCAGGCGGCAAATTCCTGATCCATCTGCTCGAAGGAAGCGAACTGCTGGCTGTCGTTGACGAAGACGATTCCATCGCGGGCGGTGGGCGGCAGCCAGTTTTCGTCCCAGTGTTTCAGGAAAAGCCGATATTCGGGATTGTGCGCCCGAATAGCCTTGACCCACGCCTCGGCTTCTTGGTTGCCGACCGGCGCGCCCTCGGCGGACCCGTCGGACTGGTACCATTCAACATCGACTCCGAACCCGATCACGCATGGATGATGCTTGTACTGCTCCAGCACCAGGTCGATCAAGGTCAGCATATCGGCGTCGGCGGGTTCGACTTGCAGCCAGACTTTGAGACCCTGTTCGTCGAAGAGACTGAGCGGGGCCTCGTTCATGTCGACAAAGCCGGAGGTGATGTTGGGGTCGTCGCTTTTGGCGAGGAAAGACAGGTAGGTTTTACCGCTGCCGTGGAAATTGCCCACAATCCAGATCGCTTCGGGATGTGAGCCGGGGAATTTAGCCGACATGCGCTGCCCAACCGAAAGCCAGTAATCCGGGCCGGGATTGCGGGGCGGGCCGTAGGTCGAATAGCGGAAACCGGCCCCGAGGCCGGCTGGTGGCGGGCTGGCCGCCGGTGAGCAACCAGAGATCAGCAGGCCAAGCAGCAAAATCAAAAATAGGGAAGTTTTCATGGATTATCTCCTCCTGAACTGGTCGTAACCGGTTACATACTGCCGAAAAAGAAATGCGCAGCCGGTTGGGATTGCGCTTTTCTTGTAAGCGTTTACATTATATCATCACGGCCTGGCTGGGTTATACTAAAATCTGGTTTAAGCTTTAGAGACGATAGAGATGTTAAGAAAATTAATTTTACAGATCGGCTCTGCGACTACTCTGACAATGTCCAGTTAAACAAATATTCTGTCAACTTCGTCCTGAGCGGAGGTCCGCACGCTTCTGCGGGCCGCAGTCGAAGGACATTTTCCTGCATATCGGCCCTGTGACTACGTGGAAGAACGCTCCGCTCTGGGCCTGTGTCTCAAAAGGGTTATCTTAATCTCCATATTTCATGAGATTTCAAAACATTTTGAAGAATCGAAGGAGGCATTTATGCCCCAGAGTATTAAAGCTCCAGCGGCCTGCAAGCCGCATGAATTGGAAAGCTTCAAGGCGATGCTTTTATTGAGCGGGCAGGAGGGTGAGGCTGGCCTGGATGAGCGAATTGCCCAAGCCGAATTGCTGGCTTTTCACTATGAAAATAAGAAGCTGGTTGCAATTGCCGGTTTGAAGCCTGCCAACCTCGGCTATCTGAAAGGGATTTTTAAGAAGGCCGGCATTCTGGAGCAAGGGCCAGGCTACAGCCTCGAGCTTGGCTGGGCGCATGTGCTTGGTGAGTATCGCCAGAAAGGCTTGGGCCCGGTTTTGATGAAGAAATTATTGGAACGCTGCCCGGACCGGGCCGTTTTTTCAATTGTGCGTCTATCTGACGAAGAGATGGCGCTTGGCTTGCGCAAGCAGGGATTTGTGGCAAGCGGCGAGCCGTATTCACGGCGCGGCCATCGCTATAAATATCAGGCCTATCTGCGCGAGTTGCCTGTCAAGCCGGATGCTGCCGTTTCCTGATTCAGACAAGCAGCTTTCTGTCTCGTAATTCTTCTTCCAGCGCTGCTGGAGATTTGAACTGAATTGTGTCGAATCCCAACTGCTGGGCGGTGCTTATATTGGCAGCAGAGTCGTCGATGAACAGACAATCGCCTGGCGGCTGGCCGATTTTCTGGAGCATCAGATGGTAAATGGCCGGGTCGGGTTTGATCAGGCCGACTTCGCCGGAGACCAGAATATACTTGAACAGTTTCAGAAAATCGAAACGCTGGCGCATGAGCGGAAAAGTTTCCGCCGAGAAGTTGGTCAGCGCGTAGAGCGGATGCCCGGCTTCTTTTAACTGTTTGAGCAGTTTGAGCGTGCCTGCGATCGGGCCAGGCACAGAGTCTTCCCAGCGCTCGTGATAGACGCGAATCAGGTCTGCGTAATGCGGGAATTGGGCCGAAAGCTCAGCCACGCCATCCCGAAAGGATCGACCGGCGTCCTGCTGGGCGTTCCAGGTTGGAAAGTTGATTTCGCGCAGAAATTGGTCAATTGCGGCATTAGAGTTGAAGTAGGGAGCATACAGGCGCTGCGGACTCCATTCAATCAGCACGCCACCCAGATCGAAGATGACGACCGTCCTGTTTTTCGCTGGGAAGGCCTGGCGGGCGGGCAGATTCACTTGGTGAGACATTCCTATTCCTTTTCCGCAATTTCTGGCAGCGGCAGGGCTTCGATCAGCCCACGCACCCGGAATTTTTCGATGTATTCGCGGGTTTCCCAGTAGTCCAACGCCAGTTCGTCGGCGATCTCGAAGACCGATTGCTGGCCCTCGAAGCGCATCATCATCTTTTCGATGGCGCGGTTCAGTTTCCAGTTGACCTGCCAGTCGACGAACAGGCCGTGACCGGAGAGAAAGACCGGCCCGCGAAATTTGCGCCTGGGCCGGTAGTCGCTGGCGTAAACGCGGATAATCTCCTCGATCACATCGGCGGCCTCCTGGAGTTTGTCCTCGCGCATAATCTCCAGGTTGTCATCGCTGGTGTGATATTCGGGGTAAGGGTAGCGGGTGACGGAAAGACACGGGACGTTAATGCCCGGCCCGTTCAGGACGCGCTCGTCGTTGGCGATCACGTCGGCGAACGTGCCTTCGCGGTACTCTTTGCCGCGTTTTTTTAGCACATATTGGCCGATCTTATCGAGGGCCGCGTTGTGCTGGCGGGTGTGTTGGAGCGCGAGCGTATTGTCATTGCCGGTCATTTCGATGAAAATGCCGCCCTTGATTTGGGGAATTAAATCCTCGTGATGGGCCAGGTAGGCAATTGTGCCGATCGTCTCTGCCCCGAACCAGAAGCGGACACTCATTGAACCGGCCGGGAGCGGATCCGCGGCCAGCCGCCGGGCGACTTCAATGGCCGTCACCACGCCCGCCGCGTCGTCGTTGGCCTGGTTGGGGTGGCAGACATGGGCCATGATGAACATCTCGCCCGCTGATTCGGTTTTTCCGCCGCGCGGGTGGAGGACAGCCTCGGCGACTTTGAAGCCACCCGCAGCCGGGTCGGTCAAAAACTCGGAGCGGATCACGACCTGGTAGTTCTTGTCATGCGCCAGGGAATCAAACTGGTTTTTGCTGAGGCAGAAACCCCATGAGCGGTCGTAGTATTTAAACTTCCACGGGATGGCGTGCGGGCGTTTTTCGTTGTAGTACAGGTGCGGCTCCAACTCGCTCCAGGGCAGGAGCGCGTCCATCGGCAGCGAGTACGAGACCAGGTGGAGCGGGTTGTCCTTGAAATCCAAGATGCGCTGTCCGTCTTCCGTTGCCAGATACGCTTCATGGACAACATATCTTTCCGGCACGTACCAGGTCCAGACCGGCGTCAGCGGAGCGTAGGTCTCGATTTTGTAATGGGCAGTTTCGGGTAAGTACGATCCGATCAGCTCGAGCGCGGCATCCATGCCCTCGGAGGCAAGAGTCCGGTGTAACGGGAGGATCTCCCCCAGGACATCCTTCAAAGAAGAAATGGGCTTCATCGGCGGAATCCAGTCTTTGGCGCGCTCCGGGCTTTCGAGAACATAGGTCAGGCCCGGGCCGGGATGCTCCTGCATGGCCCTTACCGCCACGCGGAAAACGTCGTTGCACTTCATCAGGCGGCACTCGCCCAGGCCGATCGCGCGTTTGCTGACGACCTGCCTATCGAGCAGCGCGCCGATCGGTTCAAAATCCAGCACCACGCCGCGTTCCACGTCGCGCACGAACATCGTGATGGTCTCTTCGCTGGGCCTGCCCTGGCCGTCGATGGCCGCGCCTTTGAATTCCTTTAAGAAGCGGTAATCGACCCCGGCCGCCTGTTCGCAGTGGTGCAAAAAGGTGATCGATTTGCTGTAGGCCAGGCCCAGGATCAGGATCTTGGCGTCCCATTCGCGCAGTTTGCTGAAGATGGTGGTTTCGCCGAAGCAGTCTGTGGCGCGCTGGGCGGCGACTTCGTCGGCATGTGCCCCGATGGCGGCCATCGAGTAGACCGGGTGGAACATGCGTTTGGCGCGCGGGTCTTTGCGCACGACTTCGGTCAGGATGCCCATTTGGGAGGGGCTGGTGCGCATATCCCAGGGGGTGCCGCGTAGGAAGTCGTAATTGAAGGTCGGCATGATCAGTGTGCCGCCTGGGCCAATCACATCGAGAATGGCATCGATCACGGTCTGCGGGCCGCCCTCCACGCCGCCGGGCGCGCGCGAGAGAGTGGTGTAGGCGCTGTGGACAAAGATGGTGTCGCCTGCGGTCAGGCCGAGGGCGCGCAAATCTGTGGTGAGGGAGGCGAGGGTTAGCATGGGAGGCTCCTGGGGTGGGGAATGATGTAGGCGGTTGGACATGATTTTTTATCTTATGCCTTGTTTGGCCCCAAAAATTTATCCCCGTTGAAATGAATCATATGCGAGGGCATTTCGGCAACCCAGACTTCGGTTTCCCAGGCGATTTCGTTGGAAAATTTCTTAAAGGTGGAAAAATCCAGGAAGGCGGTGACGTATACTCGCGTGGCCGGGCAGTGCTCAAGCAGTTTTTCAAGTTCCAAAAAACGCTTCGGTGAAACTGGACCATGCGACGTGACGGCCTCGATCAGGAAGAGCCAGGTGCGGTTTTCGTCATAGAGCATGATATCTGGCAATTTTCCATGGCTCGAAACAGGAATCGAAAGCTGGTCGAACACGGCTTGTTCAAAAACCAGTGTTTTGGAGGCTGTATCGCCCAGGTAAATTAGCTTTGCGTTGGGGGCAAAGCGCGGACAAAATTCGGCCACGATGTCAGCCTGGAGTTGGTTGTGTTTGCCGGGGGAGAGTTTGTAAGTTTTGCTATCCGCGACTCGCAGCGGGACTTTGGTCTGTTCCCTGGCTTTTTCGTAGGTTTCCAGCAAAGCTCCCTGTTGGGCGAAAAAGTCGCTTAATTTTTTGTTCCAGGCTGAGGTTCCAAAAGCATGCAGAACATTCAACGCAATGTCGGACAGGATGTAATTATTTAAGCCGCTGTTGGTGGGCCGGCTTGGGTCATCTATATTACGCAGCACAACGCCAGCCTGTTCAAACTGATGCAACGCCCTGCGCCGGATGGTCTCCCGGCTGTTTTCGGCATATTCGCGGCCATAATTTTGTTTGATTTCACTCAAAATATCATGAACACGCAATTTTTTTGTCGAAGCTTGCTGCCAAGGGGTATCTTCGGTGATTTGAGCCAAAACTAGCAGCGTTAACGCAGACATCTCGTTTTGCTGCGCAGCGGGCAGGCCAAGCGCTTGCAAGATTTCCTGTGCTTGTTCAATTTTTCCCATCACAATTCTTGTCTCCTGTATCATTGGAAAATCTTCGGCCAGCAAGTTGGCCTTCCATAGGGCTGAAAAGACAATTCGGTCGGCCTGCTCAAAGGACGGAGCCTTAATTTTTTGAACCTCCCTGCCAATTTGTTGGATAATTTCCAGTGGCGGCAGGGGCAGGGCGCGCAACTCAGCGGCGTTGATTTGGGTATTGCCATTGGCGATTCGAATATAGCGATCCATCAGGGCGCTGTTGAATAGGGCCGAAAAGCCAACCGCTTCGACGTGGGCGAGTTCACCTTTTTTCTTGTAAATCACATTTAAATGATTTTCAAAACCGAGCAGGTCGGATTCAAACTGATCCCTGCCCAATGGGGCGGCAACCAGGCGACGGCGGTCCTCTTTAGCGCTGAATCGGCGCAATAAAATGTAATTGGCGTAAGGGAACAGGAGCGCAGGGTTTGCAGTAGAAATCGCCTGGGGTTTGTTAAAGGCGATTAAAGGGTATTCCACTCGGTAAGGCTGGATGTGTTTCATCCATAAAAGGGGGACGGCGCTGCCGCAAGGGTCAGTTTTTTCTTGCAGTAGTTTTTTTGCGCGGAACGGAACTACCCGCCCAGTGGAAACTTGCAAATTGTATTTTTCCAAAGAGCCGTTCCAACGATCAACAGAATCAAGGATTTCTTCATCCAGTGAACTCGTAGGAATGCGGAACAAAAATAAATCATCCCGATTGTTGACGAAATGGCGGAGAGCAACTTGTCTGGACATAGCAGTTTTTAGGCTACGCTCATCCGCAGACATTGAAACGCGCAAAAAACCGGCGAAGTAGCGATTTTCTATTCCACTTTCTTTTTTTTCAAAGCTGAAGATGATATTTTCTTGCAAAACATCATCTTCCTGGAAAACTTGATCGCGTGCCTGGAAAAGATGAATGGCTTGCGGAATAATTTTGTTGAGTAGGTCGCGCCGGAATTCGGCAAAGTAAGCCCCAGAGCAAAAGCTGCGTGGCACAATAAAGCAGGATTTGCCGCCAGCAACCAACAATTGAACACACAGAGCCATAAAAACAGTGTAGATATTTGTCTGACCGCTTATTTTTCCGGCGAGCGCTTTGGCGTGCTTATCTTTGGCATTTAATTTGAAATAGGGCGGGTTGCTGACGATAAAATCAAACGTTTTTTGCCTAAATCCAGGCGTTTCAAACAGAGTCGGCTGCTTGTCAAGGATTACGTCCAGCACAAAATCTTTTTCCTGCAACTGCCAATTAACCTGTAATCCGTTTTCTTTGGCCGTTTGGCTGGCGAGCGCAAAGAGTTGGCGGCTGGTTTCTGCCAGTTCCGGATCTGTTTCGTAGGCTGTTACGTTGATTTCAGTAGTTTTGCGCTCCTGAAGGAGTCGCTCAATGATGGCGCAGACCAAAACCCCTGAGCCACAGGCAGGTTCGAGCAGGGTTGCGCCATTGGGTATTTCCCCTAATTGCTCGGCCATATAACGAGCGATGGCGGGGGGCGTTAAAAATTGTCCTTGCGCTTTGATGGTTTCAATATCTCTGCGATTAAGGATTTTTTTGCCTTGTTCATAGCAGTAAGAGACAATATCACTCATAAACATTGCTCAAAAATATACCACAATCATAATCAAATCTCATGGGGTTTAAATGAAGGATACTGCGTGAGCTAAACCCGCGCAGTATCCTTCATTCGACCCAAAGGCACTTTTCCCTACGGCTTAATCACCAGCATCAGAAATAAGACACTTGCAATCAGTGTGCCGACGAAGACAATCGCCGGGGCCTGGTTGTTCTGTTCGACCGATTCCTGACGGAGGGGCCGATGACCGCGAGAATGGCGTCAATAACTACCTCTTCTTTACGCCAGTGAAATCAGACCGAATCTGAGCTTTTGCGGCGTGCTATAATTTATTTAGTTCTTTTTTGAGGATTGCGCATGAAACTTATCTTTGAATGGGATGCCAACAAAGCCACAGAAAACCTTCGCAAGCATCAAGTCTTATTTGAAGAGGCCCGGACGATTTTTAATGATTCATTGATGGTGACTTACCCGGATGACGAACATTCTCAAATCGAAGAACGCCTGATTAGCATTGGCATCTCATCGGTAAAAAGACTTTTGCTGGCGGTACATGTTGAACGCCAAGAGACAGAAGAATTTGTGGTCATTCGTCTGATCAGTTGCCGGAAGGCGACCAATTTGGAGCGTAAAGCCTATGAAGAAAACTGAAAAGCAATCTGCGGAAATGAAACCCGAATACGATTTCGCCCAGCGAAAGGGCGAGCGCGGCAAATATACCCTGTCCTATCGCACAGGGCATACCGTCCGAATTCACCAACCAGATGGAACAGTCACGGAACAGCATTTCAGCCTTGAAGATGGCGCTGTCATGCTGGAGCCGGACGTACGGGTTTATTTTCCCGATTCAGAGTCAGTCAATGCGGCCTTGCGCTCGGTGATTGAATTGGTAAAACGTTTGTCCGGCGTGGAACGCTAACGGCAGAGGGACAAGCCCGCGCGGCAGATGGCCGAGTAAAAGAGAAAGCCCCCCGTTTTTGGCGGAGGGCTTTTTCTTTTAGTAGTGATACCGACCACCAGGCCAGGTCGTCGAAGGCAGCCCGGTCAAATTCCAAACTTTTCACGAACTTGCTCCAGCGGGAGGCCGTCATTGCGCTTTTTTGCTTCTGCCTGAAGTGTGTAGTTCGTCATAGGAACCTCATTTGAATTTTGCAATTCTATCTTGCTGTTTCTCTAAAACTTTAGACGATGCTTAAAAGCCGCGCAGGGCTTCCCAGCCAGCGTACTTGGCGGTTTCGGCCAGTTCAGCCTCGATCCGCAGCAATTGATTGTACTTGGCGACCCGATCTGAGCGGGCCGGAGCGCCGGTCTTGATTTGGCCCATGTTGAGCGCAACCGCCAGGTCGGCAATCGTGCTGTCTTCAGTTTCCCCGGAGCGGTGCGAGGTCACGGCGCGCCAGCCGTTGCGCTGACAGATTTCAACCGCTTCGATGGTCTCCGTCAGGGTCCCGATCTGGTTCAGCTTGACCAGCAGGGCATTCGCGGCGTTTTCTTTAATCGCGCGCCGGACACGTTCCGGGTTGGTCACGAGCAGGTCATCGCCAACGATCTGGAGTTTGTCACCGAGTTGTTCCACCATCAGTTTCCACGCATCCCAGTCATCCTGGGCCAGGCCGTCTTCAATCGACACAATCGGGTACTGGCGCACCCAGTTGGCCCAGAACTCGACCATTTCGCTGCCGCTCAGTTTCTTGCATTCTTTGCGCAGGTTGTAGGTCTTGGTCTCTTCGTCGTAAAGTTCGGAGGCAGCCGGGTCGAGCGCAATCGCTACGTCCAGCCCGCGCCCAGCTTTGAAACCGGCTTTTTCGATGGCTTCGAGAATGACTTCGACGGCCTCGTTGTTGGCTTTCAGGGCCGGGGCGTAGCCGCCCTCGTCACCGACCAGGGTGGCGTAGCCTTTGCTCTTCAGGACAGCTTTGAGCGAGTGGTAAATTTCTGTGCCCCAGCGCAAACCTTCTGCGAAGGAAGGCGCGCCAAACGGCATGACCATGAATTCCTGGGCGTCGGTGCTTTGCCAGCCAGTATGCGCGCCGCCGTTCAGAATGTTCATCATCGGGACAGGCAGCACATGCGCGTAGACTCCGCCGATATAGCGGTAGAGCGGCAGCCCCAACCCGTTTGCGGCGGCCTTGGCCACTGCCAGGCTGACGCCCAGCATGGCGTTCGCGCCCAGGTTCGATTTGTTGGGGGTTCCGTCCAACGCCAGCAATTCCATGTCAATCGCTTTTTGTTCGCTGGCGTCCCAGCCGTAGAGCGCGTCGCTAATCTGTTCGTTGACGTTGTCGACCGCTTTCAAAACACCTTTGGCGCCGTAGCGGGCCTTGTCTCCATCGCGCAGCTCCAGGGCCTCGTGAATGCCGGTCGAAGCGCCCGAAGGAACCGCGGCGCGGCCCCAGGCCCCGTCTTCGAGGACAACTTCGACTTCCACCGTCGGGTTGCCGCGAGAATCAAGAACTTCGATTGCTGAAATGCTTTCAATTGCTGTGCTCATGTTTTTTCTCCTGAACATCGAAATAGGGGCTTGAGTGTTATGCTTACCAAACTGTCCAACGGGGGAAGCCCCGTAAAATTGCCCGTCCAAGTATAATCCAGTTTAGACCAACTGGCGGAGAATCTTGTGTCCCCTTTAGAATTACCGATTAATGACCCGCGTCCCCATCTTAACTATCCACTTCATGAAACGCGCTTTCACCAAATCATGATGGCCCTCGCGCGCTGGGTCTTCAAGCCGATCATGATTTTAGAAGTTGCCGGCCTCGAAAACCTGCCCGCAAGCGGGGCCGCCATTCTCGCAGCCAACCACCTGACCCAATTCGACGTTTTTCCGCTGCAACTGGCTGTGCCGCGCCCGTTGTTCTTTATGGGCAAAGCCGAATTGTTTCAGATAGGATTCCTGCACGCCGTCTTCCGTCAAATGGGCGGATTTCCGATCTATCGCGGGGAGCGCGATAGCTGGGCTTTGGATCATGCCACCCGCATCCTGGCCGCCGGACAACTGTTGGCAATGTTCCCCGAAGGGACTCGCTCACGCGGACGCGGCCTCGCGGTTGCGAAAACCGGGGTGGCGCGCCTGGCGCTTGAAACCAACGCTCCGATCATCACCGCTTCGATAGACGGCAGCCAGCGCTTCTTCAAACAGTTTCCGCGCCGTAACCCCGTCTGGATCGTGATCGCCCCGCCGATTTACCCGAACCGGGCCGAATCGCCAATTTCACTGACCGAGCGCGTCATGTACAGCCTGGCCGCCAACCTGCCGCCCGATCTGCGCGGCGTCTATGCTCAAGCGCCTCCCTTCGGCCTGTAAACCTGAATTTAAGCCCGATCGCCAAACCCGGCCGGTGGAATACCGAGGGCCTGGATCAGTCGCGCCCAATAATTAACCTGGGCCGCCGTCGAGGCCAGGATGACCAGCTCTCGCTCGCTGAAATGGTCCCTGAGCTGGGCAATGAAATCCGGCTGAAACCTGAGCGGGGTCGCAGAGATCAGGCGCGCATATTGAATCGCCAGCCGCTCCCGCGCTGAAAAACTGACAACTTGCTCCAGCGCCAATTGTCCGCGCACGGCCTGCACTTCTCCGGGGCTGATACCCTCCACCGTGTAATTGTGTGAGTTCATGTCGATGCAAAACGGACATTCTGCGGCAAATGAAGCCGCCATGCGCACCAGCTTGAGCGCGCGTTCGTTCAGGCCTCCATCGCGGTGCGCCACCAGCGACTCGAGCAGACCCGACCCGATTGCGGCGCGCGGATACCAGGCCAGAATGCGGGCTGGCAGCATCGGCTTTCCCGTTATTTTCTCAGAAAACCAGATCCCAACCCGCAAAAGAAAGGGGATTTTGACTGGCGGATCGATAAAAGCGTTCATAAGCCTGGCCTCCTTCCTGTAATCATAACTGATTCCGCAATATTTTGTGACCTGGCTCGTGTGAAATTCCAGGCCAATCCGTCATATTCAAAAAATAGAATGTGTAGTACAATACATTCATGAATGAGAATATAACAACCTCACAAGTTTCTGAAAAAATTGCCAATGTCTTGCAAACCATCAGCGCCCCGGCCCGGATCGCCATTCTCCTCACGATTGGCAGCGGAGAAGCCTGCGTTTGCCACCTCGAGGCGGCGCTTGGCTGGCGCCAGGCCTATATTTCCCAGCACCTGATGGCCTTGCGCAAAGCCGATATTTTGCAGGATCGCCGCGAAGGGCGTTATGTCTATTATCGCCTGAAAGACCTGAATTTTCTCACGCTGCTGCGCGATTGCGCGGCCCTGGCGGATGTGGCCCCGCACAGCGTGGACTCGCTTCTCAACCCTCAGCCTGATTCCCGCTGCGAATGCCCGATCTGCGACCCGCAGCCGATAGCCTCCTTACTCGTAGCTCGCTCATAAAATTGTCATTGGAGCAAAGATGGACTTTATTTTGCAACTTGTTTACAGCGGATTTGGCAACCTGGCCTCTTATCTGGCTGCCCATGTTCTGCTTTGCCTGCTACCCGCCTTTTACATTGCCGGGGCAATGACGGCCCTCATCCCCAAAGAGACGATCACCCGTTTTCTGGGGCGCAAGACGCCCAGGATCATCTCCTACCCGGCTGCGGCAGCGGCTGGTTTTCTTTTGGCGGTTTGCTCCTGCACGGTGATCCCGCTCTTTGCCGGAATCTACAAAAAGGGCGCAGGCATTGGTCCCGCCATCACCTTCCTGTTCGTTGCGCCGGCGATAAATATCCTGGCGATTGTCTATACCGGCAAAATTCTGGGGATGGACCTGGCTCTTGCCCGTCTGATCCTTTCGCTGGCCTTTGGCGTCGGAATTGGCATCCTGATGGCGCTGATGTTTAGCAAGCAGGATGCCGAACATGACGCTGCGACCGATGCCATGTTTGCGGGCCAGGCCTCCATGCGCCGCGCGGCAGTCGTCTTTATGTTGGTGCTGGTGCTGCTGCTGATTGCCGGAACCTTTCAATTCGACTTCTTGACTCACACCTACGCCTCTTTTACGCTGCCCATCCCGGGCGTGGATACCTTCCAGGGCTGGCTGGCCCAACTCGTGCCGTTTGACCCGGCGAGGGGCGAGGAGGGCGTCACAGCCCAGGGTGCGCTTTTGATCGGCATGCTGGCCCTGATTGGGCTGGCCTCCTGGAAGGGTGTCGAAGATATCTTTGACGGCTTCAACGCCTGGACGTGGATTTCGCTGATCTTGGTCGGGCTGACCCTGCTGATTGCCGCCCTTAAGCTGGCCCCAGCTGCCGCTGGCGTGACCCTGGCCCTGACTGGCAAATTCTTTGGCGTGCTGCTGACGACAATTGCCCTGGGCTGGCTGCTGAAAACCCAGTTGAGCGAGGACGAGAAGCGCGAATTCTTGTGGGAATCGTGGAAATTTGTCAAGCAGATTTTCCCGCTCCTGATTGTCGGCGTGTTTGCGGTGGGCGTGATCCGTGAGTTAATTAGGCCTGAATGGATTGAAGCCCTGGCCGGCAGCAACACCCTGCTCGGTAATTTTGTGGGCGTGCTCTTTGGCATCTTCATGTATTTTCCGACCCTGGTCGAAGTGCCGATCGCCCAGATGTTCCTCTCACTGGGAATGCACCGTGGCCCGCTGCTCGCCTATCTCATCTCTGACCCGGAACTCAGCTTGCAAAGCATCCTGATTACGGCCACGATCATCGGCCGGCTGCGGGCGTGGGTCTATGTCGGCTGGGTGGCGCTCTTTAGCAGCCTGGCCGGGCTGCTCTATGGCGCATGGGTGGATGGGGCCAGCCTCGCCACAGTCAGTCTTTTCCTGTTGGGCGCACTGGCGATCCTGGCCGCGGCCTTATGGGTTGGCGAAAAATATAAGAAACATCAAGCGTATAAAGGAGTTTCTCATGCTTAATATCAAAGTTCTTGGGCCTGGCTGTGCCAATTGCAAGCGCGTCGAGCAGATCGCGCGCAAGGTCGTTGCAGAAATGTCAATCGAGGCGGAAATCGTCAAATTAACAGATTACAACGAAATCATGGCGTATAACATTCTCTCAACCCCCGGCCTGGTCATCAACGAAAAGCTGGTTTCCGCCGGGCGCATCCCGACCCCGGCGGAAGTGACAGAATGGGTGACAGACGCCCTCAATTAAGATAAGAAGCAGGGCGCACAGAATTGCTTCCTTCCAAACGTCTCGAAAGCCACAGCTTTTGAGACGTTTCTTACCAACCTGCGCCAATACTGGTAGAATATGCGCCGTGCAAATCGGCGCGCGCAGCCCTGCGCCAGTTCTCCCGGCTTTCGCATCGCTCCCAAACTCGATCTCATCCCTGCACTCTGTCAGATTTCAAAGAAAGTACACCAAACTTGACCCCCAGCACTTATACCAACCGGCGCACGTTTGCGATTATCTCGCATCCCGATGCGGGTAAAACCACCCTGACCGAAAAACTTCTGCTGTATGGCAACGCCATCGAGTTGGCCGGGAATGTCCGCGCCCGCCGCAATCAGCGCAGCACCACCTCCGATTGGATGGAGATGGAGCGTGAGCGCGGCATCTCGATCACCTCCACCATCCTGCAATTCCCGTATCGCGGACAGATCCTGAACCTGCTCGATACCCCCGGCCATCAGGATTTCTCGGAAGATACCTACCGCACCCTTTCGGCGGTGGATAGCGCGGTGATGGTGATTGATGCCGCCAAAGGGATCGAGCCGCAAACCCTGAAACTGTTCGAAGTTTGCCGCAAGCGCGGCATCCCTGTTTTTACCTTCATCAACAAAATGGATCGCCCGGCGCGCGACCCGCTTGACCTGCTGGACGAGATCAAGAAAGTGCTCGGCATGGAACCGGTCCCGATGAATTGGCCGCTCGGAGACGGAATCGATTTCAAGGGTGTTTACGACCGCGCTTCAGAGGGGGTCTACGTCTTTGAGCGAACGGAACGCAACGAACGCATCTCTGCCGAAACCTTTGTCCCGTTAAACGAGCTGGAAGCGAGCGGGTTGCTCTCGCCTGCGCGGGCGGAAGCGCTCCAGGAGAGCATCCATCTCCTCGATGAAGTCGGGATTGTCTTCGACCACCCAAGTGTCTTGCAGGAAAAACAAACCCCGGTCTTCTTTGGGAGCGCCCTCACCAATTTTGGTGTGCGCCTGTTCCTGGAAGCGTTTGTCAAATTTGCCCCCGCGCCTCAGCCTTACCTGAGCGACGCCGGAATTGTTTTGCCGGACACGCCTGAGTTTTCCGGCTTTATCTTCAAAATTCAGGCCAACATGAACCCCAAGCATCGCGATAGTGTCGCTTTCCTGCGCATCTGTTCCGGTCATTTTGAGCGCGGCATGGATTTAATCCACGCTCAAAGCGGAAAAACCCTGCGTTTGCTGCGCCCTTACAAATTGTTCGGCAGCGAACGTGAAATCATCGATGACGCCTATGCCGGGGATGTGCTCGGACTGCCCAACACCGGAGATTTTGCGATTGGAGATACACTCTGCACTGGCGCGCCGATCCGTTTTGCGCCAATTCCGCGTTTCCAGCCTGAGCATTTTGCCGTGCTGCGCAATACAGACCTGAACAAGCAAAAACAATTTATGAAGGGGTTGCAGCAGTTGGAAAGTGAAGGCGCCGTCCAGGTCTTTTATAACGTCAACGCCTTCAAGCGCGAACCGATCCTGGCGGTTGTCGGCCAATTGCAGTTTGACGTGGTCCAGTCGCGTTTACAGGTTGAGTACAATGTCCCAACCACGCTGGAGCACATGCCGCACACTGATTTACGCCGGATCAAAGGCCCCGAATCTGCAATTGAAAAACTGCCGGAGCGCAGCGAGGTCTTGGTTGCCCGCAGCGCGCACGACCAGTTTGTCGCGCTTTTTAATGGTTCTTTTTTTCTGCGCTATTACGCTGAAAAATACCCCGACCTGCGTTTCCTGGCCTATGGCGAAGATTAGAAGCCTAAAAAATTGCTGGAATTCTACTTTACTCCTTGACGAAAGAGCGCCGCGCGGCTAAAATTCAATTGTTGAACGTATCGCCTCCGCCTGGAGGCTTGTTTTTTGCCCGGAGGATGCCATGCCTGAGTTGGAAGTAAGCCAGAACAACGAAGAAAAGCCCCAAATCGTGAATTTGTCGCAGACCAACGTCGAGAAAATTGAGGCGGAACTGGTGCGGGCGGCCCAGGTCAACGTTGGCGCAATTCAGGCGGGCGAAGCAGAAATGAGCATGTCTGCGATTGGCGCAGTCGAATGTCAAAAATTCGATGCGGATCGGGTCGCCATTGGCGCGCTCCACAGCCAGCAGGCTTCGCTCGCAATGGCAGCCGTCGCCGTCTTAAATGCAGACCAGGTCGATCTTCAGGGCGACGCGCTGGTGATTGTGGCAAACACCGTCCAGGCTGAGCAAGCCTCGCTCGGTGTAACCGTCGCCGGGCAGATTCATGCCGGGACGATCCGGGCTGGGCTGGTGATTGGGCGTGAGATTCACGGCAACGTGGAAGCAATTGTTAATCAGCGCACCGCTTTGCTCGCCAGCGTTTTGGGCGGGCTGGTGACCGGGTCAGTTCTGTTGGCCGGTCGTTTGTTGTTCGGGCGCAGAAAATAAAACCAATACCGGCGTAATTTTGCGCCGTGTAAATTCATTCAGGCGAGGGTAACCCTGTCAAAGAAGCAGGGTGAGAGGCGCCAAGGAGCAATAAGATGGAAAGAGTAGTTTTGAAAGCCGCCAAACGGACTGTTGTTGGCAAGCAGGTCAGTGTTCTGCGCCGCGAGGGATATCTGCCCGGCGTGATTTACGGTTATAAAGTGGACTCAACCCCGATCCAGATGGATTCGCGCGAGGCCAATCTGACCATCCCCAAGCTGACCTCCTCCAGCATTGTGACGATTGACCTGGATGGCAAGAAAATCTCGGCCCTGGTGCGCGAACGACAGAAAGATTACATCAAAGGTCACCTGACCCATGTCGATTTTCAGGCTGTTTCGATGACCGAAAAAATTGATGCGATGGTTGCGATCCACTTGCACGGGGTCGCTCCGGCGGTCAATAAATATAATGCCGTCATCGTCACCAGCCTGAATGAGCTGGCTGTTCAGGCCCTGCCGCAAGACCTGCCCGAACGGATTGAACTGGATATTTCGGTCTTGACTGAAATTGGCAACGCAATTTACGTTCGCGATATTAGCCTGCCTGCTGAGGTGGAGGTTCTTGCTGATCCAGACGAGGTGATTGTGATCGCCACGGGCACCGCTCTCGAACCCGAAGAAGTTGAAACTGAAGCTGAAGGGGCCGAACCCGAACTGATCGAGAAAGAAAAAGAAGACGAAGCCGAGTAACCAAACAAAAATCCGCTCCAGGACTGGAGCGGATTTTTTATAACAATTTCAGGGTTTTCAAGAACTCCACGGTGATGTGGGCGGTTGCGCCCCACAGCAATTCACCGTCATAGGGCTGGTAAGTGATGATGTGCCGTCCGGTTTCTTTGCGCATCAGCATCATGAAATTGTTGCGATTTGCCAGCCAATCCAGCGGCAGGGCAAAAACGCGCGCCACTTCTGGGGTATAGACCCGAAATGCGTACGGCCAACTCACAACCCCGACGATTGGCGTTACCAGGTAGTCCGTGATGGTCACAATTTGGGCAAGATGCCCCAGGATGCGCACATCTGCCGGGCGGATTCCAATCTCCTCGTCCGCCTCGCGCAGGGCGGTTTGTTCGGCGCTTTCGTCCGCTTCGCTGGAGCCGCCGGGGAAGGAGACCTGCCCTTTGTGGTGTCCGACGCCATCTGCGCGGCGGGTGTAGAGCAGGTACCAGCTTCCAGACTGGCGCACGAGCGGGACGAGAACACTAGCGAGGCGTAAGGGCTGGCCTGCTGAAATCTCTTTTTCGCTGTAAGGCAAAACCGGAGGCGTTTTGAGGGCCTGCGAAATGGATTCTTCGTCGAGAAAGTCGCAATTCACACAAGTTCCAGAGAGGATGCGCAAAATGGGCATTCAGCGGCGTAAGCGCTCAGCCAGTGCAGCTCAAAGACGCGCAAGCTGCCCCCACAGGCCGGACAGATGGCCGGTAGAATGGGTAATTTTTCGCTAACGTGCTGGGTCGGGATTTCTGCGGCAGCTGGCATATTGGAATGAACCTGAGCCATAAAAACCCGCGCTTCGCGCACCAGTCCGCGTTTTTCAAGTTCGATTTTGATGCGCTGGCCGCCGTGGTACATTTGGGCATAGCGTTTGTGGTCGCTCAGAATGTCTAACCCGCGCCGGAAATAGGTCAGCGCTTGTTCATATCTCCCAATTTGTAAAAAAGCAACGCCGGTTTGCAGGCAAATAAAAGCAAATTGCGGGCCCGGCTTTGGCCCGGAATGCTCCAGCATTTCCTCGTAGGCCTGGGCGGCGGCCAGATAATTGCCAGAAGCCATGCAAGCATTGGCGCGTTTTAGGTTGGGAGAGATGGGAGGTTTACGCTCAAACAGGCGGTTCATGGTTTTGTTCCAGTTCAGGCTGCTCTGGCAAGGGTTCATCGCTGTCAGGCGATGAATCTGAAAGCAGATTTTGTTCGACCAAAAGGGCCTGGACGCGCGGGTCTTCGGATAAGTCGATCCGGCGCGCAAAAACCAGGAAGCCGGTGTGGGCGACCATCCGGTCTGTCGGGCGCAGGCGGCTTGGTTCGGGTTTGTAATAGCGCAGCAAAACTTCGCAAACTTCGATAAAGGCAAACTGATGGCCGCGCAAGGCGTAGAGGGTTTTCTCGACCTGATTATAGGTAGGGATGATTGCCGAGAAAAATCCGCCAGGTTTGAGCACGGCCCGCACCTGGGCCATCAGATCGTAGGGGTTGGGCACATCCAGGAAAAAAGCGTCGATGTTGGTTTCGTCCATGCCGGCGCTGATGTCGCCCAGTTTGAATTCGACCCGCTCTTCCAGCCCGAGGCGTGAGAGATTTTTACGGGCCAGGGTTTGCATTTCGGGGCGTCTCTCGTAACTGATGACTTTGCCTTCTGGTCCGACGGAAAAAGCCAGGGCGATTGCCATCGAGCCAGAGCCGGTTCCCGCTTCCACCACGCGCTGCCCGGGACCGACGCCCATCGTCACCAGAATCAGACCAATATCTTTGGGGTAGAGAATCTGGGTATTGCGCGGCAGGTTGCTGAGCAGGTCTGCCAGCGAGGGCTGCAACAGAAAAAACGGACTCCCCAGATGGCTGAAAACCTGGCTTCCCCAGGGTTTGCCGAGCAGTTCATCGTGTTTGATGATGCCGCGATGGGTTCCGAACTCTGCGCCGGGCGTTAGGTTGAAGATAAAGTGTTTGTGGCGCAGTCCAACCAATTGCACCAGGTCGCCGGCTTCGGGGTGGGTTGTGTTTAATTTCCAGGTCATGGGTTTTCACATACAGAAACGGATGGGCAGAAGTATAAACGTTTTTCTGCCCATCCGTTTGGAAAATTAGAGACGTAAGTATTTTGTAAAGAATTCGGTAATGGCGTTGTAGCAAACCACGCGGTTCTCGTATTTCAAGACATCGTGACCTTCGTCTTCAAAGATGAGCAAATCGATTTCTTTACCCTTGCCACGCAGAGTTGTAACGAGGTCTTCAGATTCGGCGGCGACTACGCGCGGATCGTTGCGCCCCTGAATGACCAGCATCGGGCAGGCCAGGTTCTCAAGATAAGTTTTTGGCGAGCGCTCCCGGAGCAGTTCGCGGTCTTTGGGGTCCGCCGGGTCGCCAATTACCAGCTTGAAGTAGGGCTTCCAGGTTTCGGGGATGCGTTCAGAGAAGCTGATCAGATCGTATGGCCCGAACATATCACACGCAGCCTGCCACAGCTCAGGATGGCGGCCTGCCAGGGTCAGGGTCATGTAACCGCCGTAGGAGCGTCCCACGACCGCCGCGCGCGCGCTATCGATGCGCGGGTCTTGCGGCAGAATCTTCGTCATGGCGTGGACGTGATCGAGGCGATCCTGTCCGCCCCAGTCGCGGTCGACATGCTTGGTGTAGCTCAGGCCGTAACCGGTCGAGCCGCGCGCGTTGGGGACGAAAACGGCAAATCCACGCAGGGTTAGAAACTGGATCAGCGGCATCGAGAACCAGGCAAAATCCGGTCGTTCCTGGCCTTGCGGGCCGCCATGCACATAATAAACGAGCGGACGCGGGCCTTCAAACCCCAGGGCCGCAGCCGGCAGGTAGAGCCGCGCCGAAATCCGCAGGCCATCGTGTGATTTAAACGAGGCGTCTTCGCCGGGCGATAGGTGTTCTTCCGGGATTCCCAGCACTTTCTCGTTGGTGTGCTGGACGATCAGGGCGCGTTTTTTGCCTTCGACGCTGTAAATTTGGGTGGGCGAAGTGGCGGTTGAAAACGAAATTGTGAAAATATCAAGCTCTTTGTTGTAATCCGCGTGTTCCAGCACGCCGTCGTCGAGTGGGGCGTCGCCGACCACCACCCGTTTCAATTTCATCACCTGCTTTTCTTCATCAAAAACTGCCTCGTAGAGCCAGGAGCAGCCATCAATATTGTAAGAGACCGAATATCGCTCTGCGGTCAGATGAGAAATCTCGGTCAGTTCGCCGACCCCGGCATGGAGGATGCCTTTGATCCGAACCGGCAGGATTTCTCCGGGCTTATCGAGCGCGAGATAGCCCAACGAATACGTATCTTCAAACAGGGCCGAAATCAGCAGCAGGCCCTTGCCCGAAGGCGTAAACGAGATCGAGCCGATCCCACTTAATGGCACGCTTTCGTCTGGCTGGCGTTCTTCGAGCGGTTTGCCGTATAAAAGTGTTTTTTGGCTGCCCTCAACCAGATAGTGGACACTGTCGCCGACCGAATAACTGTCTGAGAGTACCACCTGGCTGTGGTCGCTGCTGTGGGCGGCTGGGTACGCGCCCCAGGCCGATTCGCCCAGCTTGGTCAGTTCGTTGGTAAAGAAATTGCCGCGATAGGCCTCGCTGATCGGTTTGTCACGCCGTTCGGCGTTGAAGTAGGCAATTCCTTTTTCGGTGTCCACCTCCAGCATGTGAACCCGATAACCGGCAAAGAAATTGTCGAAAGCCGGTTCAGGAAAACCGCCTTCCAGGTCCACCAGCATCGGCTGGTAGTTTTCGTCCCCATCCTGATCCAGCATGATCACAATTTTGCCGAGATCGCGCAAGACGATATGCGAACTTCCCCCAATCAGGTGCGGATTTTGGAGCGCAAGATGGGGCGGCAAGAGCGGCTCCGGCACGCTGCCGCCATAATCCATTGCGTATAAGCTCAACCTTCCGCTCAGGTTGCTGATGAAGTAGAGGCGTTCATCGACCAATTGCGGGGCAATAAAAAGGCGCGCCGCCAGTAAAGATTCAATGCGAGCAGACATAAAAATAACCTTTCATTTGAAATTTGTCATCATTTATTTTGAAGCCTGCTGAAAATGGATTTGGATGCTTCGACAAATTCAGTCCAGGCTTTATGAATTAAGCGGATTCTGGGTTTTTAGGATGGAATCTTGAAACTTCGCAATTATCTTACCACAGCCAGGCGGGCGGGTTTCAGCCTCGCCACTTAATCCGGCTGATAAAATCGCCGGCGAACAGAAAAATCGCCGCAACGAGCGTTCCCATGCCGACATTCAAATTGCCGACCGCGCCAAAATTCCAACCCAGAGACCAGCCGAGGGTATCGCCGCCCCAAAACCCAGCCCAGGCCAGAACCAGAAAGACCGTCAGCCGCCGAATGCTGCCGCCGCGCCAGAGATGATAAGCCGCGCCATACGCGCTCGAAAGCAAAATCCCGAACAAAATTGTGGGTAAAGTCATAAATTTATGCCTTTTTACATGGATTGAAGGATGATGCCACCGCCCAGCACCTGGTCGCCGTCATAAAAAACCGCCGCCTGGCCGGGAGTGATGTCGCGCTGCGGTTCGTCAAAAAGGACGCTGGCCTGGTCGCGGTTTTCGTGGGGAGTTACCAACCCCCAGGCGGGCTGGGCCGTGTAGCGGGTCTTGATCTGGGCCCTGAACGGCGCGGACGGGGCCGGCCCGCTCTGCCAGTTGGTGACGCTGGCAAGCAGCGCGCGTGCGCCGAGCTGCTCCTGCGGCCCGACAATCAGACGATTATCGGCGGCGCTCTTGCCAAGCACATACAGCGGAATAGCGGAAGCCAGTCCCAGTCCTTTGCGCTGGCCGATGGTGTAATTCGCCAGGCCGTCATGCTGCCCAAGCACCTGTCCCCCCCGGTTGACAATTTCACCCGCTTTTAGAATCTCAGGCGCATTGCGTTTTAAGAAATTACGATAGTCTTCGCCCGCCAGAAAGCACAAATCCTGGCTGTCAGGGCGTTTGGCAACCGCCAGTCCATGTTCTCCGGCGATCCGTCGAATCTCAGCTTTGGGATAATCGCCGATCGGGAAGAGCGCTTTTTGCAATTGTGACTGGTTCAAGATTGAAAGCACATAACTCTGATCTTTGGCCGGGTCGACCGCCCTCAGCAGGTGGCGCGCCCCATTTTCTGCCATCCGCAAGCGGACGTAGTGGCCGGTCGCCATAAAGTCCGCGCCCAGAGCCAGGGCGTGGTTCAGCAGAAATTCCCAGCGAATGAGACGGTTACAGACTAGGCAGGGATTCGGCGTTTGGGCCTGGGCGTAGCCCTCCAAAAAAGACTGGACGACCGTCTTGCGAAAAATCTCTTTGGCATCCAACGCATAAAAAGGGATATCCAGCCGGGCGGCCACCCGCCGCGCCTGAGACATCGAGTCGGGGGTGCAGCAGCGGTTGGAATCTTCCTTGCCGGGTTCAGACCACAGGCGCAGCATCATCCCGGTCACCTGGTAGCCCTGCTCCTTGAGCAAGACCGCCGCAACCGACGAATCGACGCCGCCAGACATTGCAACAACAACATGAGTCATAAATTACCTGTATCAATAAGTTTGGAAAACCTGCCCACGAATTTTACCAGTGAAAACATTTTTCACGCAGGCGTGATGTATTTGTAAGCGGAACGGGTATAATAGCGGGCATGTCCCCTTTCTATACCCGCACCGGAGATGAAGGCATGACCGGCCTGTTAGGCGAAGGCCGGGTGCCCAAGTTTGATGACCGTATCGAAGCCCTCGGCGCCGTCGATGAAGCCACTGCCGCCATCGGTTTGGCCCGCGCCAGCGCCCAGGCCCCGCAGACGGCGGCTTTGCTGCTGCAAGCCCAGCGTGATTTGTATAAATTGATGGCTGAAGTCGGCGCAACGCCTGAAAATGCCGCAAAATTCCGCAGCATCGACCAGGCGCGCGTCGATTGGCTTGAAGAGCAGACCGACCGCCTCGAACAAGCCAGCGAGATGCCATCCGAGTTTATTCTGCCGGGCGATAGGCCCGCCAGCGCCGCCCTCGCGCTGGCGCGCACAATTACCCGCCGGGCCGAGCGGCGCGTGGTGGCCCTTTTCCACGCCGGAAAATTAGAAAACCAATTCCTGCTGGTTTATCTCAACCGCTTGTCTTCGCTCCTGTTTATGCTTGAGTTGGTCGAAAACGCCCACGCCGGACAAAAAAGCAACCTCGCCAAGGATTCCTGAACCTTTTATGATCGGAACACTGATCAACGTCGCCGCCATCCTGATCGGCAGTCTGGTTGGGATCCTTTTTGGCGCGCGTCTTTCTGATAATCTTAAATCGACTGTGGTCAATGGGATGGGGTTGTTTACCGCCGCTATTGGCCTGCAAATGTTCTTCCAAACCGGGCAATCCCTGATCGTGCTGGCCGCGCTGATTATCGGCGCGGTTCTGGGCGAATGGTGGCGGATCGAAGATGGAATCGCCAATCTGGGGGCCTGGCTCGAAAAACGATTTACTGGCGCCAGCGCGGGGGGAACTTCCAGCCGCTTTGTGCGCGGCTTTCTGACGGCCTCCCTGCTGTACTGCACCGGGCCAATCGCCATCATGGGTTCGATCCAGGATGGGCTGAGCGGCGACTTCCAACTTTTGGCTGTCAAATCAGTCCTGGATGGATTCATCTCGATTGCTTTTGCCTCGACATTGGGGATTGGGGTCATGTTCTCGATTTTGCCGGTTTCCATTTATCAGGGCGGCATCAGCCTGTTGGCCGGGACGCTCAGCAGTGTTATTTCCGCGGCCATGATGACCGAAATGACCGCGACCGGGGGCATTATCTTGTTCGGTCTGGGAATCAGCAGCCTGCTTGAGATTAAGAAAATCCGTGTCGGTAATTTTCTGCCCGCTATTTTGATTGCGCCGCTTCTGGTCTGGATTGTGGCGCGCCTGGGCTGGTAGAAGCGGCCAGCCCTCTAAAAATAGATTTCTTGAAAAAGGCCTGTTGTCCTGAGCGGAGGCCGAAGTTCAGCCCGCAGTCGAAGGACGCTCTGCTGATAACTTGTTGCAGCATTTATACAAGATGTCTAATAACTTGACTTTAGAGTTCGTTTTCATGAGTCTGAAGAAGCCGGAAAGCTGGTTTAGAAGGCGCTTAAAAAACCAAATCTGGACACGAATTTCGCGGATTAAACGGATTTACGAGGATTTTTTAAGAAAAATCCGTGAGATTCCGCGTAACCCGTGCAATCCGTGTACGAAAAAGCTTTGATTCAAATTGAACTCTAAACTCAAGTAATAAGACAAACCCCGGACGTTTTTACGCCCGGCGGTTGATTTTAAAAGAAAAGGAAATTTTTACTGACCGATCTCTTCCAGGGCGGCTTCAATTTCTTTTTGGAAACCGCTGAAGGGGTAATTGCCCCCCAGAACGCGCGTGCGCTCTTCGCCATTGACCTGATAAGTGATGAAAAAAGTCGGGGTGCCCTGAACGCCCTTGGCGCTGCCATCGACCCCATCCTGGTTGGCGCGCTCGCGGTATTTACCCGATTTGAGACAGGCATTAAAGGCTGCTTCGTCCAGGTCCAATTGGGTGGCAAACTGATTCATGAGACCGTTGTTGAAGGTGGCGGTTTGATTTAGAAAGACGAGATCGTGGAATTCCCAGAATTTGTTCTCGTCGCCCGCGCAGTACGAGGCTTCGATTGCCAGCAGCGATTCAGGACTCCATGCGCCCATCGAGCGGTAAGTGAAATAGACCTTGCCGGTTTTGATGTATTCTTCCACCAATTGCGGTTCTGTCTCCAAGACAAACGCGCCGCAGTGGCCGCACTTGTAATCCGAAAACTCCATGATGGCGATCGGAGCGTTGGGGTCGCCCATTTGGTTGAAGTCCGCCTGGGGGCGCGCTTTCAGGTTGACTGCCAGCGACGAATCACGGTTGAGGCTTGGCAGAATTAGGGCCAGCGATACCAATAAAGCTCCCAGTAAAATAATCGAGCCAATTACAATGCGTTGAGTCTGCTGTTGTTTGCGGCGCTTATCACGAATTTCCTGACGTTTACTCATCCTTTTCTTTCTCCTTGATATTAAATATTGCGCAATTCTGCCATGTTAGATGGTTTTTGTCCAGTGACAGGGCCAAGCTCACACGATTCTCTTAACTGTGCGTGTTTTTTTGTTTGTTACCCGGCTTTGATTCGAAATTCACAGGCGTCTGCCCCGTTCGCCTTGCAAGTTACTTCTGTCACGTCCAATTCATGCTTGCCGGCCCAGTAAACGCATTCTTGAATTAATCCCTGGGTCACAAAGCAGACCGGCTGGCCGCTGCTGCCGGGCAGGGTTCCCGAAAAATCATGATCGACGAGCATCCAGTCCAGGTCCAGGTTGTGGATGGTGATCTGGTTTTGGGTCTTGCCGCGCAAAAGGGAGGCCAGCAGCTTGAGGGCGGGTTGAACGCGGATGGAGGCGGGTAAAAGCTGAATGGCCCGCCAGCGGATTTTCAGAAGCGGGTCGCTTTTGGCGCTCAGGAGCGGCCACAGCAGCCGCCCAACCCGGATCAACAGTCCGCGTGTGCCGCGCCCATAGTGCAGGCGCAGCGCAGCCTGGATGTCGAGATAAGCCCGGGTTGCGGAGTCTGTCTCCAGATGGAACAAAGGCTGCGGGTCAGAAAGTTCCGCATCCATCCCGGCTTTGTTCAAAAGCATTCGGAGCGTATCCTGTCCGATTTCGGCGTTGAGGGTTTGGACAAAGTATCCCAGAAAGTGGTTGGGCAGGCTCAAACTCTTTTTTCTCCCACTTCAAAGCGGCAATACGCGTCGCCTTTTGCCAGGCAATGAGTTTCGACGATCTCGTGTTCGCTGCCGGCTGCCCAGAGCACGGCTTCTGCAATCGAGCCGTAATATAAGTGGCAGACGGGCGTTTCGCTGCTGCGGCCCCAGCAGATGGCGCAGGTTTTTTCGATGTAGGCCAGGGTCTCGCCGTTGTCTTCCACCCAGGCATCCACCTCAGGGTTGGATTTTTTGAGGGCGTTGACCATGCCGTTCAGAATAAATTTGATGCGTTGTTTTTCGGGTAAAAGTTTAATGGCGGCCCCGGCGATGCCGAGCAGGGCGGCTTGTTCGCGCAGGCCATATTGAAAGGAGGCTTTGCCGATCCGGCGCAACATGCCGCGCCCGCCGCGCCCGTAGAATTCTTCGATGGCCTGGTTCAGGCGGGCGTAGTCTGATGTTTTGATGGCCGGTTGCATGTTATTGGGGGGCGGGTTGTCGATATAGCGTTCAAGCGCGGCGGCGCGCAGGACGGCGTTGATGCCGTTTGGCCCCATCACTTCTTCGGCGGAGACAAGCGCCTGGCGGACAAGAGCGTTGACAATCACAGAATCGGGGCGGGCCATATTTTTTCCTTTACAAATAAATACGGATTTGCCAAGCAGGAAACCTAGCGGGTGGAAGGTAAAACATAGACCGGGTATTGTTCGCCGGTTAAATGGAAGCCAAGTTTTTGATAGAGAGCCAGCGAGGATGGATTGTCGCTCTGGGTGTTGACCGTAATGCGGCCAGACGCTTGCTGAGAGGCGTAGCGCAACAGGTCTTGAACCAGTGTCTGCCCGATTCTGCGTCCCTGTTGTTCTGGATAAACCGCCAGGCGGGCCAGGTGCATTCCGAAAGGGCTGGCCGTGCTGATTTGGTAGCCGAGCAGTTCTCCGTTTTCTTCGATGACCGTTGCCAGCCCGGCCTGAGCAAAAGCCATTTGCAGTGAAGTTTGCGAGTTTTGCCAGAGCGGTTGGAAGGCTGCCGCATCGAGGGCGGCCACTGCGGGCAGGTCTTGGGCGAGCATGGCGCGCAGGAAAAGGTGCGGATTTTTGGCGGGCTGCTGTTTCTCGCTTGGATGGTGCTCCAGGACTACGATTTTTTGTTTCGGTATAAATCCGCTTTCCTGCAGCAGTTCGGTAAACCAATCTTGCAGGGTAATCGCCGCGCTCAGGCGGCCGTCAGGGTCAATTGACCGCTCCCGGGCCGTTTGCCAGAGCGGCTGCCAGGCCTGGCGGGCGGTTAAGTTTTGGGCATGGGCAAAAAGCCGAATCCAGGCGATGCCGGGCGGGTCTGGCGGGCAAGCCAGGACAGCCGAGAGCGCGCCGCTTTGCTCAATTGCCCAATATTCAGGCGCGCCCAGCCAATCGAGCGCAGACCTCCAGTCCAGATGGCGGTGGACATGGGTTTCAAAGTAAATCAGGTTGGCGATGCGTCCCTGGTCGTTCAGCACGGCTGGGCGCAGGGAGTCGCTCAACTTTACCATGTACGCACTTTTAGCAAAGTGCGCAAAATTTTCTGTTTGAGAGTCGGCTTTTTGACCGCGCGCAAGCCTGAATTCATTGCGAACAGGCCTTCAAAGAATTTTCCGCGCCGAATGTAGATCCAGGCGACAGACTGCATCACCAGGGCGCGCATTTGATCTTCGCCGGCTTGTTCCAACAAATCAGCAGAGGCCTGATAGCGCTCGAGGGCTTCGTCGATCCGTTTGAGTTCTTCGAGCGCGGCGGCCTGGTTGCCCAGGGCCAACCCCTGGCGGCGGACATCCCCGGCCTCGGCAAAAATCAGATCCGTGCCGAGGGCAGCATCCAGCGCAGCCTGTGAGTCGTTATTTTGTAAGAGGGCCACGCTTTGGTTGTTGCGCATTTCTGCCGCGGCTGGGGCATTGCCGGCTTGCTGGTAGGCAAGCGCCGCTTCTGAAAAAAGCTGCACCGCTTTTTCAAAGTCGCCTTCCTGATAGCGTTGGCTGGCCTGTTCTGCAATCAATTTTGGGTCGTTTTCGATCATGCTGCCTCACAAACTTGGAAAGAATTCGGATAAAAATGGGCTAAAACAGAAAGGCGGCAAAACCGTTTGATGTGTTTTGACGCCTTGTTCGTTGAGATGGGTGGACTAGAGCGTGATATCCAGCAGGCCTTCAGCGACTGAACGCAGCTTATCGGTTGAAAGCGTACTCAGATTGCGCGCCAGTTCAAGATAGGGGCGGTTGACCGGCATACAGACAAAGGCCTTCAGCTCTGGCGTCAGTTCCAGAAAATCCTGAATGGCCTGCTGTTCACTCATCCATTGACCGATCGGCCCGTTTTGATCGAAGAATAACTCGACGCGCGCCCCTAATACGCTCAGGATGGCTTCGAGTTCCGCTAATGGAATTGGTTTTTCTCCCATTTCGTAAGATTTCAGGCGGCTGACGGGGATGCCCACTTCGACCGCGAGCGCTTTCAGCGAAATGCTAAACTGCTGGCGTTTTTGAGCGAGCATCGCCCCAATGATTCTCTGGCGAATGCCGGCCAACATGCTCAGGTTAAGCGGTTCGGTGCGGGATTGTTCGTTTGAAAGGGCTGTGCTGCCCCAGAAATGCTGGATGGGCAGGTCAAGATAATAGGCCAGCACTTCGAGTTCGGGCAGGGAGGGCGATTTGCGTCCTTCTTCATACGAACGCAATGTGCCCGGTGTAATGCCTATCGAAGTTGCGCATTCGGTCAATGTTTTTCGGGCTGCTGTCCGGGCGTCTCGAATCAGCACTCCCAGTTTTCGGGTCCGAATAGAGATTTGGGCTTTATAGCTCATAAGTGATCCTGTATCTTCTGAAGGTTATTCTGATTATACACGCTGCGGGTGTCTTGAAAAGCATCCAATCGTCCGATCAACAGGCGCAAGGTTAGCGGCGGCGGAGCATATCGCCCAGATTTGCGCCAAAGACTTCAGGAGGCAGCTTGAAGCCTGAGGCTTCGAGGCGGGGCGTGAAGAGCGGACGAATGCCGGTGGCCTTTAATTGCCCGATCACTTTTCCGTCCGTATCCATGCCGGTCTGCTCAAACTTGAAGATGTCGGTCAGGACAATTGTATCGCCTTCCATGCCGGCCACTTCGGTGATGGCCGTTACCCGGCGCGAACCGTCCTTCAAACGGGTCTGCTGGATAATCAGGTCGACTGCCGCTGAAACCTGCTGGCGGATGACCTTGATCGGCAAATCCATGCCGGCCATCAGCACCATCGTTTCAAGCCGGGCGAGCGCATCGCGCGGCGTGTTGGCGTGCAGGGTGGTCAGCGAGCCATCGTGGCCGGTGTTCATGGCCTGGAGCATGTCCAGGGTTTCTCCGCCGCGGCATTCGCCGACCACGATCCGGTCTGGGCGCATGCGCAGGGAATTGCGAACCAGGTCGCGGATGGTGACCTGGCCGTTGCCATCCAGGTTGGGAACCTTGGTCTCAAGCCGGACAATGTGGTCTTGCTGGAGTTGGAGTTCAGCCGCATCCTCGATGGTGATGATGCGCTCGGTCGATGGAATCATGGTCGAGAGAACGTTCAAGAGGGTGGTCTTGCCGGAGCCTGTTCCGCCAGAGATGATAATGTTCAGGCGGCTGACGACACAGGCCCGCAAAAACTCGGCCATTTGGGGCGTGATCGATCCAAAATCGATCAGCTGTTGAATGGTTAGGGTATCTCTGCGAAATTTGCGAATGGTAATGGTGGGGCCGTCAATCGCTACCGGCGGAATGACCGCATTGACGCGCGAGCCATCCGGCAGGCGCGCATCGACGGTTGGGCTGTCCGGGTCTATTCGCCGCCCGAGCGGCAGGATGATTCGTTCAATCACGCGCAGGACGTGCGCGTCGTTGTCGAATGTCACCCCGGTTTTGGTCAACTGCCCTTTTTTTTCGACATAAATTTTTTGCGGCCCATTCACCATTATTTCTGAAATATCCGGGTCGTCCAGGAGCGGTTGGATCGGGCCATAACCCAACACCTCACTGAGCGTTTCCTGCGTCAGCTGCTTGCGAATTGAGGCAGGTATTTTGCCTCCCAAGCGTGAAAAGACATCTTCAAGTTTTTGGGTGACAAACGCCTCGCGCTTTTCGTAAGGCGGGTTGTCCGTTTCGAGTTCGCGCGTCAGGGAATCGATCACAAAATGCTTTAGTTTAAGCAGGTCTGGCCCTGACAGCCCGGATGAAACCCCGCCCAGGATAGTTTGCGCCATTTTAGGCCTCTCCGGTATTGGTCGTGTTTTCAGAGGGGATCACCCAAACGATTTGGGCGCGGGCAATGCTCATAAATTCTGCCTGGTGAAGGGCGGAACCATCTGGGCCGAAAACTTTGGCATCTGTCACAGCCAGAAAAGGCTCCTGGCGATCCAACTCATCTTTGATGCGTTCGTCCGGGCGAACGTGGATTGCGCCTTCGATGCGATGGGTTGTAGTTTGGATAATTGCCGAAATCGAAATTTTGGAAATAATGTCGGTAAAGTATTTTCCGCGTTCATTAAATTCGACTGTCATTTTTATCTTTCTGTGGGCAAATACAAAATAGAATGAAGGTCAGTCCACGTCTGAAGGCGGCATCAGATAGCCAAGCCCGGAACGGGTCACGATGTGGCGCGGGTTATGCGGGTCTTCTTCCAGCTTTTGGCGCAGCCTGGCAATGCTCACCCATAGGATTTCTTTGTCTTCGTGGTATTCTGCGCCCCAAACGCTGGTTAATATTTCTTCGGCGCTCATCACCTTGCCAACGTTATGGGCAAACTGCAAAAGCAGTCTGTATTCGGTTGCCGAAAGGAAAACCGCCTGGTCGCCGCGCCAGACTTCCGCGCGCGCAAAGTCTATTCGCAAGTTATTGTGTTCAAAAACACGGTTTTGACTGATCTCTTTGGAGTATTGTGAGCGCCGTAAAACCGCCCGGACGCGCGCCAGCAGTTCTGTGGCTGAGAAAGGTTTTGTCAGGTAGTCATCTGCGCCCAAATCGAGACCCTGAACCCGGTCTTGTTCTTCTCCTTTGGCGGTCAGCATAATGATCGGCACGTTTGAAAACTGTCGAATTCGCTGGCAAACCGCAAACCCGTCCAGTTTGGGCATCATTACATCCAGCAGGATCAGCTCAGCCGGGTTCGACGAGAAAACCTCGAGTGCCTCCAACCCATCTTGAGCCGTGATTACTTCGTAATCCTCTGTCCGCAGGTTGGCTTCAAGCAGGCGCAAATATCGCGGCTCATCATCTACGACCAAAATTTTTGTTGTCATTTGTAGGCTCCTCTATTTCATTCGGGATGCTGAATGGGCAAATCGATGATAAACGTTGTACCGACACCGCCCTCAGACTGGACTGACATGATACCCTGGTGGGCTTTTATAATTTGATTGCAAATAAAAAGGCCCAATCCTGACCCGGATGTGCCGTAGCCTGGCACGCGATAAAACTTATCAAAAATGTGGGGCAGGTATTCCGGGGATATGCCGGGGCCGTGATCAATAAATTCGATTCTCTGGTAATTTTCATGCAGGCTAATGCGGACGTGTACGGGAGAACCCGGCGCGTATTTGACCGCATTGCTAAATAGATTTTCGAAAACTTGCATCAGGCGGACGTTATCGGCCTGGGTTGGGGCCAAAGCGACGACTTCGCTGCTGATCTGCAACTCTTTGTAACGCGCATTCACGCGGGCGATTGAATCCCGTAACAGCGAATCTATTCTGACCGGTTGGAAATTCATTGCCAGCGTTTTGCTTTGCAAGCGCGCTGATTCAAGCATGTGGCTGATCAGGCTGGTCAGATGATCGGCTTCCTCGTCGATGATGGTCAAAAATTCGCGGCGGGTTTCTTCGTCCCACTGAGTATCGGGCCGGAGCAGGGTGGTCGAGTATCCTTTGATGAAACCGAGCGGGGTTCGCAGCTCATGCGAAATGGTGGCGATGAAATCTTCTTGCAAATTTATTTGCCGGCGCGCGTCTTGCAGGGCGGCAACCTGTTCGTATAGCTGTTTGCGCTCAAACATGTTTGCAAATTGGGCGGCTAGAAAACGCGCGTCTGAAATTTGTTTTTCAGTATAAGCGGGGCCGCCAAAACGGGTAAAAACCAAAACTCCGATAACGCCGTGCGGTGTTCGCAGGGGAAGCCCCAGGAAATAGGGCAATAAAGTTCGTTCATTGCGCGGGGTGATGGCATCTGGCGTTTTGATGACGATTTCTTCTCCGTGGATTACTGCGCTGGCGATTTCCATGCCCCAGTCCAGATCAGCTTCGGCAGATTTACCGCGCCCCATGGCGCGCGCATAGACGATTTCTATAAGGTTGATCTGATCATTTTCAACCAGGTAGAGGGCCATATTGTCAAAAAGGAAAAAGGATCGCAGAGAGGCGGTCAGGGTATCGAGGGCCTGTTTCCAATCTGCGTTTTGCATGACAGATTCTGCGATGATTACATAATCTGGCTTTTGCGGGTGGGTCATTCGGCTGCCTTTTTGGAATAGGGCTGGGCAAATAGAAGCGGAAAGTAAAAGGTTGTCCCCTCTCCCGGGGTTGAGCGTAGATTGAGATGGGAACCATGCGCTTCAACAATTTGGCGCGCCAGCGTTAAGCCGAGTCCGGTGCCGCCATAACGGCGGGTGGCCGAGCCATCCAGTTGGTGAAATGGCTCGAAGACCTCTGTTTCTCGTTCTGGCGGAATGCCAATCCCGGTATCGCGGACATTAAGAATCACCACGTTTTCCTGACGCACGATCTCTAAGGTAACTTTACCGCCTTCAGGCGTAAATTTGATGGCGTTATCCAGCAATTGCGAGATCACCCAACTAATCTTTTCATCGTCGGCCTGGACAAGCGGCAGCGAAGGCTCAAGCGCCAGGGTTAATTCAATGCTTTTTTCGACCGCTTTCGGGTTGTTTCTGGTGAAAATGGGGGCAATCAGCAGGTTGAGATCAACAGATTTCAGGTGCAGTGTCAGTTCGTCTTGGGAGGCCAGCGAGAAAAGAATCAGATCGTCGATCAGGTGCTGCAAACGCGCGGCAGAACGCAGGGAGACCTCGACTGAATTTCGCTGGTCTTCGTTTAGATCGCCGAGGGCGGCTGTGTGAAGAAGCTCGAGATAGCCGCGGATGTGGGTCAGGGGTGTCCGTAGTTCGTGCGAAATATTGGCGACAAAGTTGGCCTTGAGCTGGTTGAGTTCTGCCAGTTTGCGCAGGGCTTCTTCCAATTCAGCGGTTCGCTGGCGGACACGCTCTTCGAGGTTGTGATTGGCATCGATCAGGGCGGTTCGCAGGTAGACAATTTGCTCTGTGATGGCCCGATCGAGGGTGGCGCGGTCGAGTACGCCCTGGGTTATCAGGGCTTGCCCAAGCAGGCAAGGCTGGCCTTGCTCGGCTTGCTGGCGTTGGTACTCAAGCGCGTGTTTCAGTTGAGCCTCGCTCAGCAAGCCCATCTCGACCAACTGGTCGCCCAGGCGGGGGATAAGTGCTTCGGGGGTGGTGGGGAGTGGGTTGCTCATTGGTTTTTAGGATTGCCAGACCCATTCGCCGGCGAGCATGGTGGCTGAGGGCTGCATGGACAGGAGCGCATCTGGATCACAAGTGAAGGGGTCTTCTTCCAGCGCAATCAGATCGGCGTAGTAGCCGGGTGAAAGCCGTCCCAGCCGATCTTCCAGGCCGGCTGCGTAGGCGGCCCCGCTCGTGAAGCCTGCCAGGGCTTGCGAGATGGAAAGGCGCTCTTCAGGGTGCCAGCCTTCAGGGCCGGGAATGCCATCGGCGCGGCGGCGGGTAACGGCGGCGTGCAGGCCCAGAAAGGGATTGGGAGATTCGACCGGGGCATCTGAACCGAAGGCCAGGGTCGCTCCCGCTTCCAGTTGGGTGCGCGGCGCATAGGCCAGCTGCGTTCTTTCGCCCCACCAATGGTCTGCGGCCAGCATATCCGAAATAGCGTGAACGGGCTGCATCGAGGCGATAATATCCAATTCGGCCAGCCGGCGGGCGTCGCTGGGGTGGATGACCTGAACGTGTTCGATGCGATGACGCAGGCGGGGCAGACCGCGCTCGCGCTCGTAGCCGCGCAGTTGTTCGTAGGCATTCAGGACCTCGTGCACGGCCCGGTCTCCGATGGCGTGGACGGCCACGCTCAGGCCGCTCTCAACGGCGGTGCGGGCCATTTCGAAGAGTTGCTCGGCATCGTAATTCAGGATACCACGATTTTCAGGCTCGTTCAAATAGGGCTGGAACATGGCTGCGGTGCGCGGGCCAAGTGCGCCATCCATAAAATTTTTATAGGAACCGATCCGCAGCATATCATCGCCAAAGCCGGAGCGCAGGCCGAGCGCATGGGCATGCGCGAGCAGGTCGGGCGGAACGGATTTCAGCACGCGTAATTTTAATTCTGCGCCGGCATGCAGGTCTTGGAGGGCCATGAAGGCGGTTCGATAGTCAAAATCGTGGGCGCCGGTGAGGCCCATGCGGTGCAGGCGCGGCACGGCGTCTCGGATTGCTTCGGCAGCCTCTCTGACGGTCGGCTGTGGGATAAATGCTTCGATCAAGGCCATGGCCGATTCGAGCAGGATGCCGGTCGGGTTGCCGCTCTCGTCACGGACGATTTTGCCATTTTCGGGGTTAGGGGTATTGGGGGTGATCCCGGCCAATTGAAGGGCAGCGCTGTTGGCCCAGCTGGCGTGGAGCGATTTGGCGGTCAGATAAACCGGATTGCGCGGCGCGGCTTCGTCAAGCTCGCGCGCCGAACCAAACTCGCCCGCCCAATTGTTTTGCTGCCAACCGTGCCCAAGCAGCCAGCTTGCGGGAGCGGTTTTTTGAGCGCGTTCGGCCACCCGCCGCAGGCATTCCGCTTTCGTAGCGGTCTCGACATCTACTTTTTGCAGGCTGAAGGCATAATTCATCAGGTGGATGTGGGCGTCGGTCAGACCGGGTAAAAGTGTCTCCCCGCCCATATCCTGACGATTGAGGCAGGCGCTGAAGGCTTCTAATAATTCGGGGCCGCCAACGGCCGTAACGCGGTCATGGTCGATCACCACAACCGACGCTTGCGGGCAGAGCGGGTCGAGGCTGTGGACAGTGGCGTTGAAAAGAATTTTCATGCGCTCATCTCAATTATTTTTCATCAAGCAAACGCTCCAGCAGGGCGTCCAGTTCTTCTTCAGAATAAAAATAGAGGGTCAGGGCGCTTTTTCCGTTTTTTCCGGTTTTCAGGCTGATCTCAGTCCCGAGCACGCTCCGCAATCGTTCTTCGAGGGCCAGTACATCGGGCGCAGGGCCAGCTTTGGGCGAATTGGCCGGTTTTTCGCCGCCCAGTTTGCGGACAAGTTCCTCGGTTTGGCGCACCGTCAGCGATTGGTGTAGGACGGTTTGCAGGGCGGCCAATTGGGCTTGGGGGGTGGTCAGGGCCAGCAAAGCGCGCGCGTGGCCCTCGCTGATGCGCCCATCGACCAGGGCCTGCTGGATTGGGGCTGAGAGTTTCAACAAGCGCATCGTGTTTGTGACCGCCACCCGGCTCTTGCCGACCCGCAAGGAAATTTCTTCGTGCGATAGTTTGAACTCATCTGAAAGTTGCTGGTAAGCGGCAGCCTCTTCGAGCGGATTAAGGTCGGCTCGTTGGATGTTTTCGATCAGGGCCAGCTCAAGTTTTTCCTGGTCTGTCGTCTGGCGCACAATCACCGGGACTTCGCTCAACCCTGCGGTTTTGGAGGCCTGCAAGCGCCGCTCGCCGGCGATCAAAATATAGCCAGCCCCGGCCTCGTTGCGGCTGACAATCAGCGGCTGGATGACGCCATGTTCCTTGATGGAGGCGGCCAGGTCTGCGAGGGCCGCCAGATCGAAATGAGTGCGCGGCTGGCGCGGATTAGGCACAATCTGCTCAATCGGCACATTCAGCACGCCGCTGAAGACCTCTTCATTGCTCGTTAGTAAAGCTCCCAAACCACGTCCCAGGCCTGATTTTGCGGGCATAAACACTCCTCCTAAAACTACTGGGCTGCCTCTACGAGCAGGCCATCCCCTTGTAATATCTCGCGCGCCAGGGCCTCGTAGGCTTGCGCTCCGGTTGAAGCAGGCGCATAAGCCGCAATTGGCAGCCCGTAAGACGGTGCTTCGGCCAGCCGGATTGAGCGCGGCACGATTACCCCAAATACCTGGCCGGGGAAATATTTACGGACTTCCTCGACGACATCTTTTGCCAGGTGGGTGCGGCCCTCGAACATGGTCATCACCAGGCCGCGAATTTTCAACTCAGGGAAAAGCGAGGCCCGAATGTGTTGCAAGGTTTGGGTTAACTGTCCCAGCCCCTCCAGGGCCAGATACTCGCATTGAACCGGGATAATAACCCCGTCTTTGGCAGCCATCAGTCCGTTGACGGTTAGCAGGCTGAGCGAAGGCGGGCAGTCGATCAGAATATAGTCGTAATGACCGATGAGCGGCTGCAAGGCCACCCGCAGGCGGAACTCGCGCTGAGGCTGTGGAACCAATTCCACTTCTGCGCCGGCCAGGGCAGGGGACGAGGGCAGGATCGAAATCTTGAGATCTGGATTCGCCAGAATGTGAGCGGCCGCTCCTGAAAGCCCCAGCAGGACTTCGTAAGTGCCGCCGACAACGCTCTGTTTGTCCACCCCCAGGCAGGAGGTGGCGTTTGCCTGCGAATCCAAATCAACAATCAGCACTTTTTGTCCGAGCCGGGCCAGGTAAGCGCCCAGGTTGATGGCAGTGGTGGTTTTGCCCACGCCGCCCTTTTGATTAACCAGCGTATAAATTTTAGTCATTAATCCAATATCTCCATCAAACAGGTATTAATTTCAGCTTGGGTAGGAATGCCCAGCAATCCCCTCCGGTTGACGGAGTGGGCCGCCAGGTTGACGGCGAAACGGGCCGCCTCCCACGGGTCACGCGTCTGGAGCAGGCGCACAAAGAAAGAGGCCGCAAAAATATCGCCCGCGCCGGTAGCGTCGATTTCTTCCATCGCAGGAGCGCGGAAACGGCGGCTGTCTCCGTTCCAGAACAGACGGCAGCCAGCCGCGCCCTCTGTGACCACAACCAGCCGCCCCTGATGGGCCAGAATCTCGATTTGCTCTTCGTCGTAGCTCACGTCTTCTGCGCTAAAGATGGTCGCCCCGGCGGCTTGCATGGCAGCCCCCGACTCTTTCCAGGCAGAGCGGTTGACCTTGCCGTCTTCGGCCCAGGAGCGCATCCAGCCTTGCGGAGTTAGCCCCAGCAGCGCGGGTTGGAAATCGTCGGGCAGGATCGAGTCTGCTTCCTGGGCCACCGGCCCAATGTGGATAATTTTTGCCCCGCGCCACACCTGCGGAACGAGCGACAAGTCGATTCTTGGGGCAGTTTTGCGGATGTACTGGACCCTGTTTCCGCTTGTGTAAATATTTTCGAAGCGGGTTGATTCTTGCGTTTCTGCGCTCACGAGCGCAATCCCTGCCAGCGCCCCTGGGGCTATTTCGCCGGCCCAGGCCGTCACGATCCCAACTCGCAGCCCGAGGGCGCGCGCTGTCAGCGCAGAATAAGCCGCCGTGCCGCCCAAAACAGGCCCGGCCGGGGTTTGGTCAAGGGTCACATGTCCGATCACCAGATAATCGATCGGTTCAAAGGTTGTCAGGTGAAACATAGCTGAATTATAACCGTGAAACCTTGCTGATGTTCCACATTGCAATGCAAAAAGCGAGACAGTTCAATTTGAACCCTCTCGCTTTTCTAAAAAAGGCAGTACCGCATAACTTGCTATCAACAAACCGCGAAGGTCGCCAAATGCGCCAAGAAAACCTTAATGAATTCTGGCAGGCTTATCCGCTTTGATTTCGTTTATTTTCAGCGTTGGACTGCCTCGAGGCAGCGTTTGGCCAGGGTGGCGGCCACGTCCATCCGATATTCGGCGCTGGCCCATGCGTCGATGGCTTCGTGGAAAGTGTTTTTGGCCGCCGCCGCCAGTCCATCCGCTTCGGTGCCGTCCATCGCCAGCAGCGGAATTTTGCCATAGCCGCCCAGCGCCAGACGGGTGCGGCCGCTGTTCCATTGCGCCAGACCTGCGGCGACGATTGCCAGGTCGGCGGGGGTGCGCGCAACCTGCTCGTAGGCGGTTTTTACGTTTAAGGGAATCTCGATTTGGGTGATCAACCCCTTTGGGCGCAGTGCCCAATATTCGGCCAGGCCCAACGTGGATGTCTCCGGGCGGACGATGGTCAGCTTTGCGTCCAGGGCCAGCATCATCGTCCCAAAGGCCGAGCGGCCGTCACAGGCGGCCAGCGCCCCGGCGACGGTGGCTGCATTGCGAATATTGAGGGTGGCTTCCTGACGGATAGCCTCTTGCAAAGCGGCCGGGATGTTTGGGCTTTCCAGCAATTGCTGAAGGGTGACAGTCGCCCCGATCTCGAGGCTGCTGCCCGTTTCGCGAATGTGGTTCAAATTCAGCGATTGCAGATCGACGACCGAGATGTTCTGATCTCGATAGGCCGGGGAATTGAGGCCCGTCCCGCCGCCCATGGGCAGGGTGGCCGGTAATTTAAGCAGGTTGAGGGCTTCTTCGATGGTTTCGGGGCGGTGATAGTTGGTAATCATGGCAAATCCTCCAGATTGAGTATAGTCGTTATGCCGTTATTCTACAAAAAAGCCGCCCAGGCGGCTTAAATCGTGCGGTTGAGGCGCTGCGCCAACGGTGGCAGGTGCTGTTCCAGGATTTCTTGCGAGCTAAGCCGGGGGCTTTTATAGGCCGCATGAAGGATGGCGTCCAGTTCTTGAACCAGTTGGTGCTCGATGGAGCGCCACTCGCTGATGGCGGGGTAGCTGCGTCCGGTTTTGCTGATAGTTTGAACGGTGTCGCGCATGGGATGTCCAGGCGGGTAAAGCGCTTCGAGCGCGTCCTGGCGGGCGGGCAGCGCATAGGCAGACTGGCAAAACTGAATTATATTTTTCTTGTTGGCGAAAAACTTAACCAGCGCCAGGGCCAGCTTCTCGCGTTCTGTTTCGCGTTGGGCATGTTTCCAGATCACCAGGCTGTCTCCGCCCACCCAGGGGGTTGGCGAAATTGGCGCAAAGCCGATCTGCTCGCGCATTTCTTCGTCGGCGCTGGCGAACATGGTCTGCGCCATGCGGACGCCCGCTACAACGGCGCTGACGTTCCCTTGCTGGAACAAATTCATGCAGTCACGGGCGTTTAGGCGGCGCGCCCCTGGAACGGCCCGGTTGCTTTCCAGCCAGCCGTTAAATCCTTGCATGGCGGCCGGTTGATCGAACACAATTTTGGGGCGGTTATTTTTGTGGACTACCAATTCTCCGCCGTTGCCCCAAACCCAGGATGCGGCAATATGAAGCATGTCTGGATACGGGCTGGGCACAAAAGGCGTCAGCCAGGCGTCGTCCAGTTGCTGAATGGTTGCGAGGCTCGCGGCCAGGCTGTTGAAGGCAGTCGGCGGGTCGATCTTCTTTTGGGCGAAGTGATCCTTGCGATAACAAATCACAAAAGCGTAGGTCGTCCAGGGGATCGACCAGCACACCGCAGGGATTTTTCCGTCAGGAAAGACCAGTTCGCCGCCCATCGCCTGTAGTTCGAGCGGCTTAAACGCCCGGATTGCGTTTAGGCCGTTCAGGCTGCTGATCCAGGTATTGCCAATCTGTGAGACATCCGGCCCGCTGCCGAGCGATGCGACACTGACAAGATCAGACCAGGAGGTCATCCAGTGCATGCGCTTGCTTTTCACCAGCGACGACTGTTCGCGGTTGAAAGCCTCCAAGAGCTGGGCCAAGGCTTCCAGTTCTTCAAAATCGCCAAAAAAAGTGGATAATTCGAGATTGTGCATGGGGGGGCAGGTTTTCCTATGGAGATTTTCTGACAAGCTCGATTGTATAACATTTTCCCCGGTTTGCGTCAGATTGAGCGCTGAATAACGCTTTTAGCGTAATCATATAAAAAAACCTGTGCCGTTTTGAATGACACAGGTTTTAGGTGTTTCGGGGAAAGTGATTAAGCCGGGCTTTGTTTGCGCCCAAACCAGTTTTTCCACTCCTGATTTTCCCAGACGACCAGTAACGGCGCGGCGATGAAGATCGAGGAGTACGTCCCGCTCAACAGACCGACCAGCAGGATGACAGAGAATTCTTGCAGAGTCACGCCGCCAAACAGGGCCAGCGCCAGCAACAAAAATTCGACGGTCATCAGCTGCGTGTTGATCGAGCGCTGCAAGGTTTGGACAATCGAGTGGTTGACCAGGGTTTCATAGGGCAGGCGGCGCAGGATGGTAGAGTTTTCGCGGATGCGGTCGAAGACGACGATCTTATCTTGCACCGAGAAGCCGATTACGGTCAGCAGGGCCGTCAGGAAGAGCGCATCCATCTCCCAGCCGAAGAGGAGCGCGCCGATCCCGGCGACCGAAAAGACGACTGCGACGTCATGAATCATCGCCAGGATGGCCATCAGGCCGTAGCGTTCGGCGTGCTGAATACCACGGAAGGTGAAGACAATGTAGATGATGACTGCCAGGGCAGCCACACCTACAGCCAGAGCCGCCCGTTTTGTGACCTGATCGCCAATGGCGGGGCCAACCGAGTCGTAACGCAGCAGTTCAGTCGCGCCAAAGGCCGCTTGCAGTCCGCTGAGGACCGTCTCACGGGTGGCGTCATCCAGGAAGGAGGAGCGAATGATCACGGTATTGTTTTCAGTGGTCTGGATGGTAGCCCCGTTGATGTCAAGTTTTTCGTACACAGCCAGGATCTCGGCTGGGGCCGGGCTGCCGGCGCTGAACTGGATTTCGAGCAGCGAGCCGCCGGTAAAGTCGATTGAGAGCGGCATGCCGCCGAAAGCGAGAATCAGCAAGCCAGGGACGATCACCAGCAGAGACAGGGCGAACAACCAGTAACGTTTTCCAAGGATATCAATCATTGTCTGTCTCCTAAATTCCAAACCATTTTTCAAGGTCTTTGGGTTGGAAGTATTTCATTACCAATGCCAGCAGGGTGCGGGTGACGAAGATGGCGGTGAAAAGTGAAATTGCAACACCCAGGGCCAGGGTTAATGAAAAGCCTTTGACGACGGTTGCGCCGAAGGTGGAACCGAACCACCATAAAATACCCGAGGTAATCAACGTGGCAAAGTTCGAGTCGAGAATGGAGGGCCGCGCCCGAATCCAGCCCAGATCAATGGCCTGCATCAGGGATTTCCCGTTGCGCAGTTCTTCTTTAATCCGCTCGAAAATTAGAATATTCGCATCGAGGGCAGAGCCGGTCGAGAGCAGGAAGCCCGCAATCCCCGCCAGGGTCAGCGTGACCGGAATATATTTGAAGAGGGCAAAGGCGAGGGCCGCGTAGAACAAAATCGAGACATCCGCCACCAGGCCCGGCAGACGGTAATAAATTGCCATGAAGAGGACCACAATCGTCATGCCAACCAGACCAGCGATCAGCGATTTGTTGAGCGAGTCTTCGCCCAAAGTCGGGCCAATGATGCGGGTCTCGACGATTTTGAGCGGAATTGGCAGCGAACCGTAGCGCAATTGAACCGCAAAGGCATTTGCTTCTTCACTGGTGAAATTTCCGGTGATGACGCCTTGCCCGTCCAGGATGGCGGTTTCGATGCGCGGCGACGAAATGACTGCTTTGTCCAGGACGATCGTCAGGAACTTTTTCTGATTTTCGGCAGTATGCTTGGCAAAGATTCTGCTGCCTTCAGCAGAGAGTTCGAAGGAGATTTGATAGCTGGTGCCCAACTGATCGCTGACAACCCCGACAGTTTTTAGATCGCGCCCGGTCATCACGACCGGGTAGATGATTTCCCCTTCAACCGCTTCAGCCGCGCTGTTTTCGCCTTCGAGGGCCAGGTCAGTTTTGATAATCGTACCCGGCTCCAACGGTGTGTCGCCCGTATCGACAAACTCCAGCAAACCGGTCTGCTGGATGGTCGCCAGGACAGCTTCGGCATCTTGCACACCAGGGAACTCACCGACAATACGCCGGTCGCCGGCTACTTGCAGCAGATTTTCCGAGACGCCCAGGGCGTTGGTTCGGTTTTCCATAATGCTGCGGGCGACTTCCATATCTGCCGCTGTGACCGTTGCGCCTTCGGGCAGGTCGGCTTCGAGCAATACTTGCAGGCCGCCTTGCAGGTCAAGGCCGAGACGCGGGGTGACATCGCGTTGGAAAAGGGTCGTTCCATCGATCGGGTTGGAGATTTTCAGCGTATCGCTGGCACCAATCCAAATTGCGACAATGGAAATGAAGAGAATGAGGGCCACTCGGGGCCACAGGTTACGAATCATACGGGCTACTCCGTCCACAAAAATACCAGCCAATGGCTGGCGCGATTGACGATTATACTCCCATTTATCACGGTTTTTTGGCTGAATTTGGAAAGTTCGCAGGGCGATTGCATCTAAATCCCGGTTTGCTCTAATTTTGCCTATTCGCCAACGGGCTACCCGCAGGGTGGACTACCCGCAGGGTGCTTCGCAAAAGCCCTGACTCATTACATGGAAGCCCCTGCGGGGCTAAAATCGCCAGTCCGAAGGACTTTCATGCCACGAGTAGCGGCTTTAGCCGCGCCGATACCAGCAAAAGTTGGCATTTTTAGGCAAAGACAGCCGTAAAATTAGATGCAATCGCCCTGGGGAAGTTCACGGCCTGAATATAAAATATCGCCCGCCACAAAGAGCGATTTTACCCGGCCTGGTTGAACATCCCTCCCAGAAAAGTGAGCACCTGGGCGGCCACTTCCTCGGGGGCGAGCGGATCGGTTTGCAGGTAAAAGTCCGCGTGCTGGCGGGCATGGGCCAGGCGGCGCTGCTGTTCGTCGTATTCGGCTTTGGTCCAGTTCAGGCGGCGGCGTTCCGTCGAAACTTCATAGGAGACATCCAGAAAAATGAGCAAATCTGGTTTGGCAATTTTTTGCCACATATCTTGGACAAAGGAATGCTCCTGCGCGATGTGCCTGACGCTATAGCCGCGCGCTTGAAGCGTGGCGCGCAGAGTCGATTTCCCGGCTGTGCAAACTCCCACTAGCCCGATAATGAGATTTTTACTGGCTGTCGTGGACAAGCAGGCTGATCCTTTGCGGGTTGCCCAGTACCGCGATTGTGTCGCCCTCGAGCAGGGTGCGCGAACCGCTCGGGTGCGTATCCGGCTCACCTGCCCGTTTAAGCAGCACCACGCTTAAATCGTATTTTTGTTCAATGCTCGCAAGATCCAGCCCGCTTAGTTTGGATGTTTTGCCAATCTTTAAGCGTCCCAGGCTAAAGGATTGGCCTTCAACCGTAATCGGACGGGTGACATCGGCCCCGGCTGCGGCGGCGGCAAAGGCCGGAGCGGCCATGCTGGTGGCGCTCATGGCCGAGAAGCCGAATTGTTCTTGCAGCGATTGGGCAAAGTCATCGTCGAAAATCCGAATCACGACCCGAATTGCGGGATTCAGGCTGCGGGCCTTGACCGCGATTTTCAGGTTGGTTGAGTCGTTTTGGGAGCAGAGAACAATCGTCCGGGCCTGGCGAATGCCGGCCGCCTCCAGCGCCATCTGACGGGTGGCGTCTTGCTGTAAAACGGGGATATTCATGGCCTGGACGGTTGCGATCAGGTCTGCCGAAGGGTTTAGCTCGATTACGACCAGCGCTTCTTCCATTTCGTACAGGTTCTGGACAACCCGGTAGCCCAGGTGGCCCAGCCCGACCAGAATTGTATGGTTTGTAAAGGTTGAGGCAACCGCCATTTCCCACTCCTTGCTGCGCGCGCGGCGATTGAAAAGCATCACGCCAAAATCTGTCAGGCCTGTTGCCAGCAGGCCGATCCCGATGACCGGCATGATGAAATAAAAAACCTGCAAGGCTGGATGGGAAGGAAAATCTCCCAGCGGTTGCAGGAACGAGAGCGAAAGGGTGCTGTAAATGGCCTCAGCCAGGCTGTCAATTTCTCCACCGACCCGGGCCGAAACCGCGAAATACAACAGTCCGCTGCCGACGATGGCCGCGACAAAAATACTCAACGGGCGGCTAAATTCGCGCAGCAACAGGAGCGTGTCACGCCACGAGGCGCGCCATTTGCGCCAGGATACGCTCATGCCAACCTACACGCGAATCGGCAGGCGAAGGCGCATGCGCCGGACAGGGTCATCCGTGCTGTTTACAACCCGGATGACCAGGACGCTGATGTCATCCGCAGGGCGGTTATCGTCCAGGCGCATGGCCTGGGCCAGGAGCGCATCGGCAATTTCCTCGGGGCTGGGTTCGCGCTCTTCGAGCAGACCGCGCAGCGTAAAGCCGACATCCATCGGTTCGCCGCGCCGTTTTCCGGCGTGAACCAGGCCGTCTGTGTAGATGACCAGCGTTAGCCCGGTTTCGAGCGGAATTTCAGTGATGACCGGTTTAATATTGCGGGCAGTGCCAATCGAGCAGCTTGGTTCGCTTAATTTTTCAATTTCTTCGCCGCGCGCCAGGTAGATCGGCGCTTCGTTGTTGCGCGCCAGCACCAGGGTTTTGGTATGCAAATCGACCGAAGCAATATTGAGGGTGCTTGAAACCTTGCCGCCTTTTTCAGCAAACAAGCTATCTGAAGCGGCCCGGGCTGCCGCGCCATCGCGCACGCCTTCAGCCAGCAGGGAAATCACCCGGCGCACAACCATCATTGAGGAGGCTTTTGCGCCGCGCCCTGAAGATTGTCCGTCGGCCAGCACCACTGAAAGGCCGCCGCCGGGCCGCTCGACCACTTCGAGCGTGTCGCCGCTTTCTGAAACGGCATATTTGTTGGTTTTGGCAACCGCAATTTGGACTTCCATGCTTGCTATTCTACCTTATTCTGTGGATTCAAAAGTCTGCGCGTTTGCGGGTTTTTCGGCCACAACCAGGATGACGGTACTCTGGCGGACTTCTGCGCGGATCAGGCTGACCGTGAACCTGCCTGCCGTGAAGTAGGCCTTGAGCCGGTCTTCAATCTCCCCCGTTATCATCCCGCCCTGGCCGGTGACGCGGAAGAGCCACGCGGCCGCGCGATCTGGCAGGCTGGCGCTGCCCGGCAGGGCTGAGAGGGCCACCACCAGCCGTCCGCCGCTTTTGAGCACCCGCCAGGCTTCGGAAAGCGTCTCGGCGGCGACGATATATTCGCTGGGAAAGGTTGCTACCAGGCTGTCGAAACTGTCCGAAGCAAAAGGCAGGCTTTCGGTCTGGCCGCGTGTCAGGCGCAGCGGAAAGCCTTTTTGAGAGAGGTTGGCCGCAGCCTGGCGGCACATCTGCCGGCTTTCGTCGAGGCCAATCGTCTGGAATCCGGCAGCGTTCAGAGCGCTTTGGAGATGTCCGGGGCCGAATCCGAGTTCCAGCACGCGCGTCCCGGTTAAGTGGGGCAGGGTTGTCCGTCCCCAATCCCGCCAGCGGCCGACCGAGACGACGGCGGCCACAAAATCATACGTCCACGACAGGCTGTGGTAGAAGTGGTGAAAAAAGAAGCGCATGAAGGCGCGGATCAGTTTCATGCGCTTAAGCTGTCTTGCAAAACGCGCATGAAGGCGCGTAAGAGCGCGCCGCGCTGCTCGAAGCCGGTTTCGCCCAGGTCGGGCAGGCCCAGGTAGATTTTTGCGCGGCAGCGGCGTAATAGCCCGCTGACCAGGCGCGCCAGGGCTTCACTTTCAACGCGGACTTCGTCTGCATCGCCCCAGATGCGGCCCGGCTGCCAATGGCGCGAGAGAACATGCGGCTGGGTCAGGGGTTGGGCAAGCCGCTCGCTCCAGCCGGAGGCCCCGGCATCCAGCCAAAATTGGACGGTTACGGGCCGGTTCATCAGGATAAAAGTGGTGGCCGGGGCAACCAGGACGGCCTCTGGATTGCTTTCGTAGGGCTGCAGATACTGGGCGGCGATGACGCCGTCTTGCAGCATGGCGATGTATTCGCGGCCCAAAGCCCACGCTTCGATTTCGGCCAGTCCTTCGAGCGACTGCCGGAATTTGCGCACCGATTCGATCAGGCTGGCGGCCACTCGGACTGCATCCAGATTCTTATGGAAGCCAAAATCGGGCTGGGAGATCACTTCGCCGAATAATTTGCGCAGAAAATGGTCAAGCGGCAGGGGTTCAGCCTTGCGATAGGCCAGAATCCATTCGCTTAGCTGGGTGTAGCGCAGTCCAAGCGTATAGGTGATGCGATCCTGCATGTTGGGGTTGACTTCCTCGAAGGAGGAAAGGCGCAGATCGGGCGGCCCGTAGCTGATTTCAGCGAGCAGTTTGGCGCGCACCAGGTCGGTCGCCAGGGCCTGGGTCAGGGCGTAGGCCAGGTCAAAGCGCGTCGGATGGATCTCCCAGGCGGGGTGGGCCAGGCAGGCCAGGGTGAGGAGCGTCTGGCTGGCGGGTTCATCGCGCAGCGAGCGCGAGGGACGATGGGAGCGAACCGGGACGCCGGCAGCTTCGAGACGGTTCATGATTGCAAATCGGAGCGAATCGGAGAGATAAGGCGAAAGCAGCGCGATTTCGGCAGGCGGCAGGCCCGCCTCGAGCAGCTCGACAATCCGGCTGGTGATTTGGTCGAGCAATTCGGGGTAAAAGCGGGCGCTGATAAAGTCAAAGGCGCGCTCAGGCGTTTCTTCGGCGGGCGCAGGCTGGGCGAGGTCGGCGGGACGGCCAAGCGCGGAGAGCAGGCCTGCTTCCAGCGCAACGACGGGTTGAGTCTGCACAAAACTGGCCTCGAAGTGGATGATTTCGTCCACCAGCTGCGTGAAGCGTTCTGCTGAAGCTGAGTCTGCGCTCAGAAATTGGCGGAAGCCGCCCTGGGTGTCGCGCACCAAGAGGGCCGAGTCAAACTCTGGCAGCCATTCTTCGAGCAGGTCGTGGGCGCGCGGGCTTTCTTCTTCGAGATTATCATAAACCAGGTGACGATAGGAGCTTGTCAACAGATTGCGCACGATTGGCTCCTGCCACAGGATGTTGGTAAAAATCTCAAATTGGAGCGAAAAATCGAGCAGGTTGTTTGCGAGGCAGAACGCTCGAAAACGGCTGGCGCAATCCTGGGCATCCGCGTAGACCCGGCGCTGGGCCGGGTCGCCGTTCCAGGCTGCCGTCAGGCGTTCGCCGATCTCGTCGATCCGAAAACCGACCAGGGCCGCTTTGTTGAGGTTATCCAAAATTTGGGAGTACAGGCGGTTACGGTCGATCGTGATCGATTCAAAGTAACCCTGCTCCAGCAGCGGGCGGACGAGGTAGGCCATGTAGTATTGGGCTGTTTCGAGGGTCAAAAAGATTGGCTGCCTGTCTGGCTGGGCAAAGCCCGCAGCTTCGGCGGCCAGCGGCCAGAACAGATCGACCATCCGGCGCGCCAGGCCGCCGATCGTGGCCGGGGTGACTTCTCCACCAGCGTAGGGCTGGCTGGCAAGCGCCTCCAGGTACGGGTTTTGCAATCCGCGCTGCGGGGTCAGCAGCAAAATGGAATCGGCGGGGATGCCGGCCTCGATCAGGGCCAGGACACGCGCGACTGCGGCGGTCGTCTTGCCGCAGCCAGCCGGGCCGCTGAGTAAAATTTTTGAGTTTTGGGAAGGGCTGCCGGAGGCAGTTAAGTTTTGACTGGGCATAAATCAAGATTACAGGATGCGCGCATTTTTGTCAATCTGTACCTGCCTGTGAAACAGGACTTTCCTAACTCGGACAAGAAAACCTTTAACCACGACCCCGCAAAGAACACGGGGCAAGCGGCAACAACCGGACTCTACGGAAAACCTTAGCGGTTCGATTCTGAGCGTTCCCCCAGGGCCTGCTGACTTTAAGAAAAACCAGGCTTGTCTAACGCAGGCAGGCTCCAGAAATAAAAAATCCGAAAGGCGCACAGGCCTTTCGGATGCAAGAACAAGCAATAGTATGTTTTTAGGCCATCGTCGCGCGGGCAATTTTATAGGCCTGCCCGTAGAGATGACTGCTCACCGCGCTGGTATAAGCCGTCGTGATTAACAACCCAATTCCGCATAAGGCTGATCCGAGCGGAGAGAGCAGGGAACTGACCAGTGCAACCAAAAGAACAGTTAGAATATAGGGGCCGATGGCGGCCCGCAACAACCCAAAAACTTCATTGAATCGGAAAGCTGCGCCCAGCTGGCCGGTAGCCGCCAGGTTGCCAAGCGCGGCCGGCAGCAGCAGGCTGCCCGCCAAACCCAGCAAAATAGCGATGCAGTAACTGCAAGACATGACCGCCACTGCCAATCCGCTTGCGAGATCAGGATCATCGATGGCCAGGGCTGGCACAAGCATCAAAGCCTGGCCGCAAATGATGAGCAGGATGAAGGGCAGCAGATAGGCCAACGCCACCACAAACACCTGGAAGCCCTTCGAAACATAACTCCCGAAATCCTCCCAGCCAGGCAGGGGTTGCGGGTCGTTGA
>JAVEWN010000093.1:0-12593 GCA_034004515.1 Anaerolineales bacterium | reverse complement strand
ATTCGTAGATTGGCGAGAAAATGCACAGGGATAGAAGATGCGCGCGAGTACCTGATAAGTTTATTGTTTAACACTATCTTCCGTGCTACAATAATTTCACCGAAAACCCACGAAAAAAGCCAACAGCGTGCGCTAATGCTCGCTGGAATTATTTGTCACCGCATAGAAAACTGGAACGATGTTTGGCCGCCAGCACAATGGACAAACTTATTGAAGGGGAGGTAGAGGATGGCTGAAAGTGGATCGTATGACATTTTGTCATATCGAAAGGATGTTGTTGGGCCTATTCTTCGCAATGTCAAGAGTGGCGATTCGTGCTTTGTTATCGGTGCGCCCAGCGTAGGTAAAACGCGGCTGATGGATTTTTTGATGGGGGATTATTTGGACGAGAAGCCAGTCGACGGTGAGGCTGTAAAAGAACATTACCTTGGCGCTCAACAGGCTTCCCAAACTTGGTTGATCCGGGTGGATATGAATCGGATCGGACAGGAGCAGGATTGGGGTTTCTGTTTCTATGAGCTTTTACTAAGTTCCTTGCTGATTGCCAGTTTTCGCCATCGAGCGGACGAATCGATTATCACAATGCTGGGGGGGCTTGATTCTGATGTGTTGGAAAGTAAGGATGTGCTTAAGGCGCATCGTTTTTTTGAAATGGCTATTTCCCGGTTATGTCATTTTTATTCATTCAAGCTCTGTTTTTTGTTTGATGAATTCGATGAAACCTATAAATCAATGCCGCCTAATATTTTTTCTCAATTACGCGCAGTCCGGGATGCTAATAAATATAGCCTGAGCTATGTGCTCTTTTTGCGAAACTTACCCCACAAGCTGCGCTCCCCGCTTGATAACGAAAGTTTTTACGAACTCTTATCCCGGAATATGATTGGCCTGGGACCTCTAAACCGGGCTGACTCTTTCAGGATGCTGACGCAGCTGGGAATGCGCAAGGAGTTTCTGCTCTCTTCAGATAAAGCCGAGTGGGTTTACAATCAGAGTGGAGGCCACCCAGGCTTACTTCAAGGGCTGTATTCCCTTTTTAGAGAAAATCCGCTAGCAGAGCTAAAAATGGCTGATATTGATTGGTTTGCTAACCAGGATATTGTCTTTGAAGAATTGCGAAAAATTTGGAACGGTTTATTGGATGAAGAAAGAACGGGGATTTTGGCACTTATCAACGGGGATTTCCAGGACACGAATCGTCAGATAGCAAACCTCTTGATGATAAAAGGTTTGATCAGCCCGGCAATGATCCTTTTTAGCCCTTTGTTAGCTCCTGCAATAACGCGTATCCAGCAGAGCGATAACTTATTTTAGCTTTTCATATTCTTAACATCCATAGCCCCATATTTAAAGCTTAATAGCGGCGGCCCGCCTTGTAGGGTTTGGTAAGAAATTTTCTCTGTGTTATCACCTGTTTCTGGAGGGGAAACATGTCTGATAGCGGTCCCGATTATGATGTGTTCCTAAGCTACAACAGCAAAGACGAAGAAATCATCCTTGCGATTGCGCGTCGTTTAAAGGATGAAAACATAAATGTTTGGCTTGACATTTGGAGGATGCGCCCAGGCCGACCCTGCCAGGAAGCACTTGAAGAAGCGCTTCGTGCAAGCCGTTCTGTTGTAGTTTTTATAGGCACATCCGGTTTTGGCAGGTGGGAAAATGAGGAGATGCGAATTGCAGTTGACGAACAGATAAGGCGCCCGGGCTGCATTGTCATTCCCGTTCTATTGCCAGGCAGCAGCCAGGCACACCTCGAAGAAAAACTATTTTTGAATCGAAATATCCCGGTCAATTTTCGGAAAGGCATCGATGACAGCGGGGCCTTTCGGCGATTACTCGCTGGGATAAGGGGTGAAGAACCTGGAGATTTTCTGCCCACTGTTCCAACTTCTCCAGATCCGAATCAAAGTGAACCCGCAGCTTTCCCACCCCGACAACACCCAAGAGAGCAGAGTGGCGGAGCGGAGCTTTTGTATTTTGTCAACCGTGAGGATGTGATCGAGTTAATTTTATCCAGCCAGTCTCCCGCTTACCATTTACTGGATGCACCCGCTGGTTTTGGCAAAACCCTTACCCTCAAGAAACTTCAGCGACATTTTGATGCAGCTGACTGGGTGAATGGATATGTGGCTGTTCACCACCAGAGCAGCTTAAGGGAAGTGCTGTCAGATTTTGAGATTCCTTTAGCGGTTCAATTAGGGGCCGATGTTTCTGGAGAATCTTTAGCCAAGGCTCTAATCGCTAAGTGGGATGTTGAGTTTAGGTCTGGCGCTAAAAAAGGCATTGTTTTACTGGTCGATGTCGAGAAGCCCAGCGCTATGTCTATGCAGATTGTTCGCCAATTGATCTTGGAGGTTATTCCTCCGATGGCAAAGTTACTGCATAGCCACCCCTCGCTCCAAAACAGATACAACCCATTTCGACTTGTGATTGCCAGCCGTTATTTAAGCAGCAAGTTGGAGACGGGGCATGGGACAAACTTTGTGCCTCACAAATTAACATCTTTTAATTATGAGACTGTGCGGCAAGCCGTCCAGAAATATTTAGACCCACAAATTATTGATCGGCTGGGCCAACTTACCGCCCATCTTGTCTTCTACACCGGCGGGCATCCTGGGTGTATTGCAAGTATATTGACGCTTTATAAGCAAAAACATTACCCAGACCCTGATCTTTTTTTTGAGAATTGTGAAGACCAAGTCTGGGACATTATATACCCTGAAATTGAGGATATCCGGATTGGGATTGACCAAGATTTGCGTGGAATCTTTGATGAGCTTAGTCTATTCCGCTGTGTAGATTTGGGAATTCTGCATGAGATATTAAAAATATTCCCTTATTTCGGGATGGATGATGAGTTTGAATTGCAGGATAAATTACGTGAAGCATACTTGATGGAACCTATGCCGGGCGGAATGTTCTTGAAAGACGGGATTACGCGCAATATGTTAGCCCTGCGGCTATTTGCGTCTGGGGGAAAAAAAGCCTTTGTCTATAAATGTGGTATGCCGCAAACCATTTGCAAGCAGCGCTTATTGAATCCCGAAACTCAGTTGCCCGCCCAGTGGCTGGTGGAGAGCTATTATCAATATTTACAAAAACATATTGGGGCTATACAGTCTGGGGAAACGCGGAAGAGAATCCGCAAGGAATTTTTTTATAAAATCATCCCCGAATATTTTGGTGAATTTGCAGAGGGACGCCGGCCATGCGAGTATCGGATGGCGATCGAGCAACTCCTTAATGAGGATTGGGAATTTCAATTTACGGTGAATTATTTTCTTCGGGAACTGGATTACTGCGATTGTGAGAGTAGTAGCATTTATAGCAAAGCCAAGGCCCAGATTCTGGCCCTTTTTTATTAAAAAGAAAGAACTTCGGAGGTTTTATGTTTCAGGAAAATGTAAAAATAACCGATCAAACTCCTTTTATTGGGCGAGCAGAGGTCCTCAGTGTCATTGAGCGATCCATAAAGCCGGGCAGTATAAAAAAAGTCGTTTATATTAATGGTGGGGGAGGAATAGGGAAGACCAGTTTATTAAAGGAAGTCTACCGTCGCTATATGGATATCCATGAAGTAGCGCTGGTAGAGATCATCGATTTTGATGACGGCTCTTTCCATGTTCCCGGAAATATTGAACAAAGAATTGCGCAACTTTTGGGCCGAGAGAATTTTGAAGAATATTGGCGGAAGTTTAAAGTTTTGCGTATCCTGGAGCAGGCAGGTTCTGATTCTACTGATCAGGAAGAATTGAGAGAGGAGATGCGCCTGGCATTTATTAAAAATTTGGACACTTTTTCTCGGCAGAAGCGGGTAGTTGTATTGCTTGATACCGCAGAAAAACAGCAATCTCCGCAAACATGGAGCCATCTGTTAGACATTTTATTAAATACGAGTAATGTGGTGGCCCTTATTGCCGGCCGCGATATCGAAACGCTGTACGAGAATTTTACAGAGCGAATGGGAAAAAAATTTGCAGAGCTAATTCCCTTAAAACCATTGAAACCAGGCGAAAGCCGGCAGTACCTGGAAGAAAAACAAAAAAGTAAACACATTAATTTAGACGCCGCTATAATTCGCGGCTTATTAAAACTTTCGCAAGGACGCCCAATTTTGCTCGACTTGTCTGTCGAGTGGCTCTCGCGGGATATACCCGCTGACTGGCTTTTGAATATTGCCAAAAAGAAAGTTAAGGATGCAGATTTAGCGAAGTATCGCGATGATTTTGAGCGGGGGTTGGTAAAAAGTGTTACCGATATTCATAATCCAATGGATCGCTTATGCTTGCTGTTATCGCGCGTATATCCATTGGATGTAGAGGGGATAGCCGAACTTTTGCGAATAGATCCAAGAGAAGCACAACTCTTATATCAAGACGCAATTTCTTATGTTTTTATAAAAAGAATGCCGGATCAAAGCCTATCTTTGCATGATGAAATGCGGCGCATGATTGAGGATTATGTATGGCCAGAGGTGGTTCAATCCAAGGAACGGCGCATCCATGAAAGTAATCTTGCTGCTGCTTATCTAATAAAGAAAATCAGGTCTATCTCTGAAAAGCTGGAAGAGTTAGAAAAAGACAGTCGCGAAGAGAAGGTGATTGAAATCGGCTCCCTTGAACGCCAAAAATGGTCATTGCAGGGCATGTATCTTACTCACGCGTTATTTGCCAACGCAGAGCTAGGCATTAGTGAGTTCATTCGACTTTTTGATGAGAATAAAAGCAATAATCCCCGGGAAGTATTGGTCAATGCAATTGATTCGTATGATGGAAAAATCTCTGACCAGAGCATGCATGAAGTAATTATTCGGCAGGCAGAGTTTTTTAACGACAAAGGCGAATTTGAAAAAGCCTTGGAATTGAGCGAAAAATTATCTTTGGATGTCTCGCCAGAAATGCAATTGGATGTGTTAACCAAAAGGGCAAAATCCAAGATGAATTCGGGTAAACTGCCCGAAGCTGAGAGAGATTTTCGCGAGTCGCTCAACATTTGCGCATCTCACCCAGATTTAGCGCAATGGAAAGGTACCATCCTTAATTCTCTCGGCCTTACCTTGCGACTTATGGGTCGCCATCCGGATGCGGCGGACTGCTATCAGAAAGCATTGACCGCATTAAAATCATCTAAAAACCTTGCCAAAACTGCTTCGGCGCTTAACAATTTGGGCTATGTTCAATCTTTGGATGGCCGTTATAGCAGCGCCATGACTTATTGCCAGGAGGCGGTCAAGATCAGATTGGGTTTGGATGATATCCAGGACATCGGCTCAAGCTACTGCACGATTGGAGAGGTGTATCGAAACTGGGGAAAATATCAAGAAGCGCTCGAATATTATAATAAAGCCCTAAAAATTTTTGAGCCTGAAGATTCCCTTTTCTGGCTTGCGCGTTTGTATAGCTATCGCGGCGCGGTCTATCGCCTGATGGATGATCTTGATCAGGCTGAACGTGATTTAAAGCGCAGCCTCGCCTTTAATATTGTGATTGAAAAGGGTTGGGCAACCCATGTATTGGGGTGTGTTTACCAAAACCGTGGAAAACTGGATGAAGCATTGGCTTGTTTTGAAGAGAGCCGGGAGTCAAGCACACTTACTTTTGACGTGCGCACCCAAGTAAACAACATAATTAGTTCGGCTGAAGTTAATTATACAAAATGGATGGAGTCAGGAAAGCAAGATGAAAGATGGGTTGAGAATATCGCGAATCTTGATAAAACACTGCGAGACTTGTTATCGGAAGATTATAATTTCCCGCATCATTTAGGCCGGATGCAGAAAATTCTGGGGGATGTTGCCTTTGAACAAGGCCGCTTTGAAGACGCCCGCCAAATTTATGCCGATGCTTTTCCAGCGCTAACGCTTCGCAAGGGGGGCTATGGACAACGGACATTCCTGGCCGAACTTGATGTTCTTAATGAACGAATAGATACCCTCGCCAACAAAAATAAAGAGCAGGCAATTGAATGGTGTAATTGGCTTGGCAAATACTGGTCTGACGAAGACAGGCCTATTTTGCGGCGCGATGACCTGGTTAGCCTGTGTTCTGTCCGCTTGATAGAACTGGAAATGAGAAGCTAGGGAGGCCTAGATGAAAAACAAACCCGAAGCCCCAGAAATTCTTGTTGCCGGGCGCAACTCCTTTGCGGGAGCAGGCCAGTGTGATTGCGATTGCGACTGCGCTTGCGCCGAATCTGGCACGCCACTTGACCTTATTCCGATTCGCGAGACATCTCGCTGGCAGAAAGTGCCAGAGCTTGTCCGGTTAGCGGTCAGCCCTACCCATCACGCGATATTTAACCCCCAAGCCCCGCTTGGCATCGCTTATTGCAACGAGTCGGCCTGCCGAATTTTGGATACACTTCAGGATGATGATTCACTTTCGGACGTTACCAGCCGGTTTCCGCAATTTCCTGATGCTGAAATTAAAAAATCCATAGAACTTCTGGCAGCTTTAAATTTGGTCAGTTCCCCAGAGAGAGGATTGACGCCCGTTACCACGGAGCCGGCCTCTCTCCTGACGGCCTGGCTGCACCTGACAGATCGCTGCAATTTACGTTGCAGTTACTGTTACTTGGCTCATCTGCGGGAAGATATGTCCATCGAGACGGGCAAAGCCGCAATTGATGCCACACTCCGCTCTGCTGAGAAATATGGTTATAAATCGATTAAATTGAAGTATTCGGGAGGAGAAGCGCTTTTGCGGCCTCAGCAGCTATTGGAATTACACGCTTATGCGGGGATTGCGGCTGAGCGGAAGGCGATAGCTCTTGACGGCGTTGTGCTTACCAATGGCACGTTACTTACCCCGTCTCTGGCAGCCCAAATAAAAACAAGCGGATTACGCATGATGATTTCGCTCGATGGCCTGGATAGTTTTCATAATTTCCACCGACATTATGCGAGTGGTCAAAATTCATTTCACGATGTGCTGAGAGGTATTCAAATCGTAATGCAAGCTGGGATCAAGCCCGATATTTCTATTACGGTAAGTGCCCAGAGTGCTGGCGGTTTGGCGGAATTGTTAGATCTGATCTTGGATATGGATTTATCCTTTAGCATTAATTTCTATCGCGAAAACGATTTTTCTGTTATCCAGCCAACTCTTACAATGGACGACAATAAAATCATTGCCGGGATGAAAGCCGCCTTTGATGTTATTGAAAAGAAATTACCGCGTCGCAGTTTGCTGGCATCGCTCCTCGACCGCGCAAATCTGTCCGTGGCTCATGTTAAGACTTGCAGTGTTGGCGCTAATTATTTGGTGTTCGATCCGCAGGGACAGGTTGCGCAGTGCCAGATGCAAATGCGGCACGCTGTTGGAAATTTTCAGGCAGAAGATGCGCTGGCATTGGTGCGCAGGCAAGACGCTGGAATACGCAACCTCCCTGTCTCAGAAAAACAGGGATGCGCAGATTGCCAATGGCGGTATTGGTGCGCGGGCGGCTGCCCATTAATGGCTCATCGCGCAACCGGGCGTTATGACCAACAATCACCCTATTGTCATATTTATCAGGCCTTGCTTCCTTCTGTGATTCGATTAGAAGGCTTGCGGCTCATGAAATATGGAGATGGGGCGTTGTCCTCTACGGACACGCAAAAGAAATACTGATTGGCGATGATTTTCCGGCGATGTTGAAGGCTTCGATAGAGTAGGTGAAGCTGCTGCCGGAGGCGGCCGCGGCAACGTCGGTGTAGAAGCTGCTGTTGGCGGGTAATTCGGCCAAGGGGCCGCCATTCCGCAGAATGCGGTAGCCGCTTTCGTCGCTGGCAAGATCTGTCCAGCCCAGGTTGACGGTTACATCCGTAAAGGAGCAGACAAACGTGTAGGTCAGTCCGCGCGGGGCGGCGGGCGGCGCGGCAGTAATCGTTGGGGGCGGGGTAATTTCGGCCAGGGTCTGGGCGCTGCCGCTGACGGTGGCAAATTCGCCCCAAACCCAGCAAGTTTCAGTCCGACCAGGAATTTTGACCACCCAATAGTTATCTTGCGGCCCACGCCCAACGATATCCACGCTCTGGCCGGCCTTAAGCACCACCAAAACGGCATACGATTCGCCCGGGCCGCTCCGGCAGTTGCTGTTTTCGTTGATTTTCAAGATTGGGGGTGAATAGGTTGGCGTGATGGTTGCCGTCGCGCTGGCAGTTGCGGTGGGCGGCAGGGGCGTCTGGCTTGGAACTGGCGTAGCGGTCTTATAAAGCGCCTCGGTCACTTGCGCCGCAACCGTTGCGGCCAGACCACTTTCATCTGCTGCGCTGGTTGCGGGCGGGGATTGGGGCAGGTTGCAGGCGCTGGTTGCAAGCAGAACCGCAAAAAGCAGGAAGCGGAGTTTGCGAACAATATTCATCAGATTCTCTTTTCGATTTTTCCTGATTCGGTTGGGCTTCGCACTTTTTTAGCGCGTAGCCAATAAAGGTTGTGCGCGTTCGGACAAATTTCTGGCCTGCACAAATTATAACCCTTGCGATCAGGAAGCTCGACCGAGATAGCCCAATATGGTTTTCGCAAAGTCGCTTGACTGTTGGGTACAAATATGGCATGTCCTTGCTCCACCCGGCGTTCTTGAGCCGGGTGAAGCAAGCTCCTATCCTGTCAGGGGATTGCCACGCCCCGAAAAAACTGCGGCCCGCAATGACATTTCCGAGTTTGAGAAAGCCATGGATAGCCCAATCCGCTTTGCAACTTGAGGGCCACTTCTGCGCTATACTTCAGGTTGTTATCTTTTTCCCGGAGGCTTTATGCCCGCTATTCTTGAAGTCCACGACCTGGTAAAAAACTATGGCGATTTCACCGCCGTCAACGGTGTTTCGTTTGACATTCAGCAGGGAGAGATTTTCAGCCTGCTCGGCCCGAACGGGGCCGGCAAGACCACCACCATCTCGATCCTTTCGACGCTCTATCAAGCGACCAGCGGCGATGCGACCATCGCCGGGTACTCGCTCAAAAAAGAGCCGACGGCTGTCCGGCGCGCGATTGGAGTCGTGCCGCAGGAGATCGCGCTCTACGAAGACCTGACCGCTCGTGAAAATCTCGATTTCTGGGGCCAGATGTATGGCCTGGGCGGCAAGCAGCTTTCAGCGCGCGTCGACGAAATCCTGGAGCAAATTGGCCTGACAGAAAAAGCCAGACAGCGCGTCCGCACCTATTCGGGCGGCATGAAGCGGCGTGTCAATATCGGGGTTGGGCTGCTGCACAAGCCGCAACTGCTTTTTATGGACGAACCAACGGTTGGGATCGACCCGCAGAGTCGCCGCGCCATTCTCGATACGGTCCAAGAACTCAATCGCCAGGGCATGACGGTGCTTTACACCACCCATTATATGGAAGAAGCCGCCGAGCTTTCCAACCGGGTTGGCATAATCGATCACGGCCAGCTGATCGCCCTCGGGACCCAGGCCGAACTGACCCGTCAGGTTGGGCAGACCGAAACCCTGCTCCTCCATATTGCCGAAAATGATGATCCGCAAGCCCTGGCCGCTGCCCTAACTGGCCTGGAAGGCGTTCTTCAGGCCCAGGCCAGCGACCACGTCATCCGCGTGATCACCCCCAGCGCCGAAGACGTTCTGGCCTCCGTCGTGAGCGCAGCCAACGAGCGCGGCATAAAAATCCGATCCATCGATATTCGCGAACCCAACCTGGAAGCGGTCTTCCTGCATCTGACCGGCCGGGCGCTGCGCGATTAGAGCCGCTCATGAAAAAACTCTTTTTTATCGGTCTTAAAGACCTGAAAATCATCTTTCGTGACCGGGCTGCCCTAATTTTTATGCTGCTGGCGCCTTTTCTGCTGACTCTTGGCCTGGGGTTTGTGACCGGCCACTTTAGCGGTGGCAGCGCATCCGGGTTGTCCGATATTCCGGTTGTGCTGGTTAATCTGGATCAGGCCCAGCTGGGTGACGCGCTGGTAGATTTGTTCCAATCCGAAGATTTATCGACCCTGCTCGAACCCAGCGAAGCCGACTCACCCGAAGCGGCCTACCGTTTTGTGGACGAAGACCAGGCTGCCGCGGCCATTATCATCCCGGCGGGCTTCAGCGCGAGCGTCATTCCGGGCGAGGGCGCGCTTGCCGCCCAGAACTACAGCCCAGACCCGCTCAAAATTGAGGTCTACGCCAACCCATCCAGCCCCACTTCGGCGGGCGTGATCAAGTCTATTGTGGATGAATTCATCAGCCGGGTCGAAGAAGGCCGCATTCAAGGCACGCTGCGGGTTCTGAGCATCTCCGGGGTGGAGAACATGCCGCCAGAGCAGGTGCAAGCGTTGGCGCGCGCCCTGTTTGAGAATGGAGAGTTTGACGACGAAACGGCTTCGAGCGCGGCGATTGTCTTGAAAAAAGAAAACCAGGGCCCGGCAGCGGTCGAGTTCGACCCTCTGGCTTACATGGCCCCTGGCATGGCCCTCATGTTTTTGATGTATACCGTTTCGTATGGCGGGCGCTCAATTTTGGCCGAGCGCGCCCAGGGCACCTTGCCGCGCCTGATGATTTCGCCAACCAGCGCAACCCAAATTTTAGGCGGCAAGGTGTTTGGTATTTTTTTAACCGGTGTGGCCCAGATGGGTATTCTAATTCTGGCCTCCGCTCTGTTTTTTGGCGTCAGGTGGGGCGATCCGTTGGGCATGCTGGTTCTGATTTTGGCGTCTGTTTTTGGCGCGACCGGCTGGGGACTGCTCCTGACGGCGCTCAGCCGCTCGAAAGCCCAGGTCAGCAACCTCGGCACAGCCATCATGCTGATTTTTGGTATCCTGGGCGGCACTTTTATCGATCTAAGCCAGATGCCGCCTTTTGTACGCCTGATCAGCCGGATTACGCCGAATGCCTGGGGTTTGGACGGTTTTACGACTCTCGCGCTGGGCGGCGGTTTGCCGCAGCTGGCCGGGCCGATTACGGCCTTGCTGGGGATGGGCGCGCTCTTATTTGGGATTTCAGCAGTCATTTTTCGGCGCTCAGATGCGATGAAAAGCTGATTTGCAGGCGCGATTTAAGAATCGTGCCTGGACGGGTAAGATAATGAAAAAAATATTTGCAATCATCTGGAAAGACGCCGTGGTTCGCTTTACCAGCCCGTGGGAACTGATGTTTTTTATTGTCCTGCCGCTGGTCTTTACCTTTTTATTGGCGGGCGGCACTGGCAATGGGCAGGCAGACCCGCGCATTCGTTTACTGGTGGTGGATGAGGCCGGCAGCCCCGTCTCCGCTCAAATTTTGAGCGAGCTGGGAAAATCGACCGCGGTCTGGCCGGAAGTGCTGACCCGCCCTGAGGGCCAGGCTCAATTTGACGAGCGGCGCGCAGCGGCTCTTTTGATCGTCCCGGCTGGTTTGGACTGGAGCGCTTTGCAAGCCGGAAGAGCGGAGGTGGAACTGCTTCAGCAGCCCAATAACCTGAATGCACTCGTGGCCGAACGAGCCATCTCGACCGCTCTGCGCCAGGTTTCGGCTGCATCTGCTGCCGCCAGCCAGGCGGTTCAGCTGCGCGCAGAACAGGCTCCGTTTGCAAGCCAGGCCGAAAAACAGGCCTATTTTGACGAGTCGCTGGCTGCCGCCCGCCGCTTGCAGGCCGAGACTCCGGAGCGCGTCACCGTCAGAACGGCCAACACGCCCGATCGGGTTGAATACGACCCGCGCGCGAACTCGTCTGCCGGGCAGTTGGTCACATGGGTTTTCATCCCGCTCTTTGGCATTTCAGGGATGTTCGCCTACGAGCGCCAGCAGGGAACTCTGCGGCGTTTGCTGAGCAGCCCCACCTCCAAGGCCACCTTTTTACTGGGGACGATTAGCGGCCAGGTGCTGTTTGCCCTCTTGCAGATGCTGCTCCTGATCCTTTTCGGCAAGCTGGCCCTCCATCTTGAATGGGGACGCGACTTGCCGGGCCTGGCCCTGATTCTGTTTTCTGCGGCCCTGGCGGCGGCTGCCCTCGGGACTGCGATGGGGACGTTTATCAAAACCGAAAGCCAGGCCGGCGGCCTGAGCATCATGTTTGGGATGGTGATGGCCTTGCTGGGCGGCTGCTGGTATCCGCTGGAGCTGTTCCCGGCATTTGTGCGGACGATTGTGCATATTCTGCCAACGACCTGGGCCATGCAAGGCCTGCTCGACCTGGTGCTGCGCGGGCGCGGTTTGGTGGATATTTTGCCAGAAGCGGCTGTTTTGTTGGGCTTCGCGCTGGTCTTTTTTGCAATCGGAGTCTGGCGTTTCAGGTTCGAGTAGGCCGCCCGGCCGTAAATTGTACTTCGATAAAATGGTATAATCGGCGGCACGCCCCAGTAGCTCAACGGATAGAGCGCCTGACTTCGGATCAGTAGGTTGTGGGTTCGATTCCTGCCTGGGGCACTCGCCAACCCTTTAGATATAGGGATTTTACCCAGAAGAACCCCCAGAGATGGGGGTTCTTCTGGGTTAGGGTGTTCAGTAATCCCTGTAAACGGTGCAATCCGTTTTTAAGGTCGATGCAACTGGGCAGGTTAAGAACTTTGAAGTTAAATCCTTGCACAAAAAGCAAGAAAATTAAAGACAACCCCACAAAATACGCGGGGCGCGAGGACACAAAGTAACACGAAGTAAAAGCTTTAGGTTTTTTTTTCGGCTTGTCCGGGTTAAGAAA